>CAIMFT010000122.1 GCA_903840385.1 uncultured Holophagaceae bacterium
GCACCCGGAGGAGGAGCTGAAGGCGATCCTGGCGGTGGCCGACGCGCTGAAGCAGGTGCATAAGAAGGGGCAGAGCTACAAGAGCTTCGAGACGGGCCTGGCGATCTCGATCTTCCGTGACAACAGCACGCGCACCCGGTTCAGCTACGCCAGCGCGGCCAATGCCATGGGCTTTGGTCTCTCAGAGCTGGATGAGCAGAAGAGCCAGGTGGCGCACGGCGAGACGGTGCGCGAGACGGCGAACATGATCAGCTTCCTGACGGAAGTGATCGGCATCCGGGACGACATGTTCCTGGGCGAGGGCCACACCTACATGAAGGAAGTGGGCGACGCCCTGACGGACGGTGCCGAGCAGGGCGTGCTGCACCGCCGGCCCAGCATCATCAACCTGCAGTGCGACGTGGACCACCCCACCCAGTCCATGGCGGACCTGGCCTGGCTGCGGGAGCACTTCGGCAGCGTGGAGGCCCTGAAGGGCAAGAAGCTGGCGATGACCTGGGCCTACAGCCCGAGCTACGGCAAGCCCCTGTCGGTGCCTCAGGGCATCATCGGGCTGATGACGCGCTTCGGCATGGACGTGCGGCTGGCGCATCCGGAGGGCTACGGCCTGATCCCGGAAGTGGTGGCGCTGGCCGGGAAGCAGGCGGCGGCCTCGGGCGGCAAGTTCTCGGTGTCCAACAGCATGGACGAGGCCTTTGAGGGTGCCGACATCGTGTACCCCAAGTCCTGGGCGCCCTACCACGTGATGGAGCGCCGGACGCAGCTGCTGAAGACGTCGGACAACGCGGGGCTGAAGGACCTGGAGAAGGAGTGCCTGGCCAACAACGCGAAGTTCACGGACTGGGAGTGCACGCGGGCAAAGATGGACAAGACCGCAGGCGGCAAGGCCCTGTACATGCACTGCCTGCCGGCGGACATCACGGACGTGAGCTGCAAGGCCGGTGAGGTGAGTGCGGAGGTGTTCGAGCAGTACCGGATCCCGACCTACCACGAAGCCAGCTACAAGCCCTTCATCATCAGCGCCCTCATGTTCCTGACCCGCCTGAAGGACCCGGGCGCCAAGCTCGAGCAGATCATCCAGCGCGCCCAGAACCTCTCCATCTAGGACTCACAAGGGCATCCTGGGCCTCCCGGCCCCGGATGCCCTTTCCCGTTTGCCCCCTTCCCAAGGACCCCCATGACCCGCACCGTCGTCATCGCCATCGGAGGCAACTCCCTCATCTCGGACAACCACCACCAGAGCGTGTCTGACCAGTACAGCGCCGCCGTGGAGACCTGCGGGCACATCGCCCACATGCTCGAGGCGGAGCCCCTGCGGCTGGTGGTCACCCACGGCAACGGCCCCCAGGTGGGCTTCATCCTCCGGCGCTCTGAGCTGGCCGCCCCCGAGCTGCACATGGTGCCGCTGGACAGCTGTGTGGCGGACACCCAGGGTGCCCTGGGCTACCACCTGCAGTGCGCCCTCTACAACGAGTTCGTGCAGCGGGGCCTCGCCCGCACCGCCGCCACGGTGGTCACCCAGGTGCTGGTGGACGCCAAGGATCCCGCCTTCGCCAAGCCCAACAAGCCCATCGGCAGCTTCATGGATGCCGAGCAGGCGCAGCGCCACCGCGAGGTGGACGGCTGGGACCTGGTCGAGGACTCCGGCCGTGGCTGGCGGCGCGTCGTGGCTTCCCCGGTACCCCAGAAGGTGCTGGAGATGGGCGTGGTGAAGACCCTCCTCGACGCTGGTGTGGTGGTCATCGCCTGTGGCGGGGGCGGCATCGCCGTGGTGGAAGGCCCCAACGGGGTCATCCACGGCACCTCGGCGGTGATCGACAAGGACCTCGCCAGCAGCCTGCTGGCCCGCCAGATTGGGGCCGACCTGCTGGTCATCTCCACGGCGGTGGAGAAGGTCTGCCTGGACTTCGGCAAGCCCACCCAGCGCAGCCTGGACACCATCACCCTGGCGGAGGCCAAGCAGTACATCACAGAAGGCCACTTCAAGCCCGGCAGCATGCTGCCCAAGGTCCAGGCCGTGGTGGACTTCCTTGAAGGAGGGGGCAAGGAAGCCATCATCACCGACCCCGCCCACCTCGGCGCAGCCCTGGCGGGTCGCGGCGGCACGCACATCATCCCCTGATGTTTTCTAGGCCCGACCCCTCCCACGGAGAGCGCTCATGACCCTGCCACCCACTGGCTCCGAGTCCCTGCTGCTGCACAACCCGCTGTTCGATGCGGAGAAGCGCTGGCCGGCGCCGGACCCGGTGGTGTGGTCCTTCCACCGCCGGATGCCGGCCTACCTGGCGACCACCCTCTTCGACTGCCCCGAACTGGCCCGCAAGTACGGGGTGAAGCGGGTGCTGGTGAAGGCGGAGACCCAGCGCCTGGGCCTGCCCAGCTTCAAGATCCTGGGGGCCTCCTGGGCCACCTACCGGGCCCTCTGTGACCACCTGGGCTTCGAGCCGGAGCCCTGGCTCAACATCAACGACCTGGCCCGGCGCATCAGCTACCTCAAGCCCTTCGCCCTGGCGGCGGCCACCGATGGCAACCACGGCCGCGCCGTGGCCTTCATGGCTCGCCTGCTGGGCTTCCAGTGCCACATCTTCGTGCCGGCGGGAACGGTCCCGGCGCGCATCCACGCCATCCAGAACGAGGGCGCCGCCGTCACCGTGGTGGAGGGGGACTACGACGCCGCTGTGGCCCGCTCCGCCGAGGAAGCCAGCGACCGCTGCCTGGTCATCTCCGACACCTCCTGGCCCGGCTACGACGTCACCCCTCGCCGGGTGGTGGAGGGCTACACGACCATCTACATGGAGATCGAGCAGGCCCTGCGCTCCGCCGGCATCCCGGACCCGGATGTGGTGGTGGTGCCCGTGGGGGTCGGAGCCTTCATGAGCGCCACCGTGAGCTACTTCCGCAGCCGGGCCTGGAAGGGCGCCCTCGTGGGTGTAGAGCCCGCAGATGCCAACTGTGTCCAGGCCTCCGCCGCCAAGGGGGAGATGACCGCGGTCCCAGGCCCCCACTCCTCCATCATGGTGGGCCTCAACTGCGGCCTGCCCTCCCCTGTGGCGTGGCCGCGGGTCTCCACAGGCGTGGACTGGATGATCTCCATTGGGGACCACCGGGCCCGGCAGGGCATGCAGGAGCTGGCCAGTGCGGGCGTGGTGGCCGGTGAGACCGGTGCTGCAGCCCTGGGTGCTCTGGCCGCCCTCTACGAGGATGCCTCCGCCGCAGAGTTCCGGGAGCGGGGCCTGCTGGGTCCCGACAAGACCCTGCTGCTCATCGTCACCGAGGGCGCCACGGACCGCGGCAACTACCAGGCCGTCGTGGGCCGTCCCCCCGAAGAGGTGGGCACCCTGCTGACCCTGAGCCGGTAAGCCTCCCGGGGCTATCGGCTGGACTGACAATGCACACCACGAAGGACACGAAGACGCCCTTCGTGTCCTTCGTGGAGATCCTTGAAGGCCCAAATCGGCGGCATGCCTAGTAGCGGATCTTGTCCGGCTTGGTGTCCCAGGCCCGGAAGACCGCCAGGGCCTCCTCCCGCATGAGCTGGGTGAGGGGGAGGCTGCGGTCGGGCAGGGGCAGGGCGACCTCCTGGTAGAGCCAGGCATCGTCGAAGGCAATGGCGGCGGCGTCGGCCTGGTCGTTGGCATACCAGATCCGGCCCAGGCGGGCCCAGTAGATGGCTGAGAGGCACATGGGGCAGGGCTCGCAGCTGGTGTAGATCTCGCAGCCCTGGAGGGAGAAGGTGCCGAGGCTCGCGCAGGCCTGGCGGATGGCCGTGACCTCGGCGTGGGCGGTGGGGTCGCAGGTGGAGGTGACCCGGTTCCACCCCTCGCCGACGATGAGGCCGTCCTTCACCACCACGGCGCCGAAGGGGCCACCCTCGCCGGCCTCCATGTGGAGGCGGGACAGCTCGATGGCCCGGGCCATGAAGGTGCGGGGATCCGTCGGGAGGCTCATGGGTGCTCCTGGCTGGGCGTGGGCATGGGGAATCCTGTGGGCAAACGGGCGATTTTAGCGGAAGGCATCCGGGGCCGCCAACGAGAGTTCGGGCGGGGCAGGGCGGGGCGAGTGAAGGGCATCCGATCCCTCGTCAGCCAATTGTGTAAAAACGAAGTCTATGGACAGGGGGAGGCCGGCGCCATGCCAGTGAAAAATTTTGACTTACTTATATAAAAAATTTACACTTCATCCCATTCTGCACGAAATTCTTCACCAGTTCCGCAAAGATGGAACCAGAGGGATTCCCGGGCACACCGGGACCCGCATGCACCCCTTGGGGGCGACCCCCAGATGAACCGCCGGGAAGAGCCGATGCCCAACCAGACCCCCGAAACGCCCAGGCTCGCCATCAAGGGGATCCGCAAGGTCTACCCCTCGGTGGTGGCCAACGATGGCATCGATCTCACGGTGATGCCCGGGGAGATCCATGCAGTGCTCGGCGAGAACGGTGCGGGGAAGTCCACCCTCATGAAGGTGATCTATGGGGTCATCCGCCCGGATGCGGGGGAGATTCTCTGGGAGGGTCAGGCGGTCACCGTGCCCAACCCCGCCCAGGCCCGGGCCCTGGGCATCGGGATGGTGTTCCAGCACTTCTCCCTGTTCGAGACCCTGACGGTGGTGCAGAACGTGGCCCTGGCGCTGCCGGGTGAGTTCGACCTGCCGGCCCTGGCCAAGCGCATCGAGGAGGTCTCGGAGCGCTACGGCCTGCCCGTGGACCCCCGTCGCCTGGTCCACGCCCTCTCCGTGGGTGAGCGCCAGCGGGTGGAGATCATCCGCTGCCTGCTCCAGAACCCTCGCCTGCTCATCCTGGACGAGCCCACCTCGGTGCTCACGCCCCAGGCGGTGCGCAAGCTCTTTGAGACCCTGCGCAAGCTGGCCTCCGAGGGGGTGAGCATCCTCTACATCAGCCACAAGCTCGACGAGATCCAGGAGCTCTGCCACCGGGCGACGGTGCTGCGGGGTGGCCGGGTCACCGGGACCTGCATTCCGTCCCAGGAGACCCCCAAGACCATGGCCCGCATGATGATCGGGGAGGACCTCCCGGCCTGCAGCCACGGCGAGCCTGGGGCGGAAGGGGAGCTGCGCCTGGAGCTCATCAGCCTGGACCACCCCACGGACGATCCCTTTGGCACCCAGCTGCACAACATCTGTCTGCAAGTGCGCAGCGGCGAGATCGTGGGCATCGCCGGGGTGTCGGGCAATGGCCAGCAGGAGCTGCTGCGGGCCATCTCCGGCGAAGAGGCGGTGCGCGACCACCATGCGGTGCGGGTCTGTGGCCAGGATGTGGGCCACCTCAACCCGGCCCGCCGACGGACCCTGGGCATGTGCTTCGTGCCCGAGGAGCGC
>CAIMFT010000123.1 GCA_903840385.1 uncultured Holophagaceae bacterium
CCGCTCCTCCCCGTCCATCCCCGGCTAAGAAGCTCTTCCGACCCAAGCACTCAGGCCGGTCTCCGCTCTCCTCGGCTCCTCGGTTTTCCTCCGCGTTCCTTCCTTTCTTTTCAGCCTCCCCTTGCCTGTTTTCCTCTGCGTCCTCTGTGGTCATTCTTTCCTTGTCCCACTGGAGGCCCCATGCGCCCTGCCCTGCTTCTCTGCGCCACCCTGACCCTCGCGGCCCAGAGTCCTGCGGAGAAGGCCGTGGGTGCGGTGCTGGAGGACTGGCACCTCGCGGCGGCCCAGGCGGATGAGGTCCGCTACTTTGCGCACCTGGCGGAGGGCGCAGTCTTCCTGGGTACGGATGCCACGGAGCGCTGGCCCAAGCCCGCCTTCCAGGCCTGGGCCCACCCCATCTTCCAGCGCGGGAAGGCCTGGAGCTTCAAGGCCACCCGGCGGTCCGTGAGCATCTCCCAGGACGGTCGCACCGCCTGGTTCGATGAGGACCTGGCCACCCCGAACCTGGGTCCCTCCCGGGGCTCCGGCGTGCTCTCCAGCCAGGGTGGGCGCTGGCGCATCGAACAGTACAACCTCAGCGTGCCCATCCCCAACGCCCTCATGAAGGCCGTGAAGGACCAGATCGAGGCCATGGCCACCGAGAAACACAGATAAGGGAAATAACAGAAACAGCAGAAAAACAGGGAGGGATGGGGATGAGCAGGGGTTTCCGGTGACGGCTGGGGAGGCCCCCTGTAGGATCAGTGGATGCTCCCTGCCCGCCTCCTCCTCACCTGTCTGACGGCCGTCTGTCTAAGCGCCCAGTCTTCGCCCGACGCCCTGCGCGCCGCCTCGGAGCGCCTGCGGGCGGACGCCTCGCGCACCCACGGGGCCTACGAGGACCTGGCCTGGCTCTGCGACCGCATCGGCCACCGCCTCTCGGGCTCGCCCCAGCTGGATCAGGCCATCGCCTGGGCCCAGTCCCGCATGAAGGCCGCCGGCCTGGTGAATGTCCACGCCGAGCCGGTCATGGTCCCCCACTGGGTGCGGGGCCAGGAGTCCGCCGAGCTGCTGGAGCCGGCCCGCCGGCCCCTGAACATCCTGGGCCTGGGCGGCAGCATCGGGACCCCCAAGGAAGGGGTCACTGCGGACGTGGTGGTGGTGGGCTCCTTCGATGAGCTGGAAAAGCTGGGCCCGGCGGTGAAGGGCAAGATCGTCCTCTACGACGTGCCCTTCAAGGGCTATGGGCATACGGTCGCCTACCGCCACGCCGGGGCCGCCCGCGCCGCCAAGTTTGGCGCCGTGGCCTCCCTGGTGCGCTCTGTGGGCCCCGTGAGCCTGGACACCCCCCACACCGGCGTCATGGACTACGACCCGGCCTATCCCAAGATCCCCACCGCCGCCGTCACCATCGAGGCCGCCAGCCAGCTGCACCGCATGCAGGACCGGGGCGAGCGCATCCGCCTGCGCCTGCAGATGGGCGCCCAGACCCTGCCAGATGCCCCCTCCGCCAACGTGGTGGGTGAGATCCGAGGGACCGAGAAGCCTGAAGAAGTCATCATCCTCAGCGGCCACCTGGACAGCTGGGATGTGGGCCAGGGCGCCCAGGATGACGGCGCGGGCGTGGTCTTCTCCATGGAAGCCGCCCGCCTCATCCAGAGCCTGGGCCTGAAGCCCAAGCGCACCATCCGCGTGGTGCTGTGGACCAACGAGGAGAACGGCCTCCGGGGCGGCCTGGGCTACCGGGATGCCCACCGGGCCGAGCTGAAGGACATCGTGGTGGCCATGGAGTCGGACAGCGGCAGCGAGCGGGTGAAGACGTTCAGTTTGGATCTGCCGAAGGCGTCGGCTCAGGCCAAAGCTGACGCTTTGGCCGCTCTGAAAAGCATGGAAACAGCCATGGCGGCCTTTGGGGCGGAGTTCAAGCTGGGGGGGTCTGGGGCGGATGTGAGCCCCATCGTGGCTGAGGGCGTACCTGGAATCGGCATGCACCACGCCGCCACCCACTACTTCGACATCCACCACACCCACGCCGACACCTTCGACAAAGTGAGCCGCGACGACATGGACTTCAATGCCGCCGCCCTGGCGACTTTCGCCTACGCCCTGGCGCAGACCGGCCTCAAATTCCGGTAGGGCAAGACGACGAACCACAGATGAAAACAAAATCGCTTTAACCACAAAGAACACAAAGGGCACAAAAAGGGCAAAAGCCCTGCTTTTCTTTTTGACGGGGATAAGAGGGATGAACGGGGATGACAAAGCAGTTCCCCTTTGTGCCCTTTGTGTCCTTTGTGGTTAATTTTTGCGGTGGCTTTTGATCAGATTTTCCTGATTATCGGCTAGGTTCAGCCCCAGCCATTCAAGAGCAGAAGCGGAACCGCAGATGACGCAGATGACGCAGATGGGCGCCGACCCATCCCCCGCATGAGCCCGCCGAAGGCGGCTTCCGGCGGTGCCGGAAGTCAGCCTGGGGTGCCACGGCCGCGCCCCCCAAGAGGCGCGGCAGCGGCGCCCCAGACTGGAGCCCATGCTGGAGCTGTGCCCTAACCCCGCACTCCCCGTCCATCCCCGGCTAAGAAGCTTTTCCGACCCAAGCACTCAGGCCGTTCTCCGCTCTTCTCAGCTCCTCGGTTTTCCTCCGCGTTCCTTCCTTTTCTTTCAGCCACACCTTGCCTGTTTTCCTCTGCGTTCTCTGTGTTCTCTGCGGTTTGATTTCTTTCCCTGAAATCCCGGAAGTTCCGATTTTTATCGGTGTGAGCCGGTGTTCTCTGTGGTTTGTTTCACGAAGAATCAGTCCACGGTCCAGTACACGTCGTCGATCTGGAAGCTGCCGGGGCCGTCGCCGGCGAGCATGAACAGGATGGAG
>CAIMFT010000124.1 GCA_903840385.1 uncultured Holophagaceae bacterium
CCCGTCCGGGGCAGGCTCTGCGAGCAGGCCATCCAGCTCCTGGATCAGGCCGCTGCCCTGCGGCCGGGGACCCCTTCGTTCCTCACCTACCTGACGGAGATGTGGGGCTCTCTGGCCCTGGTGCAGATCAACCAGGGCCAGCCGGCCCGCACCGCCGTGGACCGAGGCCTGGCGCGGATTCGCGAGGCCGAGGCCCTGACCCCAGAAGATCCCGGCGTACCCCGCCTGGACCTGTTCATGCGCACCCGGGAGTACCAGGTCCTGCGGGCAGAGGGCAAAGACCCGGAGCCCGCCCTCCGCGCCGGCTTGGCGTCGGCGGCCCGGGCCCTGCAGCTGAACGCCGTGAATCCCGCCTCCGTCCAGACCTGGCGGGTCACGCTGCAGATGGAACTGGGCCGCGAGGCCTGGCGCCACAGCAAGGATCCCCGCCCGGAGCTGATGGGGGCGGCGGCCGATGTGGAGACCCTGCTGAAGCAGGCTCCGGACTCCCTCCCCATCCTGCAGAACGCCGCCAATGCGCTCTACATGGCTGCGGACCAGCTCACGGACCTGGACGGCGAGGTCGATCGCTTGACCGCTCGGGCCCTGGAGCTGGCGGAGCAAGGCCTGGTCAAGGCCCCGGGCCACGAGGCCCTCCTCCGCCTCAAGGGGCAGATCCTCATGGTGCAGGCCTACTGGGCCTGCCTACAGGACCGGGAGCCCGGCCGGCCGCTGGCTGAGGCCCGCCGCGTGCTCACCGCCGCCGCTGGCCAGGGCAAGGGCATGGTGGTCTTCAACGAGGTCTTGGCCGTCTTGTCTCTGGTGGAGGCCCGGTGGTCCCTGCAGCAGGGCCGCTCACCTGAAGCTGCGCTGGGTGATGTGGAGCGTCGCCTGCAGCCCCTGCTAAAGAACACGGCTGCTCAGCCGGGCGTGCACCAGAACCTGGCTCTGGCGGCCCTGGTGCGCGGCCAGTGGGCGCAGCGGAACCAGCGCCCCTTCCAGGAAAAAGTGCGTGCGGGCCACGCGGCCATCACCCAGGCCATCCAGCAAGACCCGGGGGATCCCGGCCTGCGGGTGGTGCAGGCCCGCCTCCATGCCCTGGGCGGGGATAAGGCCTCTGGATTGCAGAGCCTGGAGGCAGCTCGTCGCCTCAATGCCCTGGTGGCCGGTGGCCCGGAATACCGCCGGGCCATGCAGGAACTGGGGCCAGGCTGAACCCGAGGGTCCGAGGTGGCCTAGCCGGTATTTTGAAAGCGCACCTGTGCAGTCACCCCCCTGGGGCCGAAGGTTGGGTATCGACGAACCACCCAACCCTCTCACCCCAAGGAGCTCCCATGACCCGCACCGCCGCCTCCCCCGCCACCCGCGCCTCCTTCGGCGCCTCCGCCTTCTTCGCTGTCCCCGTCCTGGCCCTCATGCTGGCCATGGGTGCCGAGACCCAGGCCACCCCCACCCTGGACACCCGCTCCACCGGCATGGACATCAGCTTCAGCCCCGCCGGCAGCAGCGCCTCCAACCCCGGCAGCACCCCCGCCTCCCTGGAAGCCCGGACCAGCGGCATGGACCTCAGCTTCTCCCCCTCCGACACCGTCGAAGCCCAGTCTGCTGCCCCCGCTACCCAGAGCGCCGCCCTGGAGACCGCCACCAGCGGCATGGATGTCTGGTTCACCGCCGCCGACATCCCCCAGGCCAGCAGCGAGCGCAAGCTGATCGCCCAGCTGGGCCAGGAGAGCCTGGACCTCCAGAGCAACGGCGCCGACGTCTGGTTCGCCCTCACCTACGCAGCCCTGCCCCCAGCGGCGCCCAGCCCCTTCCAGGCCGCCACCACTCAGGAGCTCAGCCCCCTCAGCAGCGGCATGGACCTCTGGCTGACCCCCACCCTCACCCCCGCCGCCCCCGCCGTCCAGACCCTGGCCCAGGCCCGCAGCGAGCACACCCTGCCGGCCCCCGACCCCATCTGGGCCACCTACTAGGGGCACTCAGCTGGGTCAGCAAGGATCGCTACAGTGTTGTTTTTTTGCCGCTTTTTACCACTATTACCCTTGAATTCAAAACGAGAAGCGCCATGATGACCCAAACCAAATCCTTCTACGGACACTTCATGGCCAGCCCTGTTCCCAATGCCCTCGACCGCCGCAAGCACCGGGGCCCCTTCCGCTTCCTCTACATGGATCTCCGGACCTTCCTCCGCCGCTACCTGGGCTGGGGCTGAACACCGAACCGCAACCCACGCACGAAGGCCACGACCTCCTGTCGTGGCCTTCGTGCGTTGAGAGCGTGGCTAGACCTGCTTCTGCAGCCACCGGTTGTAGATCCACAGGCTGAGGGCGCTGCCCAGGCCGAAGCAGGTGAGGATGACCCAGCCGGTGGCGGCGGCCCTGGGATCCAGCTTCAGCAGGCCGTCCGCCTGCTTCACAGCGCCCTTGCACATGACGTCGTTGAACAGCCAAGCCCCAGCGGGGCCGCCGATGAGGCTGCCAATGGCCATGGGCAGGTTGGCGTAGCCCAGGAAGAGACCCTCCTGACCCTTGGGCGCCAGGGACCCGATGTACTCGTAGAGGCGGCTGGAGGCGAATAGCTCGCCGAAGGCGATGAGGGCCACGGTCAGGACGATGAAGAGGCTGCCCATGGGGAGCAGGGCCTTGGCCGTCACACCCCCCGCCATGAACAGTGGCGCCACGTTGATCAGCATGGACAGGCCGATGATCACGGTGCCCACGATGATGGACTTGATGGGCGGCAGCTTGCCGAAGGCCTTGGTGATCAAGAGCTGAAACAGCACGATGGTGATGGGGTTGGCCATGGTGTAGAGGTCCATGGCCGGGCTCAGCTCCACGGTCTTCTTCACGTAGAGCGGCAGCACGTTGTAGACCTGGTTGTAGATGAAGTAGAAGCCGCTGCTCACCACCAGGAACATGACGAAGCGGCCGCTGGCCAGCACCTTCACCATGCCCAGCAGCACCTCGGGGATGGTGCGCTTGGGCTTGGCGGGCTCCCCGGTGGCGTCGGGGTCCCGGTAGCGCAGCAGCACCACCAGCAGGGCCAGCACCGCCGCCACCATGGACACGGCGAAGATGGTGTCGAGCTTGCCCAGCTTCGTCCGGACAAAGAAGGCGGAGAGGCGGCCGAACACGCTGCCGACGTTGATCACCATGTAGAAGATGGCAAAGGCCAGGGTGGCTTTGCCCAGGTGGGTGCGCTGGACGGTGCCGGCGATGCAGGGCTTCACGAAGGAGCCGCCGATGCCAATGAGCACGATGGCCGCGGCCACGGGCACCATCACCCCCGCCCCGGCGGTGACCTCCTTGCCGGCCTGCAGGGCCAGGGTCTGGCCACCGAACCACACGGGGTAGCCCATGAGGAAGTAGCCGCACACCAGCAGTACGCAGGCGATGAGCAGGCTGCGGCGGAAGCCGATCTGGTCGGCGATGGTGCCGCTGAGGATGGGCAGGAAGTAGACCAGGAACCAGAGCACGCCGTTCAGGGTGCTGGGCCAGTAGTCACCCAGGCCCAGGCGGGCCAGGTAGATGACGATGAAGCTGGCCATGGAGTAGTAGGCCGCCCGCTCGAACAGCTCCGTCAGGTTGGCGTTCCAGTAGCTGGCGGGGAAGGCGTATTTCTCTCTGAAACTCGGCTCGGCACTCATGGTCACCTCGGGGTCGCCATAGTCTTGCATGGCCCGGATGGGCCGCAGCGCGGATTCTGGCGGCCCGGCCCAGCCGCCCGCCGGGCTCACCGGGGGGAGCCGTTATACTGCCCCTGGAGGTCGGGGTGATCCGAGCGGTGGTACTGGACAAGCTGGAGCAGCGGCTGCCGGAGTTGCAGGCGCGCTACGGCGTGGCCTCCCTGGGCCTCTTCGGCTCCGTGGCCAAGGACACCGAAGGCCCCGACAGCGACGTGGACATCCTCGTGGAGTTCACCGGGGAACCCACCTTTGCCCGCTACATGGGCCTCAAGGAAGACCTGGAAGCCCTGCTGGTCCGGCGCGTGGACCTGGTGACCACCACGGGCCTCAAGCCCCGCATCCGGGAACGGGTCCTGGCCGAGCTGATCCATGTCCCGTGACCCCGGCCTCTACCTCCAGGACATCGCCGAATCCAGCGGCAAGATCCGCGTGCTGGTGGCAGACCTGGACCTGGAGACCTTCACCGAGGAGTGGCGGGTCCGGGATGCGGTCCTGCACAACCTGAAGGTCATCGGCGATGCCGTGCGCCGCCTGCCCCAGTCCTTCAAGGCCCGGCAGCCGCAGATCCCCTGGCCGCGCCTGGTGGGCTTCCGGGACGTGCTGGCCCACGCCTACTTCACCCTGGACGACACCATCGTGTGGGACATGGTCCAGCACGAGATCGAGCCCCTCCAGCAAGCCGCGACCCAGTTGCTCGCCGAGCTCGATGGTGCGCCGTGAATCGCGACTTAAATCGGCATTAACCACGATGTGCCCATCCTGGGCGCCGGCGCATGGGTTGGAAGGGAAAGCCCACCGCCAAGGCGCCAAGGGCGCCAAGGGATACCGGCCCACCCCGCACGGGTCCGCCGGAGGCGGCTTCCGGCACAGCCGGAAGTGATCCCGGGGGCGTCGGGTCTGCGCTTCTTGGGACGCGACCCCGACGCCCCCGGGATACAACCCGTGCTGTGCAGGTGCATGACCCCCGGAGGTGCGGCATGGTGGCCCAACCCAAGGGGCCATGCGTTTCTTGGCGTTCTTGGCGCCTTGGCGGTGATCAGTTCTGCTCTGGAGGGACGTGTCTTCAGAGGGGAATTGAAGGCCACCAAGTGGAAGACGAGTTCCTCTTGTTTTTCTTCGTGGTCTTCGTGGTTAAAATCTCTAGCCCTCAGTGGTCCTCGGCCTCTTCGGTGAGGTGCAGGGTGACGGGGCCACCGGGTGCGATGCGGTCGATGCCGGCGGGGATCACGGCCAGGGCGTTGGCGACGAGCATGGACGACAGGATGGCGGAGCCCTGGGGGCCGGTGAGGCGGGCGGTGAGGCGGTCCCCTTCCCGCTGGGCGATCACTCGCAGGAAGGTGGTGCGGCCGTCCCCGGCCCGACCCGTCCAGCCGTCCACCAGGGCGGCCTGGGCCACCGGTCGGTGCAGGCGGGCGAAGCCCATCATCTGCCGCAGGGCGGGCCGCACGTACTCCTCGAACATCAACATGGCGGCGACGGGGTTGCCGGGGATGCCGAAGGCGGGGCGGTTCCCCAGCAGCCAGAAGCCCAGCGGGCCGCCGGGTTTCTGGGCCACCTTCCAGAAAATCCGCCGGCCCCCCAGGGCCTCGAGGGTGCCCTTCATGTGGTCGTAGTCGCCCACGGAGATGCCACCGGTGGTGAGCACCACGTCTGCCTCCAGCGCCTGGGCCAGCACCGCCTCCAGGGTGGGCCGGTCATCGGGAATGCGGGCGAAGGGCACGGGGAGGCCCCCACAGGCGGCGACCTGGGCGCACAGGGCATGGATGTTGGCATCCCGGATGCGCCCGGGGCCGGGCACCGCTGAGACATCCACCAGCTCATCGCCCGTGGTGAGCACTGCCACCCGCACCCGGGGGTGGCAGGGGAAGGTGGCCAGGCCCGCCGCTGCCAGAGCACCGATGTCGCCCGGCCGCAGGCCGCGCCCCGCCGCCACCAGGCGCTGGCCCAGCTGCAGGTCCTCCCCCGCATGGCGGATGTGGATGCCGCGCCGGAGGGGCCGCAGCGCCTCCACCCAGCCCTCGCCGCGGGTGGTGTCCTCCACGGGCACCACGCTGTCCGCACCCTCTGGCAGGGGTGCTCCGGTCATGATGCGCAGGGCCTCGCCGGGTCCCACAGGGCAGGTGGGCATCCCGCCTGCGGCCAGGTCACCCAGCACCCGCAGGCGCACCGGCGCCTCGGGCGAGGCGGTGGCCAAGTCGGCAGCCCGCACGGCATAGCCGTCCATGGCGGAGTTGGTGAAGGGCGGCACCTGGGCCCGGGAGCAGAGGTCCTCAGCCACCGCCAGCCCCAGGCTGTCCTGCAGGGCTGTGACCCTGGGTGGCAGGGGAGCTGCGTGCTGAAGGATGAGGCCCAGGGCCTGCTCGGGGGTCGGCATCAGTCAGGGACCTTTACGACCTTCCAGGTGAGGAAGGAGAAGTGGCGCCAGGACCCGGTCATGTGCGCGCCAATGGAGGCCACGAAGGTGGCGGCCAGGTACCAGGGCAGGCGGTGGTCGGGTTGGAGCACGCCCAGGCCCAGCAGACCCAGCTTGAGGAGCACGGCCACGCCACTGCCCTGCACCAGGATGCCGGCGTCCCGGGCCAGGTCGATGGCGAAGAGCAGCACGCCACTGAGCACCGTGGCCAGGATCGCCGCCCGCAGGGTCCGGTACTCCGCACCGAAGGGAATGGCGCCCACCACCAGGGCCATGGCGGTGATGTGGAGGCTGCGCAGCAGCAGCTGCACCCGGCGGGCCCAGGGGAAGTGCCGGGGCGACTCGGGGCAGAGGAGCGCCGCAAGACCCGTGCGCGCTGGGCGGTCCGTGTTCGAGGGATCCATGTCCCCTTTTTAACAGACCCGCCCCTCCCCGTGCTGAAATGGGAGCGCCCCTGAGGTCCCCCCATGCCCCAGTCCTCTGCCACCATCCGCATCCGCATCGCCGTCGGCGAAGACATCGCCATCGGCCAGGGCAAGGCGGACCTGCTGGAGGCCATCGGGCGGAGCGGCTCCATCTCGGCGGCGGCCCGGGAGCTGGGCCTCAGCTACCGCAAGGCCTGGCTGATGGTGGACGAGATGAACACCTGCTTCCGCACCCCGGTGGTGGTGGCAGCCAAGGGCGGCCGTCAGGGCGGCGGGGCCCAGCTCACAGCCCTGGGCGAGGAAGCCCTGGCGGACTTCCGCCGCATTCAGGCCAAGGCCTTCGAGGCCATCGACCAGGACATCCGGGACTATCAGCGCCTGCTCTCGCGCTGAGGATTCCTGCTCGCAGGTGCCACCTGCACCTGTCCCAATCGATGTATTCCTGCGAAACTACCGACTGGAGGCCCCCCATGCCGCACCGCAAGCTCATCTCCTGGGTCCAGGGACTTAGCCTGGCCTTGGCCACGGTCCTGGCCCAGGCCGCCCCGCCGGTGGAGAAGACCGTCATCCTCGCCACCACCACCAGCACCCAGGACTCGGGCCTGCTGGATGAGCTGATCCCGGTCTTCCAGAAGCAGACGGGCTATGTGGTGAAGACCATCGCTGTGGGCTCGGGCCAGGCCATCGCCATGGGCAAGCGGGGCGAGGCCGATGTGCTGCTGGTGCACTCCCCCGAGGCCGAGGCTGCGCTGGTGGCTGATGGCGCCGGGGTCAATCGGCGGATTGTGATGCACAACGACTACATCCTGCTGGGGCCCCCTGCCGACCCTGCGGGCCTGGCCAAGCTGAGCGCCGTGGCCTGCTTCCAGCGCCTTGCTGGCACCGGTTCGCTGTTCGTGTCCCGGGGCGACAACTCGGGCACCCACGCCCAGGAGCTGAAGCTCTGGAAGGCCGCCGCCATCGCCCCCGAGGGCAAGGCCTGGTACCAGCAGACCGGCCAGGGCATGGGCCAGACCCTCGCCGTGGCCGCCGAGAAGAAGGGCCATGTGCTGGCCGACCGGGGCACCTACCTGGCCCTGCGCAAGAAGCTGGGCCTGGCCATCCTCCACGAGGGGGATCCCGCCCTGCGGAACGTCTACCATGTCATCGAAGTGAACAGCAGCCGCTTCCCCAAGGCGAACACCGCCGGAGGCCGGGCCTTTGCGGATTTCATGGTGTCGAAAGCAGTACAGACCAGGATCAAAGAATTCGGAATCGCAACCTATGGGTCGCCGCTATTCTTCCCTGATGCCGAGGCCCGGTAGAGGGTCCAGCGTCCGAGGTGGCATCCATGTCCAACGCGATCTTCAGCCTGCCCGACTCCCACAACGAGCCCATCCTGACCTATGCGCCAGGCTCCCCGGAGCGCGCCCTCCTGAAGGCGGAACTGGAGCGCCAGTACAGCCTTGAGGTGGAGATCCCGCTCATCATCGGCGGCCAGGAAGTGCGCACAGGCCGGCTGGATCGGGTGGTCTGTCCCCACGACCATGGGCATGTGCTGGCCACCTTCCACGAGGCCGGGGAGGCCGAGGTTCGCCTCGCCATCAATGCGGCCATGGCCGCCAAGCAGGACTGGGAGGCCACCCCCTGGGAGGACCGCGCCGCCATCTTCCACAAGATGGCCAGCCTCATCTCCACCAAGTACCGCTACATCCTGAACGCCGCCACCATGCTGGGCCAGTCCAAGACGGCCTACCAGGCGGAGATCGACGCCACCTGCGAGACGGCGGACTTCTTCCGCTACAACGCCAAGTTCATGGAAGACATCTACCGCCACCAGCCCATCTCGGATCCCCACGTGTGGAACCGGGTGCACTACCGGGCCCTGGAAGGCTTTGTCTTCGCCGTGACGCCCTTCAACTTCACCGCCATCGGCGCCAACCTCGCCACAGCCCCGGCCATCATGGGCAACACCGTGGTGTGGAAGCCGGCCTCCACCTCGGTGCTGTCCAACTACTACCTCATGCAGCTCTTCCGGGAGGCCGGTCTGCCGGACGGCGTCATCAACTTCATCCCCGGTCCCGGTCCGCTCATCGGCCGCATCGCCCTGGAGGATCGCAACTTCGCCGGCCTGCACTTCACGGGCTCCACGGGCGTTTTCAATGGCATGTGGAAGACCATCAGCGCCAACCTGGAGCGCTACCGCAGCTACCCCCGCATCGTGGGCGAGACCGGCGGCAAGGACTTCGTGTTCATGCACGCCTCGGGGGATGTGGACGAGACCGCCGCCGCCATCGTGCGGGCAGGCTTCGAGTACCAGGGGCAGAAGTGCTCCGCCTGCTCCCGGGTCTACGCTCCCGCCTCCCGGTGGCCCGAGCTGGAGGCCCGCCTCAAGGTCCTCATGGGGCAGATCCGCATGGGTGACCCCCGGGACTTCCGCAACTTCTGCACCGCGGTCATCGATGGGAAAGCCTTCGACAACACCATGCACTACCTCGACCTGATCAAGGGTTCCCCCAAGGCCGAGCTCCTCTGGGGCGGTAACGGTAACAAGGAGAAGGGCTACTTCATCGAGCCCACCCTGGTCCGCACCACCAACCCCAAGTTCGTGACCATGGAGGAGGAGATCTTCGCCCCGGTGGTCACGCTCTACGTGTACGAGGACGACCAGCTGGAAGAGACGCTGAAGATCCTCGATGGGACCTCGCCCTATGCCCTCACCGGCGCCATCTTCGCCCGGGACCGCTACGTCATCAACCACCTCACCGCAGCCCTGGCCAACAGCGCTGGCAACTTCTACATCAACGACAAGCCCACAGGTGCCGTGGTGGGCCACCAGCCCTTCGGCGGGGGCCGCGCCTCCGGCACCAACGACAAGGCCGGCAGCTTCCTCAACCTGATCCGCTGGACCTCGCCCCGCACCATCAAGGAGGGCTTCACGCCCCCCACCGGCATCGACTTCCCCTTCCTCGAGGAGGCCTAGCCATGGCCCCGCCCTCCCCCGCAGGTTCGGCATGGACCTGATCTGGGAGGGCCTGCGCCAGGCGCTGGCGCTGCTGCTGGCACTGGACCCTGAGGTCCTGGGCATCACCCTGCTGTCCCTCAAGGTGTCGGGCATCGCCACCCTCATCAGCGTGGTGCTGGGGCTGGGTGCGGCGGTGGCCGTGGCCCTCAACGAGTTCCCGGGCAAACGGGTGGTCATCGCCTTGATGAACACCGGCATGGGCCTCCCCCCCGTGGTGGTGGGCCTCTTCGTCACGGTGCTGCTGTGGCGCAATGGGCCCTTCGGCTTTCTCGGCATCCTCTACACCCCTGCGGCCATCATCCTGGCCCAGGCGGTCATCGCCACGCCCATCATTGCGGGCCTCGGCCTCGCCGCCCTCCAGCACCTGCCCCCGGCCCTGCGCCTCCAGATCCTGTCCCTGGGCGCCACCCGCTCGCAGATGATCTGGCTGCTGCTGAAGGAGGCCCGCCTGCCCCTGCTCGCCGCCGTTATGGCGGGCTTTGGTGGCGTGATCTCAGAGGTGGGCGCCTCCATCATGGTGGGCGGCAACCTCAAGGGCAGCACCCGGGTGCTCACCACCGCCACCGTCATGGAGTCCAGCCGAGGCAACTTCGAGGTGGCCTTTGCCCTCAGCTTCATCCTCCTGGTGTTGGCCTTCTCGGTGAACGCCCTGCTCACGCACCTGCAGCAGCGCGGGCGGCCCCGATGAGCGCCCCCCTGCTGGAGGTCCAGGACCTTCTGGTCCGCCGGGGCGGCGCCACGGTGCTGGAGGTCTCCGCCCTGGCCCTGGCCCCTGGCGATGTGCTGGCCCTCATCGGTCCCAACGGTGCCGGGAAGTCCACGCTGCTCCTAACCCTGGCGGCCCTGCTGCCCCCGGCGGCGGGGACGGTGCGGTTCCAGGGCGAGGCCCTCGACTCGGAGCGCCGCCGTCAAGCCTTCCGCCGCCGGGTCACCATGGTCTTCCAGGAGCCGCTTCTCTTCGACAACACCGTGGGCGGTAACATCGCCACCGGCCTGCGCCTCCACGGCGTGAGCGGCGCTGAACTCACCCACCGGGTGCGGGAGGCCGCTGACCAGTTCGGCATCGCCCACCTCCTGGACCGCTCCGCCAGGCGCCTGTCCGGCGGCGAGGGCCAGCGCGCGGCCCTGGCCCGGGCCCTGGCCCTCCGCCCGGAGCTGCTCCTGCTGGACGAGCCCTTCTCCGCCCTGGATCCCCCCACCCGCAGCGGCCTCATGGACGACCTGGGGCGCATCCTGGCCGACACCGGCACCACCGCCGTCCTGGCCACCCACGACCAGGCCGAGGCGGCCCGCCTCGCCACCCGCCTGGCGGTCATGAAGGACGGCCGGATCCGCCAGGAAGGGGGGCTGCGGCAGGTCATGAACCACCCGGGCGATCCCTTCGTGGCGGCCTTCGTGGGCATGGAGTCCCTGCTGCCCTGTCGGGTGGTTTCGGCAGCCGAGGGCCTGCTCACCCTGGCCGTGGGTGGCCAGGAGATCATCGCCGTGGGGGAGGCCGAGCCGGGCCAGGGCGTGCTGGTGGGCATCCGTCCCGAGCACGTCACCCTGTCTTTACAAACCGACAAGACCAGCAGCGCCCGCAACCAGGTGCCTGGAACTGTGACCAAGGTCATCCCATGGGGCCCCTTTCACCGGGTGGAGCTGAGCTGCGGTTTCGACCTCTGCACCTGGGTCACGCCCCAATCCTTGGCTGAGCTGGCTCTGGCCCCGGGCCGACCGGTGGTGGCGGCCTTCAAGGCGACCGCCGTGCACGTGATCCGGACCGGCTCCCAGGGGGGTCCGGAGCCCCTGGCCTGACGCCAGAACCGTTGCGACAGAAGACCCTGGAGACTAGCCTCTACGAGGGAGTGGCGGGCCACGCCCTGCAGCTTTTTTCCTGAGTCCGCCCGGAGGCCACCGCGCCATGAAACAGCTCGTGATCGATTTCCAGAAGTGCAATGCCGGGCGCGACTGCGCCCACGAGTGCGAGCTGGAGTGTGCCATCAAGGTCTTCAAGAAGGATGACCCGACCCTGGCAGCGCTCCATATCAAGGCCCATGAGGACGGTGGTGGCCATGCGGTCATCTGCGACCAGTGCGGCGACTGCATCGTGGTCTGCCCCTCCGAGGCCCTCCGGCGCAACAAGCTGGGCGTCGTGATGCTCGACAAGAAGGTCTGCGTGGGCTGCTACATGTGCATCGGGTTCTGCGAGAAGGGGGCCTTCGAGTACGACCCCGACTGGATCACGCCCTACAAGTGCACCTCCTGCGGCGTCTGCGTGAAGGTCTGCCCCCACGGCGCCCTGCAGATCGTGGAAGTCCCCGAACCGGCCGTCCGGATCATCTGACCTCGTCCGACCCCAGGAGTCCCCATGGACCAGCTCGTGTTTGATCCCAGCAAGGTGATGGCCATCGACCACACCCGCCGGACGGAGTACCTCGGGGCCCTGCTGGCCTACCGGACCGGCCTGCGCACCCTCAAGGAAGTGGCCTACACCCCCTCCCTGCCCGACCGGGGCTACAACAACCGCTCCCTCTACGTGAACGTGGACACCCTCGAGGTCACGGAGAAGCCCGTCACCCAGCAGATGAAGGACGTCTTCATCGGCGGTCGCGGCTTCGGCCTCTACCACCTCTGGAATGCGGTGCAGCCCACCACCAAGTGGAACGACCCGGAGAACGAGATCATCATCAGCCCCGGCCCCGTGTGCGGCATCACCCAGTACGCCGGCACCGGCAAGTCCCTGGTGGTCACCCTCTCGCCCCAGACCGAGATTCCCATCGACTCCAACGTGGGCGGGTTCTTCGGCCCCCTGCTCAAGTTCTCGGGCTTTGATGCGCTGGAGCTGCAGGGCAAGTCCACCAAGGACGTGATCCTGTTCATCGATGGCGTGAAGGGTCTGATCCGCATCGACGAGGCCCCCGAGGGCCCCGTGGACAGCCATGTGCTGGGCGAGCTGCTCACCCACCTCTACGCTGAGAACGATGCCGACCTCCCCAATGTCTCCGTAGTGAGCACAGGCGCTGCGGCAGAGCACAGCCTCATCGGCATGCTCAACTTCTCCTTCTACGACCGGCGCCGGGGCTGCGTGCGCTTCAAGCAGGCCGGCCGGGGGGGCATCGGCACGGTGTTCCGGGACAAGCGCATCCGCGCCGTCGTCTGCCGCGGCCCCAAGGTGGCCGGCGACCTGAACCACCCCGCCGACCCCGAGACCATCGCCCGCACCGGCATCAAGTACCACAAGGAGATCCGGGAGCAGGATCCCCACCAGTGCATGATGCGGCGCAACGGCACGGCGCACATCGTCGAGATCATGAACGCCTACGACCTGCTGCCGGTCCACAACTTCCAGTTCGGCTCCCACCCCGACACCCACAAGATCGACTCCAGCTACTGGCAGCAGCGCTGCACCCAAACCACCGTGGATGGCTGCTGGTACGGCTGCTCCATGGCCTGCGCCAAGGGTGCCGACGGCGTGGTCCTCAAGACCGGCCCCTACCAGGGCCACATGGTCACGGTGGACGGCCCCGAGTATGAGAATGCGGCGGGCCTGGGCTCCAACTGCGGCGTCTTCGATCCCGACTACCTGCTGGAGCTGAACTTCTACTGCGACACCTACGGCATCTGCACCATCACCTACGGCACCCTCACGGCCTTCATCATGGAGTGCTACCAGCGCGGCATCCTGAACAAGGAGCGCACCGGAGGCCTGGAGCTCACCTGGGGCAACGCCGAGGCGGACCTGGAGATGATGCACCAGATGGCCCGGGGCACCGGCTTCGGCAAGGTCGCCGGCCTGGGCGTCAAGAAGATGAAGGCCCACTTCATCGCTCAGGGCTGGGGCGACCCCCAGCTCATCAACGACATCGGCATGGAGAACAAGGGCCTCGAGTACTCCCAGTACATGTCCAAGGAGTCCCTGGCCCAGCAGGGCGGCTACGCCCTCACCAACAAGGGGCCCCAGCACGACGAGGCCTGGCTGATCTTCATGGACATGGTGAACAAGCAGCTGCCCACCTTTGAGGCCAAGGCCGAAGCGCTCTACTACTTCCCCCTGTTCCGCACCTGGTTCGGCCTGAACGGCTTCTGCAAGCTGCCCTGGAACGATGTGGTCCCGGCCGATAACAGCTCCCAGCCCGAGCCCCAGAAGGTGCCGGAGCACGTACAGAACTACGTGGACCTCTTTACGGCCACCACCGGCATCAAGATCACCAAGGAAGACCTGATCATGCAGTCCGCCCGGGTCTACAACTTCCAGCGGGTGTTCAACATCCGCATGGGCAAGGGGCTGCGCCTCCACGACGCAGCGCCCTACCGGTCCCTGGGCCCTGTCACCCGCGAGGAGTACGAGTCCCGCACCGAGCGCTACGACAAGCAGCTGTTGGATGAGCTGGGCATCGACCCCGCTGGCAAGAGCACCGAGGAAAAGATGGCCCTCCACCGCACCTGGCGCACGGACCGCTTCTCCCAGCTCATGGACAGCGTCTACACCCGCCGCGGCTGGACCCTGGACGGCGTCCCGACCCTGGAGCGCCTGAGGGAACTGGGCCTCGACGCATTCCCGGAAGTGGTTGCCGTAGTTAAGCAGTTCATCTGAGAAAATCGGCCGCGAAAGCGGCCGATTTTCTTGGGTGAAAAGATTGCAAGAGCTGGAGGCATGGGCGTGATTGTCGTAAACGAGGAACCGCTGGGCTGGCACGAGGGGATGACCGTGCGGGACATCCTGCGGGCGAAGAACTACCGCTTCCCCATGCTGATCATCCACGTGAACGGCCTGCTCATCGCCAAGCCTGACTACGGCACCACCACCGTCCCCGATAGCGCCATCGTGCAGGTCATCCACCTGATCAGCGGTGGGTGAGTCGGTTGGGCATTAAAGATCAACCTGGTTATCGGGTTGTTTTTTCTAGAGCTCGAGCGTGATCCCCTGGGCCAGCTCGACGCGGCCGCTGTAGTTGATGGCGCTGGTCTGGCGGCGCATGTAGGCCTTCCAGGCGTCGGAGCCGCTCTCGCGCCCACCGCCGGTCTCCTTCTCACCGCCGAAGGCCCCGCCGATCTCGGCGCCGCTGGTGCCGGTGTTCACGTTGGCGATGCCGCAGTCGCTGCCGATGGCCGACAGGAACACCTCGGCCTCCCGCTGGTCGTTGGTGATGATGGCGCTGGAGAGCCCCTGGGTCACGCCGTTCTGGAGGGCGATGGCCTCCTCCAGGGTGTCGTAGGGCATCACGTACAGAATCGGGGCGAAGGTCTCCTCCTGCACGATGGGGAGGTTCCCGGGCACTGCGGCGATGCAGGGCGTGACGTAGCAGCCGCCGGCCAGAGGCAGGCGCTCGCCGCCGCAGAGGATGCGACCGCCCTGGGCCTTGGTGGTCTCGATGGCGGCCAGCAGGGTGTCCACGGCAGCCGGGTCCACGAGGGGACCCATGAGATTTCCATCCTGGCGGGGATCGCCGATGGGGGTCCGCGCGTAGAGGTCCAGCAGGCGCTGGAGGAACTCGTCATGGAGGGACTTCTGGACGATGACCCGGCGGGTGGAGGTGCAGCGCTGGCCAGCGGTGCCGATGGCCCCGAAGTAGATGGAGCGCAGGGCGATGTCGAGGTCCCCCCGCTCGCTCACAATGACGGCGCCGTTGCCACCCAGCTCCAGGATGTGGCGGCCGAAGCGCTGCTGCACCAGGGTGCCCACGTGGCGACCCCCGGGCACCGAGCCGGTATAGGACACCAGGGCCACCCGGGGGTCGGTGTTGATGAGGTCACCGATGTCGCTGCCCCGGCCGATGGCCAGACTGCAGATGGCGGGGTCAAAGCCGAAGTCCCGCAGCACCTTCTCGGCGATCTTCGTGCAGGCGATGGCCGTGAGGGGGGCCTTGGAGGACGGCTTCCAGAGGATGGGATCGCCGCAGACCAGGGCGATGGCCGTGTTCCAGCTCCAGACCGCCACGGGGAAGTTGAAGGCCGTGATGACGCCCACCACACCCAGGGGATGCCACTGCTCCTGCAGGCGGTGCTGGCGGCGCTCGCTGGGCATGGTGAGGCCGTAGAGCTGCCGGGACAGGCCCACGGCGAAGTCGCAGATGTCGATCATCTCCTGGACCTCGCCCAGGCCCTCGCGCAGGGTCTTGCCCATCTCCAGGGTCACCAGCTCGGCCAGGGCGGCCTTGTTCCTGCGCAGCTCATCGCCCAGGGCCTTCACCACCTCGCCCCGCTTGGGCGCCGGCACCTGCTTCCAGGCCGCAAAGGCGCCATGGCAGCTCGCCAGGATGGCGTCGAACTCTGCCGGAGTCACATTC
>CAIMFT010000125.1 GCA_903840385.1 uncultured Holophagaceae bacterium
CCTGCAGCGGCGCATCGAGGCCGGTACCGCGCCGCAGATCCGCTGCGTGAGCAACTGCCTCTCGCCCTGTGGCCACGGCAAGGGTGCCATGGCCGTGGGCTACTGCATCGCCGACCGCCTGGCGGATGCCATGCAGGGCGACAAGGAAAACGGCCTGTTCTTCACCGGCAGCAATGGCGCCAAGCTGCGCGACCTGATCAGCGTCCGTGACCTCATCGAGGAGCTGACCCAGGATCCAGGCCTGCAGCGCCTCTACGCCTAGGCAGCAGTCTCTCCAGCCTCGTCAGTTTGATGGGACTGGAACTTGCTGTGCCCGCTTCCTCAGCCCAGCCCGGTAGCCAAGGATCCCCAGGAAGCCGTCCTTCAGCCTCCTCCAGGAGCTCATTTCGCCCGTCCGAGCAGCGATTTCTTACAATCGGCTCCCCCCTAAGGGCAGGCATCAGCTTTGTCCAGGATTAGGTCTATACAAAATTTACAAGGCCGACGCCATTGACCGACCAGAAGGTAGTCGGACCCCGGCAGGTTGGCTGCGTCATCAGGCGTGCCTCTCGTTGCCGTCCCCCGGGCCCTCATCGCCTTGTCTCAACCCCCTGGGAGTACCCATGGCCGCCCTATCCCTCAAGCGTCAGCTGACCTTGTCCACCGCCATCACCCTGGGCTGCCTCCTCATCAATGGGGCCCTGGCCCTGGGCTTCATGTGGAGGCTGGGGCAGCTCCAGGATGAGGGCGCCGCCAAGGCCGTCCAGGCCCAGCATGCCGAGGAGGCCGCCGGCATGGGGCCCAGGCTTTACCAGGTCATTGCCGATGCGGTGATCAACCGCGACTTTACCGATACCGAGAAGAAGTGGAAGGCCGTGAAGGAGGAGAGCCTCAAGGACTTCGTCAGCCTCAGCAGGGAGGCCAGCGACCCAAAGCAGGCGGCCCACTGTGCCGCCGCCCAGAAGGCCTGCGAGGCCCTGATCCTCCACTTTGAGGGCAAGGTGCTGCCAACCCTGAAGAACAAGCGGAAGGATGACCTGGGTGCTGACATCTGCGCTCAGGACGACGAGTCCGACAAGCTGGTGCAGGGCATCCTGGAGCCCATGAACCTCCTGGCCAAGGCCAAGCAGGAGGAGGCCAAGGCTTCCGATGCCCAGTTTGATGAGGTGCGGAGCAGTGCGGTCCTCTGGTCGGTCCTGGTGGGCGCGCTGGCCGTTCTTGGCGGCACGGCTTCGGCTCTCTACCTCTACCGGGGCCTGCGTCGGCAGATTGGCGGCGAGCCCGCCTATGCGGCCCAGGTGGTGGGTCAGGTGGCCCAGGGCGACTTCACGGTGGCTGTGGATGTTCACCCAGCGGCTGAGGACAGCATCCTTGCCGCCATTCGCAACATGGAAGGGCAGCTCCGCACCACCGTCCACCAGATCAACGCCGAGGCGATGCAGGTGGCCAGCGGCTCCACCGAGCTCTCGGCTTCAGCCTCGGAGCTCTCTGCCACCACCAGCTCCATCGCCCGCACCACCGATGCGCAGCAGGCAGGGGCTGAACGCATTGCGGCTGCCATCACCCAGTTCTCGGCCTCCATCGAGCAGGTCTCCCAGAGCGTCCGCAGTGCCGAAGCCCAGGCCCAGGAGGCTGTGCGGGCCAGCCAGGACGGCAACGAAGCTGGCCGTGCCACGGTGGACTCCATGCAGTCCATCACCGAGGCCACCGGCCGGATCATCAGGGGGGTTCAGGTCATCCAGGACATCGCCCGCCAGACCAACCTGCTCTCCCTGAACGCGGCCATCGAGGCCGCCAAGGCCGGCACCATGGGCAAGGGCTTCGCGGTGGTTGCCGAGGAGATCCGCAAGCTGGCTGAGCGCTCCGCCACCTCGGCGAAGGAGATCTCCGCCATCGTCGAGGGGACCCAGGAGGCCGTGGGCAACGGCCAGGCCACCGTCGAGCGGGCCGTGGCCTCGCTGAGCCAGATCCAGGGCTTCATTGGCTCGCTCTCCAGCATGATGCAGGAGATCCAGTCGGCCACGGATGAGCAGAGCCGCACCAGCCTGGAGGTGGCCCAGCAGATCGAGCAGAGCACCCACCAGACCGCCCAGACCGCCGGCGCCGTCAGCGAGGTCTCCCTCACCGTAGACGAAATCGCCCGCACCGCTTCGGACCTGGCCCGCATCGCCGATCAGCTCTCGGGCCTCATGCGGCAGTTCAAGGTCTAGCCTTCGGCTTCCTCCACCAGCCCCTTCAGCCAGGCTTTGCTCCGCAGGCGCTCCACGCTGATCTCGGCGTAGAGCTCCAGGGGGCTCTTGCCCTCCAGGCCCAGGCGGGGCACCGCCGCGGCACCGAAGCCGAGGCGGGCACCCTCCTGCAGGCGCAGGGGCAGCTGGGCCACAGGGCGCACCTCGCCGGTGAGGCCGACTTCGCCCATGAAGAGGCACTTCGGGGCCAGCAGGCGGCCCGTGGCGCTGCTGCAGAGAGCGGCCACCACCGCCAGGTCGGCGGCGGGATCCTCGATCTCCAGACCCCCGGCCACGTTGAGGTACACATCCCGGTCATGGAGCTGCACGCCGCCGCGCCGCTCGGCCACGGCACAGAGCATGGCCAGGCGCTGGCCGTCGATGCCCAGGGCGGTGCGCCGGGGGATGCCCAGGCCAGAGGACGCCACCAGGGCCTGGATCTCCACCACCATGGGGCGGGTGCCGCTGAGCACCACCGTGGCGGCGCAGCCGGGCCTGGGCTCGGCGTCCAGGAAGAAGGGGTTGCCCTCGGCGGGCACCAGGCCCCGCTCGGTCATGGCGAACACGCCCAGCTCAAAGGCCGCTCCGAAGCGGTTCTTCAGGGCCCGCAGCAGGCGATGGTGGTGGTGGCGGTCCCCCTCGAAGGCCAGCACCGTGTCCACCAGGTGCTCCAGCACCTTGGGGCCGGCCAGGCTGCCGTCCTTGGTGACATGGCCCACCAGCACCAGGGGGGTGCCCGTGGCCTTGGCCCAGCGGGTGAGCAGGGTGGCACAGCCCCGCACCTGGCTGACACTGCCGGCGCTGCTCTCGAAGTCGGGATCAAAGAGGGTCTGGATGCTGTCCACCAGGAGCAGGTCCGGCTTCATGTGCTCGGCGGCCTCGAGGATCCTCCGCACGTCTGTCTCGGCCAGCAGGTGGATGCCCGGGTGCTCGGCGCCCAGACGCTGGGCCCGCAGCTTGATCTGGCGCTCGCTCTCTTCGCCGCTGGCGTAGAGCACCTTGCCCTTGGAGGTCGCCGCCCACTGGAGCAGCAGGGTGGACTTGCCGATGCCTGGCTCACCGCCCAGCAGGGCCACCATGCCTGGCACCACGCCGCCCCCCAGCACCCGGTCCAGTTCCACCAGGCCGGTGGGTTCGCGCTGGTTGTCCGTCACCAGCACATCCGGCAGGGCCACGGGGCCGCTGTAGTGCCCCTGGACAAAGCCAGTGTCAGCGCGCTGCAGATCCCGCTTCAGGCTGCCGCGCACCTCCTGGACCGCCTCCCAGGCGCCGCAGGCGGTGCACTTGCCCATGGCCTTCGGATGCCGCGCCCCGCAGGCGGTGCACTCGAAATGGGGCGAGGCCTTGGCCATCAGGAGGAGAGGGCCTGGTGGATGAAGGCGACGATGTCATCGGTGTTGGTGCCGGGCTGGAAGATCTCCCGGATGCCGATGGCCTTCAGGGCCGGGATGTCCTCGTCGGGGATGATGCCGCCGGCGAACACCAGCACGTCATCGGCGCCCTGGGCCTTCAGCAGGCGCATGACCTCGGGGAAGATCTGGTTGTGCGCACCGCTGAGGATGCTCATGCCCAGGACGCGGGCGTCCTCCTGCACCACGGCGGCGGCGATCTGCTGGGGCGTCTGGCGCAGGCCCGTGTAGATGACCTCCATGCCGGCGTCCCGCAGGGCTCGGGCCACAACCTTGGCGCCGCGGTCATGACCGTCCAGGCCGGGCTTGGCGATGACAATGCGGATGGGGGCTTGGCTCATGGGGGGCTCCAGAAGGATTCACCAGCTCTCAGTCTGCCTCAGGGCTTCATAAAGGCCAATGGCTGCGGCCTGGGCAAGGTTCAGGCTGCGGTGGTGGTCCCCCAGCATGGGGATGCGGACCAGGCTCTCCGGGTGGGCCTGGATGAGCTCGTCGGGCAGGCCCACGGTCTCCCGGCCGAAGACCAGGCCATCGCCATAGGCCCAGGGCACCTGGGTGTGGCGGCGGGCACCCTTGGTGGAGAAGAACCACAGCCGCTGGGCCGGGTTCCGGGCCAGGAAGTCAGCCCAGTCCGGGTAGTGGATCGGGTCCAGCTTCTCCCAGTAGTCCAGGCCCGCCCGGCGCACCTGGGCGTCTGAGGTGTCGAAGCCCAGGGGGTGGATGAGGTGCAGCTTCGCACCGTTGTTCACGCAGAGCCGACCGATGCTTCCGGTGTTCTGCGGAATCTCGGGCTGGTGCAGAATGATGTTGAACATGGGAGAGCCCCGATGAGTGATTGCCTGTTCTGCAAGATCGCACGGAAGGAGATCCCCGCCGCCATCGTCTATGAAGACGATACGCTCATCGTCTTCAAGGACATCTTTCCTCAGGCCCCGGTGCACCTGCTCATCATCCCCAAGGCCCACTGCGCTGGCTTGGCAGACCTGACGCCGGAGACCGCCGCCGCTGCTGCCCGCATCCCGGCCCTGGCCGCCCAGCTGGCCCAGGAGCAGGGTGTGGCCGAAGGGGGCTGGCGGCTGGTCAGCAACTGCGGGCCCGATGCGGGGCAGGTGGTGTTCCACCTCCACTTCCACCTGCTGGGAGGGAAGCCGCTCGGGCGGCCCTGCAAGTAGGCCGGAGCCGTTCAAACCTTGGTGCTTGGAGTTTATTGTAAGTCCATTTAATACAGCCTTTGCCAGTATTCTGGAGCCCTCCGCCCGATGCCACGGATCCTCATCATCGACGACGACCCGACGGTCCTGCTGGGCACGGAGCTGCTGCTGGGCACCTTGGGGTTCGTGACGGAGATTGCCAAAAACGGTGAGGAGGGGCTCGCCAGCCTGCGAGCCCAGCCCCCGGACCTCGTGGTCTGCGACATCGTCATGCCAGGGCTGGACGGCTTTGAGGTCCTGGCTGCGGCCCAGCAGGAGCCTCGCCTGGCCCGGGTGCCCTTCATCTTCCTGACCTCCCAGGCGGACCGGCAGACCCACCGCCGGGGGATGACCGCCGGTGCCGACGACTTTCTCACGAAGCCCTTTCACGCCTCCGAGCTCGTGGAGGCCATCCAGGCCTGCTTCCGCAAGCGGGTGGCCCACGGACCCGACCAGGCCGCCATGGAGGCGGCCCTGGGCCGTCTGCGGAGGCTCCTGAGTGGATCCGAGCAGGAGCGCCTCGGTCTGCTGGCGCCGCACCCTACTGCTCCGCCGCCCGCACCCCTGCCGCCCCGGGTGGAGCCTTCCCCGGCCCAGCGCCGAGCTGAGTACTGGATCGGGAGGATCCGCAGCTGCTTCGATGAAAACAACCCCTGGGCCATCCTGCATGTGCAGGACCGGGTCTGCTCCAAGAAGCTGACCATCCATGCGACCTACCTGCTGGCCAAGCTGCTGCTCGAGACCGGGAACCAGGCCCAGGCCGAGGCCGAGCTGGCCATCTCTGGCAGCGTGCTGAGTGTGAACATGGACTTCTTCCGGACGGCCCTCCTGGCGGACAGCCGCCCAGGCATGCCCGGCCTGTACCAGGGTCTTCGCCCCAGGATCATGCGGCTGGAGGAGAACCTGGAGGCCCTTCGCCAGAGATGCCAGGGTTAGCACCGGCATCCAAGGGAGGCACCTCCGACCGTCTTGCCGTGTCTGACCTCTGGGAGCAGCTCTCCGCCAGTGCCCAGTCTGGCCCTGGCGGTTACTCTGATCCCTCCCCAACCAGACCCTGTCCCGCCGAAAGGAAGCCCATGGAATGCCGCCAACTGTTACATGGATCCTCCCTGCCGGGCGGGGGGCAGCTCGCGCCCCTGGCTGAGCTGGAGCCCCAGCTGGTGCTGGTCTTCGGCAGTGCCGAGACCCTGCGCTCCCCAGGCTACGTTGCCCTGCTCCAGGAGACCTTTCCGGGGGTTCCCATGGTGGGCTGTTCCACCGCTGGGGAGATCAGCGACCGGGGTGTGTCCGAGCAGACCTGTGTGCTCACTGCCGTGAGGTTTCATGGCGAGGTGGTCATCCGGGTGGTGGAAGCCGCCATTCCCAGCATGGCCAGCTGCCAGGGGGCCGGCGCCGCCCTCGGAGCGGCCCTGCAGGGCCCGGACCTGTCCGCAGTCCTCCTCTTTGCCAAGGGGGTCGCAGTGAACGGTAGCGCCATCCTGGCCGGTTTGGCCTCCCAGGTCGGGAGCCAGGTGCCCATCACCGGCGGACTGGCGGGCGACGGTGGGGCCTTCGTGGAGACCCTGACCCTCGGGCCCTCCGGGCTCTCGAAGGACGGTGCCGTGGCGGTGGGACTCTACGGAGCGGGCCTGGTCCTGTCCCACGGCTCCTGCGGCGGGTGGGCGCCCTTTGGGCCTGCCCGCAAGATCACGCGCAGCCGGGAAAATATCCTCTACGAGCTGGATGGGGAGCCCGCCCTGAATGTCTACAAGCGCTACCTGGGGGACCACGCCAAGGGGCTGCCCAACTCGGGGCTCCTGTTTCCCCTCGAGATCCTCAACCCGGAGCGTGGGCGCATGGGGCTCATCCGGACCATCCTGGGGGTGGACGAAGCCGAGGGCTATCTGGTGCTGGCTGGGGACATCGAATCCGGCGGCTACCTGCGGCTCATGCATGCCTCCACGGATGACCTGGTGGATGGTGCTGAACAGGCTGCTCAGCAGGCGGGAAGCCACCGTGCCGGCGGGGCAGGGCAGGGGCTGGCGCTCCTGGTCAGCTGCGTGGGGCGCCGCCTGGTGATGGGAGATGCGGTCGAGGAAGAGATCGAAGTGGTGGGGGCCACCCTCGGCAAGAGCATGACCCTGTCGGGCTTCTACTCCTACGGTGAGTTCGGCCCGCTGGGCGACAGCGACTGCAAGCTCCACAACCAGACCATGACGGTCACCTGCATCGGGGAGCGCTAGTCTTGCAACGCCTTCTCGAGCGGCAGCTCAAGCGCGCCCTGGTCCTGCAGGATCAGCAGGGGGTTGCAGACCTCCTGGAGGACCTGCGTCGGGTGGAGGCTGACCCATCCCTGCCTCCCTCCGTCCAGTCGGTCTGCCGGGGGTTTGGGAGCTTCCTGACGCGGGTGGAGTCCACCTACGCCCAGCATGACCGGGACCAGGAGCTCCGGATCCGGAGCCTCAACCTCAGCTCGGAGGAGCTGCTCCAGGCCAATGATCGGCTGCGGGAGGTTGCCGAAGCCCAGGCCCCGATCGTCCTGTCCCTGCGCACCACGGCCAACGAGCTCCTGCGCTCCCAGGGCCAGGAGGAGATCGGTTCTGAGATCAATGACCTCCCCCGGCTGACCAGCCTCATGGCCGACCTGCTGGCAGACCGGAGAAAGGCCCTCCGAGAGCTGGAACAGCAGAAGCTCGCCCTGGATGAGCACGCCATCGTCACGGTCACCGACGTGGAGGGGACGATTGTCTATGCCAATGACAAGTTCTGCGAAACGAGTGGGTATGCCCGGAGCGAGCTCATCGGGGCCAACCACCGGCTGGTCAGCTCCGGCCTGCACCCCCGGGCGTTCTTCCAGGACCTGTGGGCCACCATCAAGGCCGGGAAGGCCTGGCACGGTGAGATCTGCAACCGCGCCAAGGATGGCCACCTCTACTGGGTAGCGGCGACCATCCTGCCCAGCCAGATGGAAGGGGATCGCCCCCTTGGCTACATCGCCATCCGCACCGACATCACGGAGCGTCGGGCCATGGAGGATGCCCTCCGGACCAGCCAGGAGCAGCTCCGGATGGCCATGGACGCTTCCCGGATGGGGCACTGGGACTGGAACACCCAGCTGGACCGCACCGACTTCAGCGACCAGTGGCTGGCCATGCTGGGCTACAAGCGGGGCGATCTGGCCGATGCCCATGATGTCTGGAGCTCCCTGGTCCATCCGGAGGATCTGGCCCGGGCCCGGGAGGCCTTCCGGCAGAACGCCACGGGGGTGCTCCCGGCCTATCAGGTGGAGCTCCGGATGCGCCACAAGGATGGCAGCTGGCGGTGGCTCCTCTCCTCTGGCCGGGTGACGGCCTGGGATGCGAGCGGGAGCGCCGCCCGGCTGCTCGGCATCGACATCGACATCACGGAGCGCAAGGAGGGCGAGCGGGCCCTCCGGGAGGCCCGGGATCTGGCCGTGGCGGCCAGCAGGGCCAAGAGCGAGTTCCTGGCGAACATGAGCCACGAGATCCGCACCCCGATGAATGGGGTGATCGGCATGCTCGGGCTCCTCATGGGGACCGGGCTGGACCAGGTCCAGCGGCACTACGCTGAAATGGCCAAGCTCAGCGGGCAGTCCCTGCTCTCGCTCATCAACGACATCCTGGACCTGGCCAAGGTGGAGGCGGGCAAGGTTGAGCTGGCCGAAGAGGACTTCGATCTGTTGCGCCTCCTGGACGAGGTGGGCCTCCCGATGGGCAGCCGGGCCCAGCAGAAGGGGCTCGAGTATCTGCAGGTCCTGGCCCCGGACTCCCCCCGCCACCTCCGAGGGGACGCCCGGCGGCTGCGCCAGGTGCTTGTGAATCTGGTCGGCAATGCCCTCAACTTCACCCACCGGGGGAAGGTCGTGGTGCGGGTGGAGCCAGTGGTCCTGGGCGGACCAGACGTGCTGCTGCGCTTCTCGGTGCAGGACACGGGCATCGGCATCCCTGCCGACAAGCTGGGCGACCTCTTCCAGTCCTTCAGCCAAGTGGATGGCTCCACCACCCGCCGGGTTGGCGGCACCGGCCTGGGCCTGGCCATCTCGCGTCAGCTGGTGACCCTGCTGGGCGGGGAGATCGGCTGCTCCAGCGAGGAGGGTGTCGGCTCGGAGTTCTGGTTCACCGTCCGACTCCGCCTCAGCGACGAGGACCCGGTGCCCCGGCATCCGTCCTTCACGGAGCCCACTCCGACCGCTCGAGACTTCCACCAGCGGCGCATCCTGCTGGTGGAGGACAACCTCGTGAACCAGGAGCTGGCGCTGGCCATCCTGGGGGGTTGGGACCTGTGCGTCGAGGTTGCTTGTGATGGCATGGAGGCCATCCAGGCGCTCCGGAGGTCGGACTATGACCTCGTCCTGATGGACATCCAGATGCCGAAGCTGGATGGGCTGGAGGCCACCGCCACGCTGCGGAATCCTGCCTCCGGCGTCCGGAATCCTGCGGTTGTTGTCGTCGCCCTCACGGCCCACGCCATGGCCGAGGACCGGCAGCGCTGCCTCGATGCGGGGATGAACGACTACCTGACGAAGCCACTGGAACCGGGTGCCCTGCTGGCGATCCTGGACCGCTACCTCCCTGCCGTGGGCGCCACCGGACGGACCGAGCCTGCTCCGGTTCTGCCGGACCAGGTCCCGCTGTCCTCAGCCCAGCCTACCCTGTCCGTGGACTTTGATCAGGCGGGGCTGCTGCAGCGGCTGATGGGCAACCGGGAGGCCGCAGGCATGGTCCTGGGGAGCTTCGTGGAACACTGTCCCAAGCAGCTTGCCCTGCTGGCCGCCGCCGTGCTGGCCGGGGACTTCGAGGCTGCTGCCATGAGTGCGCATCAGCTCAAGGGCTCCTGCGCCACCGTCGGCGCAGCCGTGATGCTGGCGCAGGTGCGGGCCCTGGAGCAGGCCCTGCAGGCCGGCGACCCGATTCCCATCCAGGCCGGGACGGCCAGCCTGCCTGGTGCTTTCGATTCGTTTCGAGCGGCGGTGGGGGACCTGGTCCCATGACGTCCCAAGGCGCATGGTAAGGATCCAGTCCTGATGCCAAGCTGGGGAGAGAGTTGCCGAAAGGCGGAGGAACACGATGGAGAGTGAACGAGACGGCCAGGCGCAGGACCTGAAGGTGATGGTGGTCGATGACGACGTGGTCTTCCTCCGCTACCTGGAAGCCCAGCTGAAGATGATCGGCTACCAGACGGTGACCGTGGAGAGTGGTGTGGCGGCCTGGATCCTCCTCCAGGCTGATCCCCCGGATCTGGTGCTGCTGGACATCTTCATGCCGGGCATGGGCGGGCTGGAGCTGTGCCGGAAGATCAAGACCACCCCGGTCCTTCAGGACATCCCGGTGGTGCTCCTGACCATGATGGGCGCCAAGGCCAAGGATGGCGGCTACCAGGCGGGGGCTGATGACTTCCTCAACAAGCCGCCCCACCTCCTGGAGCTCAAGACCCGGATTCGCAACCTGCTGCTGCTTCGCCAGCTCCGTGCGGCCCTGCCTCCCGAGGCGGAGGACCCGCCGGCGGAGGTGGTCCCAGGCGCCCCACCCCGCATCCTGATCATGGATGCCTTGGGCATTCCCAACAGCCACATGGCGAACACCCTGGCTGAGGAGGGCTGGGAGGTGCAGGTCATGAGGAGCCAGGAGCACCTGCTGGCAAGCCTCCGCAACCAGCGACCCGACCTCCTCATCATCGATCAGGACCTGTCCGACGGCTCTGGCAGCGGCTTGGTGTCCCGCCTCCGGAGCGAGGTGGGGACCGCCGACCTGACCATCCTCCTGGCCTGTGAGGCGGGTGCCCTCGAGCTCCAGGTCGGGATCTACCAGAGCGAAGCGGATGAGCATCTGGTCAAGCCCTTCGAGCCCTCGGAGCTCAAGGCCCGGGTGCGGTCCCTGCTCAAGCGCTCGGAGCTGCGCAGCCGTCAGGAGGGCAAGGTCCTGGCTGCGGACCCCAACGAGGTCGAGGACGCCCGAGGGGGCACCTTCAGCAGGGCCTTCTTCCTTGCGAGCCTCAAGCACACCTGTGCCTTTGCCACTGTGGTGAGTCGCCCCGTTGGCCTCCTGGCCTACCGGCTCCCCGTGGGGGCCGTGACCGGTGGCATCAGGATCCCAGAGGTCATGAAGGGCCAGCTGGAGGCCCACGAGGTGCTCTGCCGGGTGGCCGAGGGCCTCTTCGTCGCCATCCTGCCCTGTGCCGATCTGGTTGAGCTTGGCCGCCGGGTCGAGGCCCTCAAGCCTCTGCTCCCGGCCGGTCAGTTCGCCACGGCTTCCGGCAAGGGGAGAATTGCCAACACGCTGGTCAAGAGCATCTGGGACCAGTTCCACGGCCTGGACCAGGCGGGGCAGGGCTGAGCATCCTTCAGCGGGCAGGTCGCGGCTCCCTGTTGCTCTTTATTTATAAGTAAATCTACTTATTATTCGAAAAAGACACGCAAATGCGTGTCTTTTTTCGCTTTTATTTCCTCTTGTGGTGATTCCGGGCCTTTCTAGACTTTGAAGTGGACTTCAGTGGAACAAAGTGGTTTGGAATGGACGAAAGTGGTCCACCGTGCCCCTCCTCACCTGGATGCCATTTGAAAGGCAGGTTCGGTGCTGCGACTCCGCGGGAACACGCCAGCCACGATGGACGAGAAGGGACGCCTCAAGCTCCCCTCCTCCTTCAAGGCCGAGTTGGAAGCCTTCGCCAAGGGCGAGGGTGGCGGAGCCTCCCGGCACTACCTGACTTCCTTGGATGGACGCTCGGCACGGCTCTACCCCTTGCCCGTGTGGGAGGCCATCGAGGCCCGCCTGGCGGCCCTGCCGTCCACCAACCCCGCCAAGCGCAAGTTCCTGGAGACCACCGCCTACTTCGGCAGTGAGGTGGAGCCCGACGCCCAGGGCCGCTTCGTCATCCCCCCCATCCTCCGGGAGGCGGCCCAGCTGACCGGCGAAGTGGCCGTCCTGGGTCAGATGGACCACCTGGCCATCTGGAACCGGGCCGGCTTCGAGCGCCGCCTGGCGGCCGAGCCTCTGGGTGCCGATGACCTGGCTCAGCTCGCGGACCTGGGGATCTGATGATGACCCTCGCCGCCCCGGTCCATGTCCCCGTCCTCCTCCAGGAAGTGGTGGCCAACCTCGTCCTGCCCCCGGCGGCCCGCGTCCTCGACCTCACCCTGGGCCTGGGTGGCCATGCCGCAGCGCTCCTGGCCGGGGCCGACGCCCAGAGCCTCTACCTCGGCGTGGACCGCGATCCCGACGCCCGGGCCATCGCCACCCAGAACCTGGGCCATGACCGCCGCGTCAGCATCTTCCCCGGGACCCACGAAGACCTCTGGGACGCTCCCCGCTTCCGGGCCTGGCAGGCGGCTCATGCCCCCGAGGGCTTCGATGCCATCCTGGCCGATCTGGGCGTCTCCACCCTGCAGCTGCGCACCCCCCTCCGCGGCTTCAGCTTCCGGGACGACGGCCCCCTGGACATGCGCATGGACCCCGAGCAGGGCGTCCCGGCCTGTGTGTGGATTGCCGAGCAGACCGAAGAGACCCTGGCCGATGCCATCTACCAGTACGGCGAAGAGCGGGCCAGCCGACCCATCGCCCGGGCCATCCTCAAGGCCTCCCGGGAAGGTCGCCTGGACACCACCCATCAGTTGGCCCGGGCCGTCTACACCGTGATCCCCCGGGAGCCCGCCAAGCGCAAGGGCCAGAGCGACCCCGCCACCCGCACCTTCCAGGCCATCCGCATTGCGATCAATGGCGAGCTGGACCGCCTCGCCGCCACCCTGCAGACCGCCATCAGCCACCTCCGGCTGGGCGGCCGCATCGGGGTCATCAGCTTCCACAGCCTGGAGGACCGCATTGTCAAGCAGACCCTGCGGCGCCTGGCAGGTGTCTACGACGGCCCCGGCCGCACCGCCCCCATGGAACTTCCCAAGATCGTCAGGCTCATCCATGCCGGCGGCATCGCTCCCAGCGAGGCCGAGGCCGCCAGCAACCCCCCCTCTCGCTCCGCCCGCCTCCGCGTGGCGGAGCGGCTCTCCTGATCGAGGTGACCATGTCCGCTGGAACCCTGCTGAGCTCCGCCCCCTCCCTCCGCCGCACGGTGGAGAGTGAGGGCATCCTCCGCATGCTCCTCCTGGTGGCGATCCTGGCCATGCCCGTGGGCACCATGATCTTCCTGAAGATCCAGAGCACCCGCCTGAGCTACGCCATGGGCGACGTGAAGGAGCGCATCCGCAAGGAAGAGGAGTTCCACCGCAAGCTCATGCTCGAGCGCAGCCGCTACCAGCGGGATGAGGAAGTCCAGGTCTATGCCGAGAAGTCGGGCCTGGAGCCCCGCAAGCAGGGCCACCTGGTCCACCGGGCCTTCACGCCGGAAGACCAGAAGATTGCCCGGCTCCGTCCGGTCTCCTCGGATGGGCAGTAGGCTATAGGCTTTGGGCTGCAGCCCTTCCACACCGCTTCATCCAGCCCCGGCCGCCCCGTGTTTGATCGCTTCGCCACTCAGCCCCGCATGCCCAGGCGCCTCCTGGGCCGGCACGAGCCCCAGGAGCTGCTGGAGGGCCGCCTGCTGTGGCTCATGGCCGGGATGGCCCTCTGGAGCCTGCTGATCCTCCTGCGCCTCCTCTGGCTCCAGGGCTGGGAGCACAAGCGCTTCAAGGCCAAGGCTGAGCAGCAGCACACCACGGTGGTGCCGGTGCCGCCCATCCGGGGTGAGCTCCGGGACCGCCGGGGCGAGCCCCTGGCCATCTCAATCAAGGTCGAGAGCCTGTTCGCCGATCCCCGCGCCTTCTACCCGGACTACAAGGCCGGCAAGGGCGAGGAGCGCCAGTGGGGTGAGCCCAACCGCAAGGCGGCCGGAGAGGTGGCCGCCAAGCTGGCCCCGATCCTGGAGCAGAGCCGCGCCCAGGTGCTGGAGAAGCTGCTGCGCCGGAAGAGCTTCGTCTATCTGGAGCGCCACCTGCCGCCGGTGAAGGTCTCGGCCATCCGGGCCCTGGGCCTGGATGGCATCGAGTTCCAGCCCGAGAGCCGGCGCTTCTACCCCCGGGGCACCCTGGCCGCTCAGCTCCTGGGCTTCACCAACATCGATGGGGCCGGACAGCTGGGCATCGAGCAGACCTTCGACCGGCAGCTGGCGGGCATGGAGGGCAAGCTCATCGCCCCCCGGGATGCCCACGGCAAGCTACTCATCCTCCAGGAGAACTACAGCCAGGTGCCCGTGAATGGGGCCTCCCTGCAGCTGAGCATCGATGCCTCCATCCAGCACCTGGTGGAGGATGCCCTGGAGGAGGGGGTGCGGCTGTCCCGCCCCCACACCGCCTATGCCGTGGTGGTGGACCCCACGACCGGGGAGATCCTGGCCATGGCCGGGACGCCCACCTTCGACCCAAACCACATCCTGCCCCGCCGCTTCCGCAACCGCACCGAGGCTGAGCTCAGCGCCGCCGAGCGGGAGGACCTGAAGCGGGAGCTGGAGCGGCAGAAGGCCGCCCGCAAGGTGCATCCGCTGGAGGATGTCTACGAGCCGGGCTCCACCATGAAGATCTTCACCGCCGCCATTGCGCTGGAGGAGCGCAAGGTCCGCCTGGGCGAGCGCATCGACTGCCTGGGGGGCCGCTGGCAGTACAGCGCCAAGGTGCCACCCATCACCGACACCCACCGCCACGGCGTGCTCACCTTCGAAGAGATCCTCTGGCAGAGCTCCAACATCGGGGCCGCCAAGCTGGGCATCCGCCTGGATCCCGCCGTCCACTACCAGTACCTCCGCAAGTTCGGTTTCGGCGAGGCCACGGGGCTCAACTTCCCCGGGGAGAGCCAGGGCCGCCTCATCGCCCCGGACCGCTGGAGCGTGCCCACCCAGTACACCATGAGCTACGGCTACGGCCTCAGCACCACGCCCCTGCAGATCCTCATGGCGGGCTGCGCTCTGGCCAACGGCGGGCGCCTCATGCAGCCCATCCTGGTGCAGCGCATCTTCAACGACCGGGGCCTGCTGCTGAAGGAGTACAAGCCCACCACCCGGGGCCAGGTGATCAGCGAGGAGACCGCCAGCCTCATGAAGGAAGCCCTGAAGGGGGTCGTCACCCAGGGCACAGGCAAGAAGGCCAAGCTCGACAACAACATTGAGTCCTTCGGCAAGACCGGCACCAGCCGCAAGCTCATCAATGGGAAATACGACCCGAAGCGGCACTTCGCCTCTTACATGGGCTTCTTCCCGGCGGACAACCCCCAGTACGGCGTGCTGGTGATGCTGGATGATCCCGGCGGGGACACCACGGGTGGCGATGTGGCTGCTCCCCTCTTCAAGCGCATCGGCGATGGCATCCAGCGCTACCGCCAGACCGCACCGGACCCGGGCCGCGAGGCCGACCTCAAGCTCTCCCTGCGGGACTGGCCCACCAGCGAGACCGACGAGGCCAGTGTGCATGTGGAGAAGGGGCGGGTCCCTGACCTCATGGGCCTCAGCCTCAAGGCCGCCATCCAGCGGGTGGTGCTGGTGGGGGGCGTGCCTCGGATCGAGGGCCTCCCGGGCCCATCGGCCACCCGGGTGCAGGGGCAGAGCCCGGAGCCGGGTGCGGCCCTGGAAGCGGGCGGCGTGGTGCGCATCCGAGCGGGGGGATCATGAGACTTGACGCGCTCCTCGCCGACCTGGGCACCCGCATCAGTGGCCCCGATGGTGACGTGCTGGACCTCACCAGCGACAGCCGCGAAGTCCGTCCCGGCTGGGCCTTCGTGGCCCTGAAGGGGGAGCAGGCCGATGGTGCGGCCTACGTTCCCCAGGCCCTCGCCCAGGGCGCTGTGGCGGTGCTCTCAGAGGTCCCGCTGGACCTTCCGGAGGGCATCGCTGGCGGCCTCCTGACGGACCCTCTGCGCCTGCAGATGGCCCTCCTGGCCCGCCGCCTCCACGGCGAGCCGGATCGGTGCCTGGCCCTCATTGGCGTCACCGGCACCAACGGCAAGACCACCACTACCACCCTCATCCGTCAGCTCCTGCGCGGCGCGGGTCTGGGCTGCGGCGTCATCGGCACCGTGCTCAATGCCGCTGGGGCCGTGGTGGAGGAGGCCATTCGCACCACGCCTGAGAGCACCGCCTTCTACCGCTGGCTGCGCCGGGGCGTCGTGGCGAAGGATGTGGCCTCGGCCGTGGAGGTGAGCAGCCACGCCCTCTGCCTGGGGCGGGTGCACGGTGCGGCCTTTGGGGTGGGGGTCTTCACCAACCTCACCCAGGACCACCTGGACTATCACGGCACCCTGGAGGCCTACTTCGAGGCCAAGGCGCGGCTCAAGGCCCAGTGCCGCAGCTTCCTGGTGAATGCCGACGACCCCTTCGGCCAGCGCCTCCTCGCCGAGGGCGGCTGCACCAGCTATGCCCTGGATCGCCGGGCGGACTACCGCGCCGCCGACCTGGAGCTGGGGCCGACAGGCACCTGCTTCACCCTGGAGACGCCCCTGAACGTCTGGACCGTGGAGAGTCCCCTCCTGGGTCGGTTCAATGCCTACAACCTGCTGGCGGCCCTGGCGGCCTGCGCCGAGGCCGGCTTCGACTTGAACCAGCTGATCCCCGCCGTGCCGACGGTGACCGGCGCCCCCGGCCGCCTGGAGCGCGTGGACTACGGTCAGCTCTTCGGCGTAATGGTGGACTATGCCCACACCCCGGATGCCCTGGAGAAGCTGCTGACCGAGGGGCGGCGCCTGCTGTCCCCGGGCGGTCGCCTGCATGTGCTGTTCGGCTGCGGCGGGGACCGGGACCGCAGCAAGCGCCCCCTCATGGCGGCGGCGGTGGCGGCCGGGGCCGACGTGCTCTGGCACACCAGCGACAACCCCCGCACCGAGGATCCCGAGCGCATCCTGGACGACGCCGCCCCCGGTATTCCCGAGGCCCTCCGCAGCGATGCCACCCGGTACCACCGGGACGCTGACCGCCGCCGCAGTGTGGCCGCAGCCCTGGCCGACTGCCGCCCCGGTGACCTGCTCCTGCTGGCTGGGAAGGGCCATGAGCCCTACCAGGAGATCCACGGCGTGAAGCACCCCTACAGCGACCGGGCCGCGGTGGAAGCCGCACTCCGGGGCGCGCCATGACCCGCCTGGTCCGCATCGAGGGACCCGGGGATCCCATCCTCCACGAGGCCGCCGCCCTGCTGCGTTCCGGGGGCCTGGTGGCCTTCCCCACGGAGACGGTCTATGGGCTCGGTGCCGATGGCCTGAACCCCGAGGCGGTCGCACGAATCTACGCCGCCAAGGGTCGGCCCAGCACCAGCCCGGTGATCCTCCACGTGGCCGGTGCGGAAGCGGCCCACGACCTGGTGGCCCACTGGTCCGCCGAGGCCCAGGCCCTGGCTGACCGCTTCTGGCCCGGCCCTCTGACGCTGGTGCTGAAGGCCTCGGCGCTCGTGCCGGCCTGCGTCCGTGCGGGCGGGCCCACCGTGGCCCTGCGCTGCCCCGCCCATCCCGTGGCCCTGGCGCTCATCCGGGCCACCGGGCGCCCCCTGGCGGCCCCCAGCGCCAACCGCAGCCAGCACCTGTCCCCTACCACTGCCACCCACGTGGCCTCCAGCCTCGGGGACGCTCCGGACCTCATCCTGGACGGCGGTCCCACCACCGAGGGCCTGGAGTCCACCATCCTGGACCTCACGGGGCCCCGGCCCCGCATCCTGCGCCCGGGCCCCATCACGCCGGCAGACCTGGCGGGCCTGGTCGGCCCGGTGGAAGTCTGGGCCGGGGCCGCTGATCCGGCGCTCCGCCAGCAGGCCCCCGGGATGCAGGCGCGGCACTATGCCCCCCGCGCCGAGCTGCGTCTGGTGCCCCCAGGGGCCGGCGCCGTCGCCACCGGCGAGCGGGTGGCCTACGTGGGCTTGGGTGCCCTGCCGGTCCTGCCGGAGGGCGTGCGGGGCATCCTGCTGCCCCTGGAGCCCGACGCCGTGGCGGTTCGACTCTATGCGCTCCTGCACGAGCTGGACGATGCCGGCTTCGACCGGATCCTGGTGGAACACCCCCCCGCCGGGGAGGCCTGGCTCGCCGTGCGCGACCGCCTCGGGCGGGCCGCAGCCAAGGAGCAGCCATGAGCCTCTGGTCCCTCCATCAGGTGGCCTCCCAGGTGGGTGGCGCCATCCACGGTGAAGGCTCCCTCGTCCCCGGGTCCCTGTCCCTGGACACCCGCACCCTCCAGCCCGGCGCCTGCTTCGTGGCCCTCAGGGCCGAGCGGGATGGCCACGACTTCGCGGCCCAGGCCGTGGCGAAGGGGGCAGTGGCCCTGTTGGTGGACCATCCCTTGGACCTGCCCTGTGCTCAGCTGGTCGTCCCGGACACCCTGGAGGCCCTGCAGGCCTGGGGCCGCACCCGGCTCGCGGCCGTGCGTCCTGGTCTGGTGCTGGGCGTCACGGGCAGCGTCGGAAAGACGGGCACCAAGGAGATGCTGGCCGAGGCCACCGGGGCCTGGCGCACCCTGGGGAACCGCAACAACACCCTGGGCATCCCCGAGGCCCTGGCCACCCTGCCGGAGGGCCTGAGCGGCGCTGTGCTGGAGATGGGCATGAGCACCCCCGGGGAGATCCGCTGCCTCACGGAGATCGCGCCCCTCGATGCCGGCCTCATCACCCTGGTGGGCACCTCCCACATCGAGAACTTCGCCGACGGCCAGCAGGGCATCGCCAGCGCCAAGGGTGAGCTGGTGGCGGGCCTGCGGAAGGGCGGCACCTGGGCGCACCTGGCCGCCGACCCCTGGTGCCAGTGGATCGCCCAGCAGCCCTGGGCCCGCCATGCCCAGCCGCTGCCTGTGGGCGACGGCGAGCCCTGGGGCTGGGAGGACTACGCCTCCCTGGGCGCCGTCGGTGGCACCTTCGTCCTGCGCACGCCCCGGGGCATGGTCCCCCTGCGCATCCAGCTTCCCGGCGAGCACCAGACCCGCAACGCAGCCCTGGCGGCGGCCCTGGCCCTCCACCTGGGCTTCGACGCAACCAGGGTGGCGGCGGGCCTCGCCGCCGTGGTGCCGGAGCCCGGCCGCGGCCGCCTCCATGCCCTTCCCGGCGGTGGCTGCCTGCTGGACGAGACCTACAACGCCAGCATGGACTCCATCCTGGCCTGCAGCCGCGCCCTGCTGCAGCTGCCGGGTGGCGAAGCCATCGCCGTGCTGGGCTCCATGCGCGAACTCGGTCCCGAGGCGCCCCGCATCCACCGGGAGACCGGGGCGGCCCTCAAGGCCCTGGGCCTCTCTCGCCTCTGGGCCTATGGCGACCACGCCGCCGACTTTGCCGAGGGCTTCGGCCTGCGGTCCCTGGCCTTCCCGGACTTCGACAGCCTGCGGGATGATGCGGCGGGACTCTCCGCAATCCCACCCGGAGCCCGTATCCTGGTAAAGGGCAGCCGGTACTGGCGCGCCGAGCGGGCCGTGGCTTGGCTGCTCGGTGAGCGGTCCTGAAGTCGCTGTCCTGACTCTGCCTTCGTCGGTCTTTCCCCTTCGGTTATTGGATACCCATGCTGCCCTGGCTTCTGCACCCCTTCCGCGACATCATTCCCGGCTTCTCGGTCTTCCGGTATGTGACCTTCCGCACGGCCCTGGCCGCAGCCACGGCCATGGTGCTGAGCCTGCTGCTGGGTCCCCCGGTGATCCGCATGCTCACGGCCCTGAAGATGGGCCAGCACATCCGTGAAGAGGGGCCGGAGCACCACCAGAAGAAGGCCGGCACCCCCACCATGGGCGGGGTCCTCATCCTGCTGGTGATCACGGTCTCCACCCTGCTGTGGTGCGACCTCAAGAGCGGGCCCATCTGGGTGGCCTTGCTGGCCCTCCTGGGCTTCGGTGCGGTGGGTGCCTTCGATGATGCCAAAAAGCTCCTGAAGCAGCAGAACCTGGGCCTCACCAGCCTGCAGAAGATGGCCCTCCTGACGGCCATCTCGCTGCTGGTGGCCTGGCTCATCCTGCACTTCGGCCTGCGGGGCAGTGCCACCAGCCACTTGTCTGTGCCCTTCTTCAAGAACTTCCGACCCAACGTGGGCATCTTCCTCATCCCCTGGATCTGGCTGGTGATGGTGGGGACCAGCAATGCCGTGAACCTCACGGATGGCCTGGATGGCCTGGCCATCGGGGGCACGCTCATCGTGTCCATCACCTACGCGATCCTTGCCTACGTGGTGGGCCATGCCAAGATCGCCGCCTACCTGGCGGTGCCCTTCGTGCCGGGTGGCGCCGAGCTGTCCGTGTTCATGGGCGCCATGGCGGGGGCCTGCCTGGGCTTCCTCTGGTACAACGCCCATCCGGCCGAGATCTTTATGGGCGATACCGGCTCCCTGGCCTTGGGTGGGGCGCTGGGCACGGTGGCTGTGATCGTGAAGCAGGAGCTCCTGCTGGTCATCGCCGGCGGCCTGTTCGTGCTGGAGGCGGTGAGCGTCATCCTGCAGGTGGGCAGCTTCAAGCTGCGGGGCGGCAAGCGCATCTTCCGCATGGCCCCCTTCCACCACCACCTGGAGCTGGGTGGTCTGCAGGAGACCAAGGTCGTGATCCGCATGTGGATCACCGCCATCGTCTGCTCGATCCTGGCCCTCAGCTCCCTGAAGCTGCGATAGGCCGGGGGCGGGACGGCCAGGGCTGGCCGAGGATGTAGCCCTGCCCCCAGGGCACCCCTGCGTCGATGACGGACTCCAGCTCTTCGAGGGTCTCGATGCCCTCGGCAATGAAGCCAATGCGCATGGCACTGGCGAAGTGGGCCAGGGCGTTGAGCAGGGCGGCCTGATACGGACGGCGGTGGGCCTGATGGACCAGGCTGCGGTCCGCCTTGATGAAGTCCGGGGCCAGCAGGGCCATGTGGGAGAGGCTGGCCACACCGGCGCCCAGGTCATCCACCGCCACCCGCAGGCCCATCTCGCGGAGGCGTACCACGTAGCCCTGGAGGGCCTCGAGGTCGTGGACCCGCTGGGCCTCGGTGAACTCCATCACCACCCGGTCCGGGCCGAAGGGCAGGGCCTCCATCCAGCGGGGCAGGCTGGCCCAGAAGCCCGGGGCCTCGAGGCTCACTGGCTCCAGGTTCACGAAGTGCAGGTGGCTGCCGTCACCGTCCCGGGCGATGGTCTGGAAGGTGGCCTCGAGGAAGGTGAGGTCCAGGGCCAGGCGGTCCGCTGAGGTCAGTGAGGGATGCTGCAGGAGGGGGCCGACGGCGTGGGTCTTGCCATCTTCGTCCTCGTGCCGAGCCAGGTATTCGAGGGCCATGAGGCGATTGTCCGAAAGCCGATACATGGGCTGGACATGGGGAACGATGTTGGCGTCGCCACGCAGCATGCGCTCCAGGATGCCCTTGGGCATGTTCACTCTCCACCACGACCCAGGGTCTTCGGGGATTGTAGCGCTTCGAATGCGCCGCGTCCCCCCTTGGGTACGGCGGATCGGGCTAACCTGGAAGGTGGGAGGCGGCATGCGCACCGTGGTCGTGGGGGCAGGACGTTCAGGCTTGGCGGCAGCGCGCTTCCTGGCGGCGCAGGGAATGCCCGTGGTGCTGACGGACCTGCGGTCGAGCCCAGATGCTGAGCTGGAACGAGAGCTGGCCCGGGCGGGCATTCCTGGCGTGTGGGGCGACCATCCCTTGGTGCTCCTGGATGAATGCACCGAGGTGGTGGCGAGTCCTGGCATCCCGCGCACGGCACCCTTCCTGGCGGAGGCCCTGCGGCGGGGCATTCCGGTGGTGGGCGAAGTGGAAGTGGCCCATCGGCACCTGCGCCGCAGCGGCACTGGCCGGGTGCTGGCCGTGACGGGGACCAACGGCAAGAGCACCACCACCGACCTCACCGCGCACCTGCTGCGGGCCTCCGGTCGCCCGGCGGTCGCCTGCGGCAACCTGGGCCTGCCCTTCCTGGAGGCCGTCCAGCACGCTGCCCCGGACACCGTCTTCGTGGTGGAGCTGAGCAGCTACCAGCTGGAGTCCGTGCAGGCCTTCCGAGCGGATGCTGCGGCCTTCCTGAACCTCACCGAAGACCACCTGGCACGGCACGGCACCATGGACACCTATCGGCGCACCAAGCTGCGGGTCTTCGAGCGGCAGGGTGCCGGTGACCTGCGGGTGGTCCCCGCCGCCCATCCGGAGTGGTGGCAGGATGCACCAGGTGCCGCGCCCAGCGCCCGCTTTGGCTGGTCGCCCTGCGAGGCCTGGTGTGCTGGGGACGGCCTGCTCTACCTGGAGGGCGAAGTCCTCCTGCCTCGCACGGACCTGCGGATTCCCGGCGACCACAACGTGGAGAACGCCCTGGCGGCGGCCCTGCTGGCCCGCCATGCGGGCGCCTCCCGGGACGGCCTCCGGGCGGGCCTGCGCAGCTACCCGGGCCTGGCCCACCGCATGGTCCTCTGCGGGGAGCGGGGCGGGGTGCGGGCCTACAACGACTCCAAGGGCACCAACGTGGACGCCACCCTCACCGCCATCCATGCGCTGCCGGGTCCTCTGGTGCTGCTGCTGGGCGGGACCGACAAGGGGGCCAGCTATGCGCCCCTGCGAGCGGCCCTGGCGGGCAAGCTGCGCCGCCTGATCTTCCTGGGGGAGGCCATCCCCCAGCTGGTGCGGGACCTGGGGGACCTGCCCCACGAGGTGGTGCCAGCCTTCGATGCCGCCGTCCAGACCGCCCTCGACCTGGCCCAGCCCGGTGATCAGGTGCTGCTCAGCCCCGCCTGCGCCAGCTTCGACCAGTTCGCCAACTTTGAGCAGCGGGGCGACCACTTCGAGTCCCTCATCCAAGCCTGGAGCGCTTCATGACCGACCTTGCCGCAGCCCTCCAGAACCTGCTGGGAGCCGATGCCGTGCTCACGGAGCGGGCTGACCTGGTCCGCTACGAAGAGGGGTGGCGCTATGGGAAGGGCAGTGCCCTCCTGGCTGTGCGCCCCGCCACTGCCGAGCAGGTGGCAGCCTGCCTGGCCCTCTTTCGGGCTGCCGGGGTGCAGGTTGTGCCCCAGGGTGCCAACACGGGCCTGGTGGGTGCCTCCACGCCCGATGCCAGTGGCCGCATGGCCGTGCTCAGCCTGGAGCGCCTCAACCGGCGCCTGGAGGTGGACCCCGTGGACCGCACGGTGCTGGTGGACGGTGGCGTCCTGCTCAGCGGCCTGAATGCGGCCCTCCAGCCCCATGGCCTCATGTTCCCCATCGACCTGGGTGCCGACCCCTCCATCGGTGGCATGATCGCCACCAACACCGGCGGCACGCGCCTGCTGAAGTACGGCGATGTGCGCCACAACCTGCTGGGCATCGAGGTGGCCCTGCCGGACGGAACCCTCGTGGGGGACCTCAACCGCCTGCGGAAGAACAACACGGGCCTGGATCTGAAGCAGCTGTTCGTGGGCACCAGCGGCACCTTTGGCGTCATCACCGGCGCCGTGGTGCAGGCGGTGCCGGTGCCCGCCCAGCGGGCCGCCGCCCTGGTGGGCTGCGGGGAGGGCGAGGTCGCCCTGGCCCTGCTGCGGGCCCTGGAGCGGGACCTGGCGGATGTGCTCACCGCCTTCGAGGTGATCAGCGCCGGCGCCTTCGCACCGGTCTTTGCCCACACGGAAGGCCTGCGCAATCCCTACGGCAACAGCGCCCCACCCGCCTACACGGTCCTGGTGGAGCTGGCCTCCACCCTGCCACCCGCCGCCCTGGACCTGGGCTCGCTGCTGGAGGAGCGCCTGGGCGCCTTCCTGGAGACCGCCGAGGGGGAGGCCGTCACGGATGTGTTCATGGGTCGCCCCGAGGACTTCTGGGCCATCCGCCACCATGTGAGTGAGAGCCTGCGGGCGGAGGGCAAGGTGCTGGCCTTCGACGTGAGCGTGCCCCGCAGCCGCATGGCCGCCTTCACCGAGGCCGCCCGGGCCCTGCTGGTAGCGGACTTCCCCTTCGTGCGCTGCTGCGACTTCGGCCACTGGGGCGATGGGGGCACCCACCTGAACCTGGTGTGGAAGGACGCCGAGTCACCCATGCCCTCGGCTGAGCTGGTACCGGTCCTCCAGACCCGCATCTACGATCTCGCGGTGAAGGGCTTCGCCGGCAGCTACAGCGCCGAGCACGGCGTAGGCCCGCACAACCAGCGCTTCTACGAGGCCTACACCCCCGCCTCAGCCCAAGCCGTCAACGCCGCCCTCAAGACCCACCTGGATCCCGATGGCATCCTGGGGACAACCAAGCTCTGAGCCTTTGCCAATCAAAAAAAGGCACCCGCTTGCGGGTGCCTTTTTTTGCCGTGGGAAAACTGCCCCTAGGCGCGTGCCCCCGGCCGGGGTTCCCAGAAGCGCGAGGGTGCCCAGCAGATGCCCATGAGGACCAACTGGCTGCTGCAGAAGCCCAGGAGGGCCCAGAAGGCCTGGTCCATGAAGCCGTAGGAGTGGAGACCCACGCCCAGCATGTTCACACCGAACCAGGAGAGGGCGGTGATGACATTGCCGAAGATGGCCATCACCATGATGCCCCGATCCCGCACATAGCCAGCCAGGCGGGCGTGGAGGATGATGGCGTTCCACAGCACGATGAGGAGGGCGCCGTTCTCCTTGGGATCCCAGCCCCAGAAGCGGCCCCAGGACTGGTCGGCCCAGATGCCACCCAGCACGGTGCCCACGAAGCTGAAGAACAGGGCGAAGCAGATGATGCCGAAGGCCATGTCGGACAGGGCCCGGTCGGTCTCGGGATCCGGCACGGTGATGATGTGCTTGCGCAGGGCATAGGCGATGGCGATGGCCCCCGCCAGGAAGGTCCCGGAGTAGCCAATGGTGATGGTCACCACATGGGTGGCCAGCCAGAAGTTGGAGTCCAGCACGGCCCGCATCATCTCCATGGTGTCGCCCGACTCGCCCAGGTGCTGGGCCACGATGAGGGAGGCGAAGCCGAAGAGCGAGGCCGTGGCTGTGCCAAAGCCGTTGCGGTACATCTTCTCGATGATGAGACCGAGGACGACGATGCCCCAGCCCACGAAGACCGCAGAGGAGTAGAGGTTGGTGACCGGGGGGCGGCCCTGGAGGATGATGCGGAAGAACAGGCCCAGGGTCTGCACGATGGTGCCAGCGAAGAGCAGGCCGAAGGCCGTGGGTCGCAGGAGCTCAGGCTTCCACACCCAGGACACACAGACCGCCAGGAAGGCCGCCAGGACGATGATCATGCCGGCAAAGAAGGGCTGGGCCCGGTTGTACACCACCTCGCGGTTGGCGTGCCCGAGGGCATCCGGCTTGAGGCCGTTGACGAGGGTCTTCATCTCCGCCAGAGCGGCGTTGAAGGCGGCGGGGTTGTTGGCCACGTAGGCGGCGTTGAGCTTGGCCATGGGGATCAGGCCTGGGTGCAGAGCGCCGCCGGTGCCGGCGGCCGTGAGGGCCTGCCCGATGCTCTGCCAGGCCTCCGGAGGGGCACCTGCCAGGGGGGGCAGGATGCGGAAGTGGGCCAGCTGCGTCAGGTCTGCGTGGCGGGGCGCCGCATCGGCACCACCCAGGGACTGGAGCTCCCAGCCAAGGCCCGGAGAGCCGGCCAGCTGCAGGGTGTTGCGCAGCCTGTAGTAGAGGAAGACCCGGTCGAAGAGGTTGGCAATGGCGCTCTGGAAGCGGGTGCGCTTCTGGGGAGTCACGGCCTGAGCATTGGCGGCCTGCTTCTGGATCTCGTCCAGGTGGGGGCCCAGCTCGGTGAAGCTGAAGTAGTTGCGGTTCTTGGTCTGCTTGGCACCGATGAGGCCCAGCACTTCCAGGTCGTCGATCACGAAGATCTGCTGGGCGTCGGCCACCTGCGGACGGTACATCAGGTCCAGCACCCACTCATCCGGACCGATATTGCGACCCTCGTGGCGGAAGCCCTGGCGGCTGTGGATGACCAGGAGGGCATTGCGAGCCACGGAGTCCAGTGGCTTGACGCGGCCGCCTTCGAGGATGGGCAGGTTGCCGTAGCCGGCGACATCGAAGCCACGAGCCTTACCGGGGGGGAGGGCGAAGGTGATGGCCAGGAGCAGGGCTAGGCCCCCTGCGATCCAGGCGAGGTGCTTGGTGAAGTTCATGATCAGCCCTCCAGCTTTTCCTGCCGGCGCTTCAGCGAGCGGCGAAGGACGATGGTGAAGTGTACGAGCAGGCCCAGGGAGACCAGCACGCAGGACACATACGGGAGCAGCCAGCCGGGATTTTCAACCACAGAGAGAACCGAGAGGGTGTCGTTCTTGCCAAAGCTTGCCTGGTAGAAGGTCTTGCCCTCGTAGCGCAGGGGCTGGTTCATGAAGATCAGCACCTCGCGGGACTCCTTGCGGGAGGGGTTCACCACCTGGACCAGGCTGGAGAAGTTCTTCGGAATGTCAGTGCCCGGGTAGACATCGTGGCGGAACTGCTTGAGGGTGAAGGCGTAGGGCAGGTACTGGCGCAGGAGGCGCATGGACAGGGTGTAGGCCCGGCCTTCGTGGACAAAGCCCTGGGGCGCACCGAGGGCGTTGGACACCAGCCACACGCCCAGGCTCCGGCCACCGGCCAGGACTTCGACAAAGGCTGAGACCTGATTGACCTCGCCGTCGGCGGTGGCCGTGGGGCGCTCCACGACCTGCACGCCGGGTCCCACCCCGGCGGTGGCCAGAGAGGTCTGGCCCGCAGGCAGGTTGGCCAGCTCGGCGTTGGGGAAGAACTTCTTCACGCTGAGGGTGACGGGAGTGCCGGGAACAGGGATGGGGCGGTTCTTGGAGAGCAGGGACTCAGGGATGGAGTGGACATCGTCATAGGCCGGATCGGTGACGTCGACGAGGGCCAACTCCATGGTCTTGTAGCTCGAGACATAGTTGACGGTCTGGCCCACCTCGATGGAGAGGTTGGTGTCCACCTGCATCATGCCGGCCACGAACTCGCCTGCGAACAGGATGATCAGGCCCAGGTGGACCAGCCACATGCCGGCCTTGGCCCAGGTGCGCTTCATGTCGAGGGTCTTGGCCATGAGGTTGCAAGCCAGGATCAGGCCTACCAGGGCGCCCCCCGGGAAGATGGGCACACGGAAGGGCACCAGGGAGAAGTCCCCCCACACGATGAAGCTGCGCATGTAGGCGTTCACGGCACCGGCGGTGCCCATCTCCACCTGGGCCAGGGTGCAGAGCAGCACCAGGCACATGAGGAGCGCCAGCATGACGATGGTCACCTGGAACGACTTGAGGAGAGACCAGAAGCGGGAGGCGTATGTCTTAATCAAGGCGGAGGCTCTCCAGGATGCGCATGAAGTCAGGCTTGCCCTTCGCGACGGGCGCTGCGTCGCCAGTCAGCTTGAGGAACCAGGTGTTGCCGTCCGGGGCGGAGATGTAGCCCGCCACCATGCGGCTCTGGGCCTTGCCCTCGCTGGTGAAGTCATAGACGTTGACCACCCCGGCGCGGGTCTTGAGCGTGGCCCGGGCCTTGGCTAGGGCGGCCTCGTCCAGGGGCGGCAGGCTGATCTGGCCGCGCCAGCGGTTCACATTGGCCAGCTCCCCGCCAGCGGGACCCGGCAGGACCACCACGGTGGCCTCCACGCGGCCCTGGAGGGGGGTCTTGAAGGTGGCAAAGCGCATGCCCTCGCCGGGTGTCTCACTCCAGCCGGTCGGCAGGGTCCATTTGAGGGGGCTGCCAGCAAACTGTGGGGTGGGTGCGCCCTGGCCAGCCTGGGGCGGCATGGTGCCGGGGACCTGGGCCATGGGGGCAGGGGGCGCAGCCTCCTTGGGTACCCGGTAGTGACTCACCCCGTCGCGCTGGCAGCCCAGGGCGCCCAGGAGCAGGACAGTCCCGGCCAGGAGAAGGGGGCCCCGTGCGGAGGGGCCAGAACAAATGGGAGATTGGTTTGGTTTCTGCAAGGCGGGTTCCTCGGTGACACAACAGGATATCGGACCTTACGTCTAGGCGGTAGGTCGAATTTGTAGAGCATCTTATAGACCCAAAGGATTAAACGTATTTTTTATGTCAATGACCCCTCGGCCAGGGGGTTGCCAGAATCCCCATGTACCCTGGTGCCATGGACAATTACGACCCCTGGGAACCCTATCGGGACCTGCGCTTTGCAGGGACCCGGGACGTACCGGGGCAGGGCCCCTGCTTCATCGCCGAGGGGCGGATCCTGGTCGAGGACCTGCTGGCCGCAGGCCGGGCCGGACGGATGAAGGTCCTCTCCGTGGCCGCCACCACCCCTGCTGCTCCGGCTGTGCGGGAGCTCCTACCCTCGGGTACGGAGCTGCTGGTGGCAACCGCCGCCGAGCTGAGCGCCCTCGCCGGCTTTCCCTTCCATCGGGGTCTGCTGGCCTGCGCTGCAGTGCCAGAACCCCCGCCGGAGCAGGACCTCGTCAACGTCCATCGGCTGCTGGTGCTGCCCCGCCTCCACGACACCGAGAACCTGGGCCTGCTGCTCCGCAGCGCCGCGGCCCTAGGGCTGGACGGCGTGCTGGCGGGCCCCGGACCGGGGCTCTGGACCCGGCGCACCGTGCGGGTGTCCATGGGGGCGGTGTGGCGCATCCCCGTGTGGCGCACGGAGGATCCCTGGTCGGCCCTGGCGCACTGGAAGGCCGCCGAGGCTGGCTCCGAGGTGGTGGCAGCCGCCCTGGCGCAGGAGGCGTTGGATGCCCGCTCGTGGGTGCCCGGGCCCCGCTGTGCCCTGGTCATGGGCCCCGAGGACACCGGCCTGGAGCCAGCGCAGCTGGCCCACTGCGACCACAGCGTGGCCATCGCAATGGCCTCCGGCATGGACAGCCTCAACGTAGCGGCCGCAGGGGCCATCCTCATGTTCCGAATGGTCGGGGGCTGAGGGCTGAAACAATGTGTTCCTACACCAAAATGATGCCCCTTGGTGCAATTGTGGATTGGATTCCGGTGCCTACCCTCAGTTGCTGAGGCAGTCAGCCTGCGGAGTATTGATCCATGGCCCAAGCTGGAGCACCGATGGACATGCTGGAGAATCCAAGGACCCTATGGCCGCAGAAGGCGTCCTTCCAGATGCCTGCAGCCCTGCAGGAGCTTCTGGACTCCTTCGTGGAGTTCGAGCCTGAGTCTTGCCTCTTGGACTTGGCTGACAGTGAGGAAGGGGCTGACGGGCACCCCCCAGCACCCGCACCCCTGGTCCCCTTGACCCGAAGGCCGCGCAGCGCCTGAGCGCAGCCCAGGGTTGCTGCGCCAGCGGCTGTCGCAAGGCGCAGGATGGGGGGCCGCGGATCGGCGTCCGGAGGCTCAGAACGGTTGCGCTTCAGTGCCAGCCCCTTCGTCATTACGAGGACAGCCGAGCATCGGTAATTGTCTAGATTTTCCTCAGACACTGTATGGCTTGGGTGGTGTGACGATACACGGGAACCCCTTCCCAAAGACTCCCCATGGCCATCGCATCCACGTCTGAACCCGCACCCCTCGGTGAGCCAGCCCCGGGAGGCGGGCCATGATCGGGCAAGCAGGCGCTACGGCCTTGCTGCTCCTGGGCCTGATCTGCGTGATCATGCCCGCCGTGACCTGGGTGATCCTGGCGCGGCAGCACTCTCCTGTGGTCGCCCTCTGGTGTGTGGGGTACCTGCTCTGTGCCAGTGGGCTGGTCCTGATTGGATTCAGGGGGGCTGTTCCCAGCTGGGCCAGCTTCCCAGTGGCCAACATTCTGGGCTTTACGGGCCTGCTTCTCTCCATCCAGGCGTTGCGCTTGGATGCGGGGACGCCCTGGCGGCCTGGGTGGATGCTGGTGGCATGCCTGGTCTACCTGCTGACCTACAAGGCCCTGTGGCTTGGGATTGAGAAGCCTGCGCTGCGTGTCTGCTTCGTCTCCCTCACCTGCCTGATCCTGCTGACCCAGGTGGCGATGCTGGCCTGGCGCATCGCTCAGCGCGAACAGAGCACGGCCGCCAAGGCCATCGCTGGATCCTACCTGTTCATGGCGATGACCATGGTTGTCCGGTTGGCGGGCTTGGCCTGGCTAGGGGGTGCGGCCTCGCCCCACCCCCTGCTGAGGATCGTCATGACGATTGCAGCGGGCGTGCTGCCAGCGATCGTGGCCAATGTGGGCTTCATCGGCCTCGCCCTGGAGCGGTCGCTTCGGCAGCAGGTGGAAGCTGCCGCCAGCCAAGCCCGACTGGAGGAGCGCCAGCTCCTCGGCAACGAGATCGCCCATCTGGATCGCCAGCGAGGCTTCGGCCTGGTGGCGGCCTCCCTGGCCCACGAGCTGAACCAGCCCCTCACGGCCATCCTGGCCAGTGCCCAGGCAGCCCAGCGGGGCATCGCCGCAGACCGCCTGGCTCCGGCCGAGAGCCTCGAGCTGCTGGACAAGGTCGTCTCGAACACCCGCCGCATCTCCAGCATCAGCGAGCGCATCCGCAGCTTCATCCGTCCGACCGTGGCGGACGCGGGTCCCGTGGATCTGGAAAAGATCACGGGGGAGATGCTGGACCTCCTGAAGGTGGACCTTCGCCGCCTGGGCATCCGGGTGGTCTTCTCCAAGCCAGCGCTACCGATCCTTGTGTCGGGGGATGCGGTCCAGCTGTCGCAGGTGGTGCTGAATGTCCTGCGGAATGCCGTCGATGCGGTACAGCTGGTCCCGGACCGGTCAATCCACATCCAGGTGACCCGGTCTGCCGGCGAGGCGGTCCTGGGTATTCGCGACATGGGGCCGGGCCTTGACCCCGGCCTGGCCGAACAGATTGGGACGCCCTACTTCACCACCAAGGAAAAGGGCTTGGGGATGGGTCTTTCCATCTCCACCGCCATCTTGCGCCAGCACAAGGGGAGCCTGGTCCTCCGCAATGCCCAGGGGGGCGGGGCCTGCGTCGACATTCGGCTGCCTATCCTGGCCGCCGGGGGAGCACTGGCATGACTCCTGGGCTGGCTGCGTCCTGGGCCAACGCTGAGCTGCGGAAGCAGCCAGGCAGGCAACACTCTGAGCGCAGCCACCGGGGCCGCGTCATCCTCATTGACGATGACCTCGAGATCCTGGCGGCGCTTTCCTACCTCATCGAGCTCGAGGGGTATGTCTGCGAGACCTTCTCTTCGGCCCTGGACTACCTGGGGCAGCTTGCGCTCCCGCGAACCAGACCCCCTGGACCCTGCTGCGTCCTGGTGGACGTGATGATGCCGGACCTGGATGGCCTGGAGGCCCAGCGGCGACTGGCCGCCCTCGATGACACGCCGCTGCTCTTGATGAGCGGAGCCAGCGGGGTCCACGAGGCGGTCACGGCCTTCCGCGCCGGTGCCCTCGACTTCCTCATCAAGCCCCTGGAGGCCGAGACCCTGCTGTTGGCTGTGGAGAAGGCCCTCGCCGTGAGCCGCGAGCGCCAGTCCATCCAGGCGCGGAGCCTGGCCCTGACCCATCGGCTCGTGGCCCTGACCAACCGAGAGCACGATGTCGCGATCCGCGTGGCCAGGGGTGACCTCAATCGGGTGATCGCCAAGGATCTGCGCCTCGCCCTGCGTACGGTCAAGCTCTACCGCCAGCGGGCCATGGAGAAGCTGGAAGCCCGCAGCACCGCGGACCTCATCCGGGTGCTGCAGGAAGCGGCGCTCTGAACGGTCAGGGCTCGCAGCTGGCGGCGATGTCGATGAGCCGGGTCAGCTCCCGGATGACTTCCCGGCGGTTGCCGTCAGCTTCGTAGAGGGCCGCCACCTTCTTGCGGGCGGCACCCACATCCCCGCAGGCCTTGCCCCGGCTGATGAGCTCCCGGCAGGCCTCGGGCATGGGCCCCCAGCTCCCGCACTCCACGAAGCGGTCGCTGAGGAAGATGAGCTTGGGGATGGCCTCGCCACCGTTGGTGAGGAAGCGCACGAAGACCTCCGGGTGCTGCTCTCGGCTGATGTAGCGCACGGCGAGAGCCGGGGCGGCCTCCGCCAGGCGCTGCAGCACCGGCACGTGGCGCACCACGTCGCCGCACCAGTCCTCGGCGATGGCCACCACGTGGACGGGCCGGGGCAGGGCCCCCAGGAAGCCCAGCACCGGGGCCTCCAGCACCAGGGCCTGGCGGAGGGCCTCCATCTTGTCCCGCAGCTCCGGCGACTCCGCCACGGTCAGCCAGGCCGAATACTCCAGGCCAGACTCGAAGACAGCCTTCCAGTCAATGACAGCCAGCGTGGCAGGACGAGGCATGGGGACTCCGTGGCAAGGTGCACATCATGTTGAGGAACATCGTTGGCTAAGTACCAGAGCAACCACTCTCGCAGAGATAAGGATGAGGTAGGGGAGGGGCGCAGAGGCCCTTGTGTTACACCCTGGCGATTGGGTGCCTGGGGCAGGTGGGTGTCAGTGCAACCCTCTGCGAATCTCTGCATTCTCTGCGAGAGTCGTTCCCCTTCTCCACAAACGAGGGAGGAGGAAGCCGCTGCGGGCTTTATAGGCTGCCCAGCCGGGATGGCGGGCCATGCGGGCCTCCATCAGGACCATGCCCGGAAGGAACACCAGGCCCCACACCCAGGCCAGCACCACCCAGGGCAGCCAGTGGCGGGCCAGCAGGGCGTAGGCGGCGTAGAGCAGCATCTCGCCCAGGTAGTTGGGGTGGCGCATCCGGGCGAAGAGGCCGTCCGTGATGAGTCCGGGGCTCCGCGCCAGGGCCGCGTGCTTCTGGGCGTCCGCCGCCAGCATGAGGGCCAGGCCCAGGGTGTGGAGGGCCACGGCCAGGGCCAGGAAGCCCGGCGAGGGCACAGGCCTGGGTCCCAGGATGGGCGTCACCACCAGCACCGGGGCGAGCCAGTAGGGCCCCAATACCCCCAGCCAGGTGAGGAGGCCGCCGGCCCAGGTGACCCGCACCTCCCAGCGGGCGTCCCGAAAGGTGGCGTGCTTGAGCAGCCAGCAGAGGCCGTAGGTGCCGTGGAGCGCCAGGTAGGTCCAGGCCTCGGCGCTCCAGTTCCCGCAGACCGCCATGAGGCCCAGGACAAAGGGGCCGGTGCCGCCCTTCTGCAGGTTGATGAGCGTAGCCAGCTTCCAAGGCCGGGGACCGCCGAGGGCGTCCTGGCTGAGGCTGGTGGCGAGCGCCTGAAGGCGCCGGGCCCAGGCGGGGGCGGTGGCCGAATGTTCGGCGGATGCCTGGGGCTGGGTCTGGGCGGCCATGCTCCATGATGCCGCCGGGATGAATTTTCTGTTCATCAGGGAATGATGGGAAGAAAAACCACCCACCGCAGACGTCATGCCCCACCCCAGGGGCATGGCGTCTGCGGCGAAAGAGCACTCCCGGCCAAGGGCTGCTAGGTCTAGACTGAGAATCAGTCGCCCCAAGGAGCCTCCATGACCCTCGCCAAAGCCTATGCCGTCAGTTCCCCCACCGCCGCCTTTGCCCCCTTCCAGGTCGAGCGCCGGGCCGTGGGTGCCCATGACGTCCAGATCGAGATCGCCTTCTGCGGCATCTGCCACTCGGACATTCACCAGGTTCGCGATGAGTGGGGCGGCTCCAAGTACCCCATGGTCCCCGGCCACGAGATCGTGGGGCGGGTCACCGCTGTGGGTGCGCATGTGACGAAGTTCCAGATCGGCGATCTGGCGGGTGTGGGCTGCATGGTGGACTCCTGCCGCACCTGCCCCAGCTGCGAGCGCCAGCTGGAGCAGTTCTGCCAGAAGGGCTCCGCCTTTACCTACAACGGCACCGAGATGGACCGGAAGACCCTCACCTACGGCGGCTACTCCGACAGCGTCGTGGTGGACGAAGCCTTCACCCTGAAGGTCTCCCCCAAGCTGGACCTGGCTGCTGCTGCGCCCCTGCTCTGTGCCGGCATAACCACCTACTCCCCCCTGCGCCGCTTCAAGACCAAGGCCGGCGACAAGGTGGGTGTGGTGGGCCTGGGCGGCCTGGGCCACATGGCCGTCAAGATTGCCGCCGCCATGGGCGCCGAGGTGACCATGCTGAGCACCTCCCCCAGCAAGGAAGCCGATGCCCGGAGCCTCGGCGCCCACCACTTCGGCCTGACCTCTGACCCCGCCACCTTCAAGGCCCTGGCTGGGTCCTTCGACCTCATCATCGACACCATCAGCGCCCCCCACGACTACAACAAGTACCTGGGTCTGCTCCGCCTCGAGGGCGCCATGGTGCTGCTGGGTGTACCCCCGGAGCCCACGCCTGTCGCTGCTGGCTCGCTGATCTTCGGCCACAAGGTGCTCACGGGCTCGCTCATCGGCGGCATCGCCGAGACCCAGGAGATGCTCGACTTCTGCGCCGAGCACGGCATCGTCTCGGACATCGAGCTGATCCCCGTCCAGCAGGTGGACCAGGCCTACGAGCGCATGCTCAAGAACGATGTCCGCTACCGCTTCGTGCTGGACATGAAGACGCTCTAGATCACCCATTCTCGTTCGCAGTGGTCCAAGACAAAAAGCCTTGGTGGTGATTTTTCTTCTTTGAATCCAAGAGGTGTCAGCCCCTCGTCGCTGGGGGGATGGCGTAGGTGCCGACGGCGTGGGCCACGGGGTCGGGGTTGCCTTCTGAGTAGATGGCAACCTCCCCGATGGCCAGGGTGCGGCCCACCTTCAGGAGGGTGCAGACGCCCAGGATGTCAGCGTCCGCCGAGGGCTTGCGCAGGAAGTTGATGGTCAGGCTGGTGGTCACCGCCAGGGGCACGATGCCGATGCGGCCCAGGATCGCCACATACAGCGCCACATCCGCCACAAACATCATGACGGGCCCCGAGACGGTTCCGCCCGGGCGCAGCTCCGCGATGCCGATGGGATGCCGGACCGTGGCCGTGTCCTTCCCCACTGACTCGATGGTGCACTTGTTCTGGGGGAACTCGCTGGCCAGGAAGGCCGCCAGTGCTTCTTTCGTGACCATGCCTCAGCCCCAGACTTTGCGGCCGCCAACCCAGGTGCCGAGGATCTTCCCCGGCAGGTCCCAGCCCTTGAAGGGCGTGTTGTAGGAGCGGGACTGGATGAAGGCGCGGTCCACCTGCACCCGGCCGGCGGGATCGAAGAGGGTGAAGTCGGCATGGGCGCCGGGCTTGAGGCTGCCGAACCCGCGGCGATCCAGGTGGAAGACCCCGGCGGGGCCACTGGTGAGCAGCGCGATGGCCCGGGGCAGGTCGATGATCTTGCGGTTCACCAGCACCTCGAGGGCGAGGGGCAGGGCGGTCTCCAGGCCGATGACCCCGAAGGCGGCGATGGGCAGCTCCACTTCTTTGTCGTCCCAGCCGTGGGGGGCGTGGTCCGTGGCGATGGCATCCACCGTGCCGTCCGCCAGGGCCTCCAGCACCGCCTGGATGTCGCTCTCGGTGCGCAGGGGCGGGTTCATCTTGAAGTCCGAGTCGAACTTCATGAGCTCCTTGTCCGACAGGGCGAAGTGGTGGGGCGTCACCTCGCAGGTGACGGTCAGGCCGCGGGCCTTGGCCTCGCGCACCATGCGGAGGCTGCCGCGCGTGCTCAGGTGGGCCAGGTGCAGGTGCCCGCCCGTGTGCTCGGCCAGCACGATGTCCCGGGCCACCATGGCCTCCTCAGCGGCGGCGGGGATGCCCAGGCAGCCCAGGCCGGCACTCACGGCGCCCTCGTGCATGTAGCCCTTGCCGGCCAGATCCTTGTCTTCTTCGTGGGCCACCACGGGCACACCCAGCCAGCGGGTGTACTCCAGGGCCCGACGCATGAGGGACGAATTCGAGATGGGCAGGCCATCGTCGGAGAAGGCTACGCAGCCGGCCTCCTTGAGGGTGCCCATGTCGGCGAGCTCCTCGCCCTTCATCTCGCGGCTCACGGTCCCGATGGGGAAGTAGCGGCAGAGGCCGGCCTTGGCGGCGCGACTGAGCATCAGCTCGGTGATGGCCACGGTGTCGTTCACGGGCTTGGTGTTGGCCATGGCGCAAACAGAGGAGAACCCGCCGGCCACTGCGGCCCGGCTGCCGGTCTCGATGCACTCCTTGCGGGTCTGGCCCGGCTCCCGGAAGTGCACGTGCAGGTCAATGAAGCCCGGGGACAGCACCGCGCCGCCGCCGTCCAGCACTTCGGCCCCCGCGGCCTGGGGATGCTGAGTCGCATCGGCCCCGATGGCCACCACCACACCGTCCACCACCAGCAACGCCCCCGGCCCGTCCAGCCCCTGGGCAGGGTCGATGAGGCGGACATTCATCACGAGGAGGGACATGGGGACTCCGAGGCTGCTACCAGTCTAGCGGGGGGGGCTGGCTGTCAGCTATCAGCTGTCAGCTGTCAGCCAAAGATCGGGCTCGCCCCACCCCGTCGGGTCTCAATGCCCTTCATTGAATGGCCGGGTGCGGCCGACCAATCCGAGCCACGGCCCGCTTTAGCCGATAGCTGATAGCTGACAGCTAATAGCCGATAGCTGACAGCCCAAAAAGCTACTCCATCCGATAGTTCGGCGCTTCTTTCGTGATCATCACGTCATGGGCGTGGCTCTCGCGGAGGCCGGAGCCGCTGATTTCGACGAAGGTGGCTTTTTCCTGGAAGTCGGGGATGGAGGCGCCGCCGCTGAGGCCCATGCCGGCTCGGAGGCCGCCCAGCAGCTGGGTGACCAGGTCGCCCATGCGGCCCTTGTAGGGCACCTGGCCTTCGATGCCCTCGGGGACGAGCTTGGCGTCGTCCTTGCCCTCCTGGAAGTAGCGGTCCTTGCTGCCCTGCTTCATGGCGCCCAGGCTGCCCATGCCCCGGTAGCTCTTGAAGGTGCGGCCGCCGTAGAAGATGGTCTCGCCCGGGGACTCGTCCGTGCCGGCGAAGAGGCTGCCGATCATCACGCAGTCGGCTCCGGCGGCGATGGCCTTGGCCACATCCCCGCTGAACTTGATGCCACCGTCGGCGATGCAGGTGATCCCGGCTTCCCGGCAGGCCCGGCTGGCCTCGACCACGGCGGTGATCTGGGGCATGCCGGCCCCGGTGACGATGCGGGTGGTGCAGATGGAGCCGGGTCCGATGCCCACCTTCACGGCGTCGGCGCCGGCCTCAGCCAGGTCCTTGGCACCCTTGTACGTGGCCACATTGCCGGCGATGACGGGGAGGTTGGGGTAGGCCTGCTTCAGCTGGCGAAGGGCCGCCAGCACGCCCTGGCTGTGGCCATGGGAGCTATCCAGGCAGAGCACATCCACCTGGGCCTGCACCAGGGCTGCGGCGCGCTCCAGCAGGTCCTTGCCCACGCCCACGGCGGCACCCACCCGGAGGCGGCCCATCTCGTCCTTGCAGGCGTTGGGATAGACGATGGACTTCTCGATGTCCTTCACCGTGATCAGGCCCTTCAGCTCACCCTTGGCGTCCACCACCAGCAGCTTTTCAATGCGGTGCTTCTGGAGGATGACCCGGGCCTCCTGGAGGGTGGTGCCCACGGGCACGGTGACCAGGTTGTCCTTGGTCATGGCCTCGCTCACGGGGATGTCCAGGCGGGTCTCGAAGCGGAGGTCCCGGTTGGTGAGGATGCCCACCAGCTTGTGGCCTTCGACCACGGGCACGCCGCTGATGCGGAACTTGGCCATGAGGGCTTCGGCATCCCGGATGAGGGCCGTGGGCTCGATGGTGATGGGGTCCGTGATCATGCCCGACTCGGAGCGCTTCACCTTGTCCACTTCCTCGGCCTGGCGCTCCGGGCTGAGGTTCTTGTGGATGATGCCGATGCCGCCCAGCTGCGCCAGGGCGATGGCCATGCGGCTCTCGGTGACCGTGTCCATGGCCGCCGACACCAGGGGGATGCGGATGCCCAGGTTCCGGGCGATGCGGGAGTTCAGGTCCACCTGATTGGGGTGGACCTCTGAGTAGCCCGGCACCAGCAGGACATCGTCAAAGGTGAGGGCACGGGTCAGGGGCAAGGTAAGCATGGGAAGCCTTTGTCGGGGCCCGGAACTTGCGGCACCTTGCAGGCCATGGTCTCACGGCCGGGGACCCGCATCCAGCGGGGCTTCACAGCGCAGACCATCCCCCCGGGAACCCCGCCATGGGGCCCAGTTTCGGCATGCGGTCTGTGCTCTTTCACACCGGGGCTGGAAGGGACACCCGGGGCCTCGCTTGGCGGGGGCCTCCAGGAAGCCGGAGTCGGGGCTGGGGTGGCGCCGGGCGGCCTGCACGAGGCGGGCCGTGCAGGGATGCCGAGGGGACCGCAGCAGGCGCGCCGTGGGCCCGGCCTCCACCAGGTGGCCCCCGTGGAGTACCAGCAGGCGATCCGCCACCTGGGCTGCCAGGGCCAGGTCGTGGGTGATCCAGAGGAAGCCCAGGCCCCGCTCCTGCTGCTGGAGGAGGACCAGCTCGGCGAAGTCCCGCTGGGCCGGGGCGTCCAGGGCCGTGGTGGGCTCGTCCAGCACCAGCAGCTCCGGAGCGCAGGAGAGGGCCATGGCCAAGCAGACCCGCTGCCGCTCCCCCCCGCTGGCCTGGTGGGGAAAGCGGTCCAGGAAGGCCGGGTCCCGGGGCAGGCCCAGGCCGTCCAGCAGGGGCCTGAGGCGGGCCAGGGCTTGGTCCTGGGTCTCCCTGCGGTGGACGGTGGGCAGCAGGGCCAGGTGCTCCCCCAAGGTGAGCAGGGGGTTCAGGGCCAGGAGGGGCTCCTGGGGCACCCAGCCCAGGCGACCGCCCCGGAGGCCCTCAGGGGCGGCAGGCCCCAGGGGCACCCCAAAGGCCCGGAGGCTCCCGGCAGTCTGGACCACCCCCGGGGGCAGCACCCCGAAGAGGGCCTGGGCCAGCAGGCTCTTGCCGGACCCACTCTCGCCCACCAGGGCCCAGCGCTCTCCTTTATTTATGCATAGGTCGATTGGCCCCAGTAGATGGGTCCCAACCATGCGCCGGACCTCCAGGGCGTCCACCGTCAGATTCATGGGTCATCCTTCCCACAGGGCCCTCGGCCGTCAAGGAAGTTCGATAGACCCCTCGAATAGCCCTTGACGGCCAGCAGGGGGGTCCTAACCTGGGTCCACCAACCAACCTGCGGAGCCCGTGCCGGACCCGCCCAGGCCTATGGAGGAATCATGGATTTTCTGCGCCCAGATGTTCAGGAGCGCCTGATGAAGGAGCACTTCGAGTTCCGCAAGCTGATGGAAGAACACAAGGCTGCTGATACGCGCCTTGGGGACCTCCAGCGGAAGCCCATGCTGTCCGCCAAGGAATCCCTGGAAGAGGTCGAGCTCAAGAAGACCAAGCTGCGCGCCAAGGAGCGCATCTACCACATCGTGCAGGAAGTCGCGAAGCGGCCTGAGCAGTAGGCTGCAACCGCTAAAAACCAAAGCCCCGGTGACCCGGGGCTTTGGTTTTTAGATGAAAAAAGTCATCTGCGTTCACCGCGCTCTTTGCGGTGAACGCAGTAGGCCTCAGCTCGGCAGATACCTCGGTCTGAACGGCTCGCCCACCCAGTAGACGAGCTCCAGGGGGTCGGCGAGGTCCCAGAGCAGGACCTCGGCGCGGGCGCCGGGGTGGAGGTGGCCGAGGTCGTCCCGGCGCAGGCTCTGGGCGGCATGCAGGGTCATGGCCGTGAAGGCCTCCTCGAAGGTCAGGCGCAGCTGCAGGCAGCCCAGGCGCAGGATGGTGAGGGGGTCTTGGCAGGGGCAGGAGCCCGGGTTGAAGTCCGTGGCCAGGGCGAGGCGGCAGCCCGCCTCGACCATGCGGCGGGCGGGTGCCCACTCCCGCATCCCCAGGAAGAGCGTGGTCCCCGGCAGCAGGACCGGCGTAACCTTTGCCGCAGCCATGGCCGCCATGCCAGCCTCGCTGCAGAACATCAGGTGATCGGCGCTGGCGGCGCCCAGCTCAGCGGCCAGCTCGGCCCCGCCGGTCCAGGACAATTCGTCCGCATGCACCCGGGGCGTGAGGCCCAGCCGCTGGCCCGCCGCGAAGATCCGCCGGCCCTGGCCCACGCTGAACACGCCGGTCTCCACGAACACATCGCAAAACCTCGCCACACCGGGTTGGCGGCGCACCAGCTCCGGCAGCCAGTCCTCGGCCACGGCCTTGGCATTGGCCTCGGCATCCCCGGCGAACTCGGGGGCGAGATCGTGGGCGGGCAGCAGGGTGACAGCCAGGCTCCAACCCCGCCGCTGCAGCTCGGCGTAGGCCGCCAGCAGGCGCCCCTCGGCCTCCAGCTCCAGCCCGTAGCCGGTCTTGGCCTCCAGGTGCACCACGCCCCGCTCCCGGAAGGTGCGCAGCCGGGCCTCGCCCGAAGCCACCAGCTCGGGCACCGAAGCCGCCCGGGTGGCTCGCACGGTCTCCCGGATGCCCCCACCTCCGGCGGCGATCTCCTGGTAGGTGGCACCCTGCAGGCGGCGGTTGAACTCCCCTGCGCGGTCCCCGGCGAAGAGCAGGTGGGTGTGGGGATCCACGAAGCCCGGCGTGGCCCAGGCGCCCCCGCCATCCACCCGAGGCGCGTCAGCCCAGGCGGCGGGCAGATCCGAGGCGGGGCCCAGCCAGGCCACCCGGCCACCGCTCAGGGCCAAGGCCGCGTCGGGGATGCGGTCCACGGCCCAGGCCTGGGCGGGATCGGGGGTCAGCAGCCCCCGGAGGTTCACGAGCACGCGGCGGTCGGACATGGCCCCAGTCTGGCAGGAAGGGAGATCCCCCGGGACCTTGGTAGGATCGGCCCAGGGAGGTCCCATGCGGATCCGGGCGAAGGCATGAGCGGGTCAGGGTCACGATGGCTCCGGGAGCTTCTCTGCGCAGCCTGCTGCACGGCGCTGCCTCTGGGTGCGCAGCCCGCTCTGGTGGCGCCTGAGATCGCGCTGCCAGCCTTGGCTCTGAAGCCCGGCGAGGGCCTTGCCCTGGCCTTCGAGGGCGGGGAGCCCCGGTCCTTCGGCGAGGCGCGGGCGGTGACTCCCATGGGCGGCCTGGCCAAGTTGGTCTGGCTGCGGATGGAGGGGGCCACCTGGTCCACGGGCGGCGTGAAGTTCCGCTGCGCAGGGGCCGCGGGCTCCCTGGCCTGTAGCGCCGCTCCGGGGCACGGCACGGTGTCGCTGGCCAAGGCCCTGCAGGAGGACTGTGACCTGGCCTTCCTGGCTTGGATCGCGGAGGCGCAGGTGCACTGGCTCCAGGACTACGGTTCCGACGTGGCCAGGTACCGGCTGCTGGAGGTCTTCGAGCCCTTCCTGGGTCGCCGCCTGCCTGCGGGGCAGGGGCTGCCTGCCCTCACGGCCCTCTGGGTGGGCGACGGTGACCTGCTCCGCACCAGCCCCGAGGCCTTTCTGCGCTGGCTGGTACAGCCCGAGAACGCCGAGGTGGCAGCCTTCGGGCGGCGCACCCTGGCGGGCTACTGGGTGGAAGTCAACGTGCTGCTCGGCAGGGAGAACTGGTGGTTCAAGACCGCCCTGGCCCGGGTGTCCGGGGAGCCCGCGGGCACCCGCGCCTGGGTGGTCGGCGGCCGGGGTTCCACCCTGGTGGTGTTCCGTGCCTCCCAGGTCACCAGCCGCACCGAAGCGCTGGCTCGCCTCCGAGGGCTCCTGGGGCTGAAGCCTTGACCGCCTCGGGGGTCTGGTCCGTGTACCTCCTCCGCTGCGGGGACGGGACGCTCTACTGCGGCATTGCGCTGGATGTGGCGGCCCGTCTGGCGCAGCACCGGGAGGGGAAGGGGGCCAAGTACACCCGGGGCCGGGGGCCGCTGGAGCTGGTCTATGAGGAGGCCTGTGCCTCCCGGCCCGAGGCCCTGCGCCGGGAGCGACAGATCAAGCGCCTGGAGCGGGCGCAGAAGCTCAGGCTCGCCGGCCTGCCGCCATCGCGCTGAGCAGGTCTGCGGCAGCCTGCTTGGGGTATTCGGCCTTGAACACGGCATTGCCTGCCACCAGGCAGTCAGCCCCGGCGCGCACCAGGTTGCCGGCGTTCTTCATGCCCACGCCACCATCCACCTGGATGAAGAAGGGGACGCCGCGCTCGGTGCGCAGGGCGTCCAGGCGCCGCACCTTGTCCAGCACCCGGGGGATGAAGCTCTGGCCACCGAAGCCCGGGTTCACGCTCATGAGCAGCACGAAGTCGAAGTCGCCCACGAGGTCCACGAGCACCTCAATGGGGGTGCCTGGGTTCAGCACCACGCCGGCCTTGCCCCCGGCTTTGCGGATGGCGTCCAGGGTGCGGTGCAGGTGGGGCTCGGCCTCCTGGTGGATGCTCACCCAGTCGGCGCCGGCCTTCACGAAGTCGGCGGCGTAGCGCAGGGGCTCCACGATCATCAGGTGGCAGTCCAGGGGCAGGTCCGTGGCCTTGCGCAGGCTCTCCACCACGGGCAGGCCGATGGTGATGTTGGGGACAAAGCGCCCATCCATCACATCGATGTGCACCACCTGAGCCCCGGAAGCCTCGATGAAGCGCAGCTCCTCGCCGAGCCGCGTGAAGTCCGCCGACAGCAGCGATGGGGCCAGCAAGGGGATCTCAGGGCGGAGGCTCATGCAACCAGTATCCCAGAGGCAGACCTCAAGGATCCACCGCCAAGACGCCAAGAATGCCAAGAAAAGACAACTGCAACAGCCAACACGCACACCACGAAGACAGGAAGACCACGAAGAAGGAAGAGGGGGCCTTACGTTCGTGGTCTTTGGGGTCTTCGTGGTTAATTCCTTGAGCGCTTGTTCCTGGTCTTTCTTGGCGTCTTGGCGGTGATCTTTTTGGTTCGTAAGGAGAAGGCTATTTCCCCAGGTTTGCCTCGACGCCGTTCACCCAGAGTCTTCCGGGGCGCAGGGTGCGGAGGGCTGCGGGGGTGAGGTCGGCCAGGGGGGCCTGGACCCAGAGGAGGTCGGCCACGGCGCCCTTCTTCAGACTGCCCATATCCTTGGCGCGGCCCAGGGCGGCGGCGTTGCCGGCGGTGAAGGCATGGACGGCCTCGGCCCGGGTGAGGCGCTGGTCTGGGAGGAACCCACCCGGTGGGTTGCCCTCGGGGTCCTGGCGGGTCTCGGCCGCGGCTAGGCCCACGAAGGGGTTGGGGTCCTCCACCGGGGCATCGCTGCCGAAAGCCAGGAGGGCTCCACCGTCGAGGAAGCGCCGCCAGGGGAAGGCCTCGCTCACGCGATCTGGCCCCAGGCGGTCCGGAGTCCAGGCGTGGTCCGAGGTGCAGTGCACGGGCTGGACGCTGGCCACCACGCCCTGCTGCCCGAAGCGGGCGGCGTCCTCGGCGGTGACGATCTGGGCGTGCTCGATGCGGGGGGGCAGCTCGCTCCGGCCCTTCTTGGCGGCCTGGGCCAGCAGGTCCAGGGCTGAGCGGTTGGCCGCATCCCCGATGGCGTGGATGGCTGGCTGGTAGCCGGCCCGCAGGGTGAGCGCCACGTCCCGGGCCACCTTGGTGGGGGGCGTGGCCCAGAGACCCAGGGCGCCAGCCTCGTCGGCGTAGGGTGCCAGGAGGCGGGCGCCCCGGCTGCCCAGGGCCCCGTCCATGAAGAACTTCACGCCCTGTACCTGGAAGAAGGAGAGCTGCTTGGCCCGGGGCCGCTTCAGCTCCCGCAGCATGAGGGCGTGGTCGTGGCCCAGGTAGGCGAAGACCCGGATGGGCAGGGCATTGGCGGTGGCCATCCGGCGGTAGGCAGCCAGGCCCACGGCATCGATGCCCATGTCGGCCACGGCGGTGAAGCCCTGGGCCCGGAGGGCCTTCAGGCCAGCCTGGAGGCGGGCCTCCCGCTCCGTGTCGGCGGGCTTCGGGATGTGCTTGTGCACCAGGTCCATGGCGGCGTCCACGAGGATCCCGGTGGCCTGGCCAGAGGCATCCCGCAGGATGCGGCCGCCTTCCGGGTCCGGCGTGGCGGGGCCGATGCCCGCCGCCGCCAGAGCCGCAGCATTCACCCAAGCCGCATGGCCATCCACCCGCTCCAGGAAGGCTGGGCGGGTGCCCGTGGCGGCAGCCAGGTCGGCACTGCCCGGGAAGCGTCCGCCCCAGCGGTTCTGGTCCCAGCCCCGGCCCATCACCCAGCCTTCGGGATGGTCTTGGCCCCAGGTGCGGATGCGGTCCTGGGCCTCCTTGAGGCTGCGGACACCCGCCAGGTCCACCTGCCGATCCAGGGCACCGAGGCTCTCCACATGGGCGTGGCCCTCCACCAGGCCCGGCAGCAGGGTGCCGCCCGGCAGGGCGATGCGGGTGGCGCCGGGGTGGGCGCGCAGCAGGGCCTCAGCGGGGCCCACAGCGAGGATGTGCCCTTTGCGGAGGGCCACTGCCTGGCCCTGGAGGGGGCCGGTGGGAGCCCAGACCGTGGCCCCCGAGAGGATCTGGACCAGGGGGGGCGGAGGCGGGGGCAGGGGCATGGGTGGCTCGGGGAAGGAGGCTCAGTGTAGCGTCCGAGGCCCCCCGGACGATAAGGTGGAAGATTCGGAGGCCCCATGTACCAGAAGGATTTCCTGGATCAGGTCCGCACGCAGCTCACCGTGAAGGAGGATCCTTCCAAGCTGCGGGAGCGTTCCTTTGAGACCACCTCCGGCATCCCTCTGAAGAACAGCTACACCCCGGCGGACCTGGCGGACCACGATCCGCTCAAGGATCTGGGCGCTCCCGGCAAGTTCCCCTACACCCGCCACGTGCAGCCCACGGGCTACCGGGGCCGCCTCTGGACCATGCGCCAGTACGCCGGCTTTGCCACGGCCGAGGAGAGCAACGCCCGCTACCGCTACCTGCTGGAGCAGGGCACCACGGGCCTCTCGGTGGCCTTCGACCTCCCCACGCAGATTGGCATGGACCCTGACCATGAGATGGCTCTGGGCGAGGTGGGCAAGGTGGGCGTGTCCATCAGCTCCATCCACGACATGCGCACCCTCTTCCGGGACATCCCCCTGGACAAGGTCACCACCAGCATGACCATCAACGCACCGGCGGCAGTGCTGCTGGCCCTCTACCTGGCCGTGGCCGAGGAGCAGGGCGTCAGCTGGGACAAGGTGGGCGGCACCATCCAGAACGACATCCTGAAGGAGTACATGGCCCGGGGCACCTACATCTTCCCGCCCCGCCAGAGCCTGCGCCTCATCACGGACATCTTCGCCTTCTGCGCCGAGCAGGTGCCGGGCTGGAACACCATCTCCATCTCTGGCTACCACATCCGGGAAGCGGGCTGCACCGCCGCCCAGGAGATCGCCTTCACCCTGGGTGATGGCATCGCCTACGTCCAGGCGGCTCTGGATGCGGGCCTCAAGCTGGAGGTCTTTGCCCCCCGCCTGAGCTTCTTCTTCAACGCCCACAACCAGTTCTTCGAAGAGGTCGCCAAGTTCCGCGCCGCCCGCCGCCTGTGGGCCCGGATCATGAAGGATCGTTTCAAAACCGACGATGCAAAAAGCCAGATGTTGCGTTTCCACACGCAGACTGCGGGCAGCACCCTCACGGCCCAGCAGCCGGACAACAACATCGTCCGCACCACCGTGCAGGCCATGGCGGCGGTCTGCGGCGGCACCCAGAGCCTCCACACCAACAGCCGGGACGAGGCCCTGGCCCTCCCCACCGAGGTGAGCGCCCGCATCGCCCTGCGCACCCAGCAGATCCTGGCCCTCGAGTCCCGGGTGGCGGACGTGGTGGATCCCTTCGCCGGCAGCTACTACGTGGAGTCCCTCACGGATGAGCTGGAGGCCCGCGCTCTGGCCCTGCTCACCAAGGTGGATGAGCTCGGCGGCATGGTCAGTGCCATCGAGAAGGGCTTCCCCCAGCGGGAGATCCAGAACGCGGCCTACGCCTACCAGAAGGGCGTGGAGAAGGGCGAGCAGGTGGTGGTGGGTGTGAACCGCTTCACCATCACGGGCGAGGTCAAGCCGGACCTCCTGCGGGTGGACGAGGCCCTGGGCGCCGTGCGCCGCCAGCAGGTCGCCGCCATCCGGGCAGCTCGGAAGCAGGCCGCTGTAGACACCTGTCTGGCGGACCTGCGCGCTGGCGCAGCCGGCACCGCCAACCTGATGCCCCTGATCCTCGCTGCCGTGAAGGCCGAGGCCACCGTGGGCGAGGTCTGCGATGCCCTGCGCAGCGTCTTCGGGGAGTACCAGGAGCAGATGGTGCTCTGAGGCGGTTCCCCGCTGAGAAAGCCCCCAGCCTTCCAGCTGACTGCCAGGTGCAGGTCATTCACGATCCTGGTATCCTTGTTGCAACGTCTTTTTAACCTTTCCCCGCTCGACGGGGTCACTTACACCACAGGAGCCACCATGCGCATCGCCACCCTCATCACTGCTGCCGCCGTGCTGCTTGCCATCCCCGCCCAGGCCAAGATGCCCTTCGTGAAGAAAGCCCAGGAAGCTGGCTTCACCGAGGTCAAGGACTGCAAGGCCTGCCACTCCGCCCTCCCCGTCAAGAAGGACGGCGAGATGACCGAGCGCGGCAAGTTCCTCAAGGCCACCAAGGCCGCCAAGAAGGCCGCCGAAGTGGACGTCAACTGGCTGAAGGACTTCAAGGCCAACTAAGCCCAAAGGAACAGAAACAGCGCCGGGAGGGCCTCCTCCCGGCGCTGTTTCCGTTTGGGGGGTTTCTCGAGGTCTCGTTCCGGACAAGTCCCCCGAGGCAAAGGCAGGCCCGGCCTGGTTGAGTGATCCAGATCACTGCCCTTGGCAGGGGAGGAGAACTCAGGCTAGGGTATAGAGGACACATGAGGTAGCTATGCGACTGCTCTTGGCGGGATTGCTCTCCATTGCCCTCTTTGGGGCACCGCCCAGCGCGAAGGATTGCCTCGGCTGCCACGAGGTCGACCTGGTGAAGTTCGAGGCCTCGAAGCACGCCAGCATTGGCTGTTTCGGCTGCCACACGTCCATCACCAAGCTACCCCATGCCGACAAGCCCGCCAAGGTGGACTGCTCCAGCTGCCACGACGGCCAGGTCAAGGCCTACGCCAAGAGCGTCCATGGAATGGCCAAGAAGAGCGGCATGGCGGACTCCGCCACCTGCGCCTCCTGCCACGGCACCCCCCACCTGATCATGGGTGGCAACGACTCCAAGGTGGCCAAGAAGAACCTGGCCGACACCTGCGGGTCTTGCCACAGCAACCCCGAGTTCCTGTCCCGGCACCACAACATCCCCTTTGCCAAGCCGGTGGAAGCCTACAAGCTGAGCCTCCACGGCCGGGAAGTGGCCAAGGGCAACGATGCCGCGGCCTCCTGCTCCGACTGCCACGGCAGCCACGACATCCTGCCCTCCCAGAACCCCGCCGCCAAGGTAAACCGAGCCAACGTGGCCGAGACCTGTGGCGTGTGCCATCCCTCCGTCCAGGCCGTCTACATGGACAGTGTCCATGGTCTGGCCGTCAAGAATGGCCACAAGGACTCTCCCACCTGCACCGGCTGCCACGGCGAGCACAACATCCAGGCCCCCTCGGAGATTGGCTCCCTGGTGAACGCTGCCCGGGTGTCCACCGTGACTTGCGGCCGCTGCCATGGGGATGAGCGCCTCGACTCCCGCTACAGCTTCGGCGACAAGGTCTCCGCCTACCAGGACAGCTTCCACGGCCTGGCTGTGCGGGGTGGCCAGAAGCACGCCGCCAACTGCGCCTCCTGCCACGGCGTCCACAACATCCTGCCCTCGACAGACATCCGCTCCACCATCAATCCGGCGAACCTGCAGAAGACCTGCGGCGTCTGCCACCCCGGCGTGGGCGACAAGATCGCCAAGGGCCGGGTGCACGTGCGCACCGCCGGCGGGATCGAGCACATCAGCGTCCGCTGGATCCGCCTGGCCTACTACGCTCTGATTCCCATGACCATCGGCTTCATGCTGTTCCACAACGGCATCGACTGGCTGGCCAAGCTGCGCCGCAAGAAGCCCCACCACAACACGGGGGAGCAGCTGCCCCGCATGAACCGCTACTTCCGCTGGACCCACGGCCTGGTCATGGTGAGCTTCATCACCCTGGTGGTCACAGGCTTCGCCCTGAAGTTCCCGGAATCCGGTTGGATTCAGGCCTTTGGGCTGGGCGGGGCCGGGCAGGTGCGCGGCATCATCCACCGCATCGCCGGTGCTGTGATCATGGGCGCCACAGGCCTCCACATCCTCCACCTGATCCTGGTGAAGCGCGACCGCATCATGGTCTGGGAGTTGCTGCCCAGCCTGCAGGACGCCAAGGACATCGGCAACATGCTGGCCCACAACCTGGGCTTCAATGTGAAGCGACCCACCTTCGGGATGTTCGGCTACGCCGAGAAGATGGAGTACTGGGCCTTCATGTGGGGCACGGTCGTCATGGCCGTCACCGGCATCCTGCTCTGGGCCAAGGACACGAGCATGCACTTCTTCCCAGTCTGGGTCATGGACGCAGCCACCGCCGCCCACTGGTACGAAGCCATCCTGGCCACCCTCAGCATCCTGGTCTGGCACTGGTACCTGGTAATCTTCGATCCGGATGTCTATCCCATGGACCTGGCTTGGCTTACGGGCAAGGCCTCGGCCGACCACATGCGGGAGACCCGCCCTGAGTACTATCGCGACCTCATGAACCAGCAGGCCGCCAAGGACGGGGACGACACCCCGGAGGCTGAGGACAAGCACTGACCGAAATTTTGTGACCTTGATCTGGCGAGATTGACCACCTTTGAGTGAATAATAGGGACAACCCCCTGGGGTACCACTGCCCTGTCATTCCTCAAAGGACCCGTCATGATCCTGGATATCCGTCCAACCATCCGTCCAGTGCGCCGTTCCAGCTGGCTGCTGGGTGCCCTGCTCCTGGTCGGCGCGCTCCTGACTTCCGCTCCGGCTCAGGCCGCCGGGGGCAAGGCCGTCAAGGAGAACTGCTTCGACTGCCACAGCGACACGACCATGACCAAGGACGTGGCGCCGGGCAAGACCAAGTCCCTGTTTGTGGACGAGGCCAAGTTCGGTGGCTCGGTCCACAAGGGCATGGGCTGCAAGAGCTGCCACGCGGACATCAAGGACCACCCCAACGATGGCGTGGACCCGAAGCCCGTGAACTGCGCCACCTGCCACTCGGAAGAGGACAAGATCTACCAGACCAGCATCCACGGCATGAGCAAGTCCCTGGGTGCCTCGGGTGCGGCCACCTGCGTCAGCTGCCACGGCAACCACGACATCGTGCCCGTCAAGTCGCACACCTCGCCCGTCTACAAGATGAACCTGCCCAAGACCTGCGCCAAGTGCCACGCCAACAAGAACTTGACGGACGAGTACAAGATGATGTACCCCTCCGTGGGCTCCCAGTACCAGGAGAGCATCCACGGCATGGCGCTGCTGCAGAAGGGCCTCATCGTCGCCCCCAGCTGCAACGACTGCCATGGCGTCCATGACATCAAGCGCAGCGTCGATCGCAGCTCACCCATCAACCACGCCAACGTGACCAAGACCTGCGGCAAGTGCCATGTCACCGTGGAGGAGATCTACAACAAGAGCATCCAC
>CAIMFT010000126.1 GCA_903840385.1 uncultured Holophagaceae bacterium
AGGCCGCCAACGGTGTCGAAGCCATCCCGCTCCCAGGCCAGGCCCAGGGTATCGGCCACATCTTCCACGTGGGCCTGCCCCGACACCAGCCACACGCCGGGGGCCTGCTCCTGCATGCCGGCGGGGGCCTCGTGCTCGTCCTGGATCTCGCCGAAGACCTCCTCCAGCAGGTCCTCCATGGTCACTAGGCCCGACACGCCGCCGAACTCGTCCACCACCAGGGCCAGCTGCGTGCGGGCCCGCTGGAGGTCCCGCAGCAGCTCCGCCACGGGCTTGCTCTCCGGCACGAAGTGGGGGGGCTTCAGCATGGAGGCCAGGGGGGGCTGGGCGCCGTCCGGCACCTGCATCAGGTCCTTCACCAGGAGCACGCCGCGCATGCGGTCGATGCTGCCTTCGTAGACGGGTAGGCGGGAGTGGCGGCTGGCGGTGAAGGCGGCCCAGGCGGTGGGGATGTCGGCCTCCACGGGCAGGGCCACGATGCGGGTGCGCGGGGTCATGACCTCGCGCACCACTGTGTCGCCGAAGCTGACCACGTTGCGGATCAGCTCCCGGTCCTCGGCTTCCAGGATGCCTTCGGCCTCGCCCTCTTCCAGCAGGGCTGTGACAGCCTCGTCGGTGGTCTCTTCTTCATCGTCATCCCGGGCCCGGTCCTCGGCGCGCTGGCGGTGGATGCTCCGAGCGATGGGGTCCACCAGGGGGCCCAGGGCGGTCATGACCGGGGCGAAGAGCGGGAACAGCCGCTGCAACCAGAGGCTGGGCTCCCGGGCGGTGAGCAGGGCCGGCAGCAGCAGATCCAGCAGCCAGAGAGAGACCACCATAAGGCCCGCAAACGTCCAGCCGCCGCCGGGCAGGGTGACGGCCAGAGGCCAGGCCAGGGCCGCCAGAGCCAGCAGCAGGGCCTGGTTCCAAAAGCGTAGAGCCATGCCCAGGGCCCGGGGATGCTCCAGCAGGGCCGCCAGCCGGGCGTCCGGAATGGCTTCTTCTTCCAGGAGCCGCCGCCGCTGCAGGGAGGGCAACGCCTGGAAGGCAGACAGCAGGGCGGCCATGGCACAACGGTAGGTCAGCACCGCCAGGAGGGCGAAGATGAGCAAGGTGGGGGCGGGACTGTTTCCGGGATCGGCCATGACCCGATCTATATTACCTCGTTTACTTGCGAGACCGGATCAGGCGGGTGATTTCGGCGCGGGACTCAGGGCTCAGGGCCACCTTTCGGGCCTCGGCTTCGCGGAAGTATTCCTCCGGATCCCGGCTCAGGCCGTCCGGCGTGGCGGGCAGGCCCTTGCGGGCGCGGGCGGCGTTCAGGAAGACGTAGGGCTCCTTGGCCAGCTCGGGACTGCGCAGGAAATGCCGGAAGGTGTACCAGCCCCCGATGCAGAACCACACGGCCATGACACTCACGGCGTAGCGCTGAAGGCGCCGCATCAGAATGGGCGTCTCGCGCACGTTGCGCCAGGCGTGGCAGGCCCAGAGGTTGATGGCGATGAGGCCCGCCGCCAGCAGGAGGGTACCGGTCCAGCCCAGGGTGCCCCAGTCCCAGCCCGTGAGGCCCACGAAGAACGGGGTCAGCATCAGGCCGAAGATCATGTTGAGGTGCAGCATGTAGAGCAGCAGGCTCTCGTGGCTGGCGGCCACCACCAGGTTGGGACCGGGCCACCGGGGCCGCAGCTTCTCGATCACCCCGAGGGCCGCGCCGCCCATGAGGATCCAGCCCAGGCGGTTGAGGACGCTGGGGAGGGTGGTGTTGTGTAGGGTCGCAAGCTCGTTGTAGGTCCAGGCCCCCATGGGTCCCTTCAGCAGCCAGGTGCCGGGGGTGGTCTGGATCCAGGTGCCCTGCCACAGCCAGGCCTTCTGGTAGGTGGACCCGAAGGCCCAGCAGACAAAGCCCAGAGCCGCCAGGCCGGCCAGCCACTTGGCCTCGCTCAGGCGGGCCAGTCCGTCCTCGCCGGCTTCCGTGCGGCCCCAGCGGTAGAGGCCCCCCAGGAAGGATCCAAAGGCGGGGAAGGCCAGCCAGGGGAAGAGGGGGAAGAGGGCCTGGAGGCCCCGGTCGGAGTTGCCGTTGATGAGGCCCCGGATGGGTAGCCACAGGCCGTCGCCGACACCGGTGGCCCAGACGTAGGGGGCCACCAGGCAGACCACCACGGCCAGGAGCAGGGCCACCCAGGCGTAGACCCGGGGGTGGCGGATGATGCGGGCCAGGGCCTGCAGGATCAGCAGGCTGAAGACGATGCACTGCAGCACGTCGATCTTGTAGATCTCCTTCTGCTTCTGCACCGTGGCCAGGACCGTCCAGTCGGCGAAGGTGAAGCCTGGGGCATGCAGGGCATAGGCGCAGAGCAGGATGAAGCCCAGGCGCTTGGCCGTATCGGGCCAGAAGGGCCGCAGGGTGCCATCGGCCTTGAAGGTGCTGAGGGCCAGGCTGAAGCCCGCCGCCATGGCGAAGCTGGGGGCCGGCAGGCCATTGAGGAAGTTCAGCCACTCCGGCCGCAGGCCCGGCGTCAGCCACACGTTCACCGTGTGCGTCTGGATCATGATGATGACGGCCCAGCCCCGAAGCTGGTCGATCCAGTCACAGCGCTTCGAGGGGGTCAGGTCGGTCCAGATCGACACGGCGAGCTCCTAGCTGGATTGGTTCCGCATGACGCTGTGCTGCTTGCCATACAGGAAGTAGATGGCAAAGCCGAGGGCTAGCCAGGTGATCAGCCGCCACCAGTTGGCGACGGGCAGGGAGAACATGAGCATGAGGCAGGTGAGCACCCCCATGATGGGCACAAAGGGCACCCAGGGGCAACGGAAGGGGCGCACCGCCTCCGGGTGCTTCTTCCGCATGATCAGCACGGCGGCGCAGACGATGACAAAGGCCAGCAGGGTGCCGATGTTGGCCAGGTGGAGCAGGGCGTCGATGGGCAGGAAGCCCGCCAGGGCGCCCACGAAGATGCCCACGAGGATGGTGGACTTCCAGGGGGTGCGGAACTTCGGATGCACATCGCCGAAGGTGCCCTTGGGAAGCAGGCCGTCCCGGGCCATGGCCAGGAACACGCGGGGGCCGCTGAGCATCATGACCAGCAGCACGGAGGTGATGCCGCTGACCCCGGCCGTGGCGATGAGGCCCTCAGCCCAGCCCATGCCCTTCTGCTTGAAAGCCGTGGACACAGGGGCATTGATGTCCAGCTGATCGAATCGCACCATGCCCGTGAGGACGGCTACCACGGCGATGTACAGGACCGTGCAGACCAGCAGGGAGACGATGATGCCGATGGGCACGTCGCGCTGGGGGTTCTTGGCCTCCTCGGCGTGGGTGGAGACCGAGTCGAAGCCGATGTAGGCGAAGAAGATGATGGCTGC
>CAIMFT010000127.1 GCA_903840385.1 uncultured Holophagaceae bacterium
CTCGTGCAGCGGCTGGAGGACGAGCTCTAGCTAGACCGCTCGTTCCTTGCCGAAGACGCGATCCAGCACGAGGCCGGCGGTCTCTTCGATGCTGCGGCCCGTGACGTCCAGGACGGGCCAGCGGCGGTGCTGCTTGAACACCACGTCGGCGTAGGTGAGCTCGTCGAGGATGCGACCCAGGTCGCTGTAGTGGTCGGCGGTGCCGGTGCCCCCGAGGCGCTTCAGGCGGTTGGTCCGGATCTCCTGCAGGCGCTCTGGCTGGATGGTCAGGCCCACGATGCGGCCCTGGGGAATGCTCTCCACCTCCGGGGGCAGGGGAATCCCGGGTACCAGCGGCACGTTCATGACCTTGAAGCCCTCCATGGCCAGGTACATGGACAGGGGGGTCTTGCTGGTGCGGCTGATGCCCACCAGCACGATGTCGGCATCGGGCAGGCCCGACATGTCGATGCCGTCATCGAACTTCAGGGCGAACTCGATGGCCTCGATGCGCTTGAAGTACTTGTCGCCAATCATGTGGAAGTTGCCCGGCTGTTCCTCGGGCCGCTCGCGCAGGTAGAGGGCCAGAGTGTCCAGCAGGTTGCCGAAGAGGTCCACCTGGGTGATGCGCAGCTCCGCACAGCTCAGGGCCATGTAGTCCCGCATCTCCCGGGAGACGGTGGTGTGGATGATGACGGCTCGCTTCTCACCGGCCATCTGCAGGATCTTGTTCAGGTCATCCTGGGTGCGTACATTCTGGAACCGCCGCACCACCGCGCTGGCCTCGCCCCGGGTGAACTGGGTGAGGGCCGCCTGGACCATGCGGTAGGCTGTCTCGCCTGAGCCGCCTGAGACCACGTAGATGGGCTGCCTCTCCATAGAAATCAGCATACCCTGGGGGCATGCGACCGGAGGCCCTCTCTTGGCTGATCTTGGCCCTGCCCATCGGGACCGTGGGGGGAGCCCTGCTGGTCCTGCTGGTGCGCTGGGCCCGCGTCCGTCGCCGGAGACCCCAGGATCCGGAAGGTCTGCTCCTCTCCGCCGTGGCTGGCAGCCTGCGGGAGCGGGGGGAGCTGGCGGCCTCCCTGGGGGAGCTGCGCACGGTCCACGAGCGCCTCGTGGACGCCCTGCCCAAGGGCCTGCTGTGGGTGGACCAGCGCCAGCGCCTGGCGGCCCTGAACCGGCCGGGGCGGGCCCTGCTGGGGGTCACGGCGGGGGTCCTGGGCCTGGAGGCGGCCTTTGTGCTGGAGCCCTTCCCCTGGCTGCGGGAGGCCCTGGATGGGGAGCCAGGACCGCCGCGGCGCCTGACGGTCAAGGACCGACGCTGGGAGGTCCAGCGCATGGAGGCCCCGGATCGCATCGGGGCCCTGGTGCAGTTTGATGACGTCACCGAGGCCGAGCTGGAGGCCCGCCGCCTGCAGCTGCGGGAGCGCTTCGCCGAGCTGGGTGAGATGACCGCCGGGGTGGCGCACCAGCTGAAGAACGGCCTGGCGGTGCTCAAGGTGCAGGGCCAGCTCCTGCGCCGGGCGGGGCAGGGGCCTGCGGCGGAGGCCCTGCTGGAGGAGACCGAGGCCCTGGAGCGCCTGGTGCAGCGCTTCCTGCTGTGGGCCCGCCCCCTGGAGCCGGGCTCCGAGCCCCTGCGCCTGGAAGATGCCGCCACCCAGGCCGTGGCCGAGCTGAAGCGGCGCCCTGTGAGCCAGGGGCGCACCCTGGTGTGCGAGGGCAGCGGGACGGCCAAGGGGGACCCCGACCTGCTCCATCAGGCCCTGGTGAACCTCCTGGAGAATGCCTGCCAGGCTACGCCCCAGGGGGGCCGGGTCGTGGTGCGGGTGGCCCCTGGCTGCCTGGAGATTCTCGATGAGGGCCCGGGCCTCTCGGGCGATGCGGCAGTGCGCATGCTGCGTCCCTTCGAGAGTGGCCGGCCGGACGGCACGGGCCTGGGCCTGCCTCTGGCGCTGAAGTGGCTCAACGCCCAGGGGGCAGACCTGCGCCTCGGCGTCCGCCCCAGCGGCGGTACCTGTGCCGAGATTCGCTGGTAACTTGAAGGCTCCCGGGCGCCTGTCGCGCCTCTGCGGATCTTGCCTGGACCCTGCATGAAGCTCGCCCTGCTCCAGATCAACGCCCGCCTCGGTGACCCCGAGGGGAATGGCCGCGGCGTGGAGTCCGCCTACCGCGAGGCCGTGGCCTCGGGTGCTGAGCTGGTGCTGGCACCGGAGCTCGCCATCCCTGGCTACCTGCTGGAGGACCGCCTCTGGGAGCCCGCCATGCGGCGGCGCATCGAGGCCGAGTCCCACCGCTTGGCAGCCCTGGCGGGGCCTGTGCCTCTGGTCTTCGGGACCGCCCGCCCCGCCCCCTCGGGCCGCCTCTGGAACGAGCTGTGGTGGTGCCAGGACGGAGCCCTCCGCCACTGCGCCCGCAAGCGGGTGCTGCCCAGCTACGACGTGTTCGACGAGCACCGCTACTTCGAGCCGGACGCCGCCCCCCAGCCCCTGGTGACCTTCCTGGGCCACCGCATCGGTCTGTCCATCTGCGAGGACCTCTGGGCCGATCCCCAGCTGGGCAACGCTCCCGTGGGCTACGGCGTGGATCCCATCGCCGACCTGGCGGCCGCCGGCGCCACGCTGATCCTCAACGCCAGCGCCAGTCCCAGCGCCCTGGGCAGCCACCTGCCACCGGGCCGCAGCGCCCCCTGGGCCATCCCCTCCAAGGACGCTCAGCGCCGCCGCCTGCTGCCAGGCCTGGCCCAGAAGCATGGCCTGGCCATTGCCTACGCCAGCCGGGTGGGGGCCGAGAGCTGGCTCCTCTTCGACGGCGGCTCGGGACTGGCCCTGCCGGACGGCCGCTGGCAGGGCTGGGCGCCTTTCCGCGAAGGCATCCTGCTGGTGGACCCGGCCCTGCCCGGCGAGGCCTGGCGGCCTGCGGAGGAGGGCCCCTGGCTGCGCCGCGCCCTGGTGACGGGCATCCGGGACAATCTGGCTAAGCAGGGCCTGGAGGCGCTGGTGCTGGGCCTCTCCGGGGGCATCGACAGCGCCGTGGCGGCGGCCCTGGCGGTGGAGGCCCTGGGACCCGAGCGGGTGCTGGGTGCAGCCCTGCCCACCCGCTTCAGCAGCGCCGAGAGCAATGCCCTGGCAGAAGAGCAGGCACGGCACTTGGGCATCGGCTTCCTCAGTCTGGATGCAGACGCCCCCTTCGCGGGCTTCGGCGGTGCGCTCGAGCAGGCCTTTCCGGGCCGCAGCTTCGGGCTCACGGACGAGAACCTGCAGAGCCGCTGCCGCGGCAACCTCCTTATGGCGCTGACCTCGGAGCCCGAGGTGCAGCGGCGCCTGGGGGCCGAGCGGGTGGCCGTGCTCAACACCGGCAACAAGAGCGAGGTCGCCACGGGCTACTTCACGCTCTACGGTGACGGCATCGGCGTCTTCGCTCCCCTGGGCGACTGCCTCAAGGCCCGGGTCTATGCCGTGGCCCGGGACCTGGGCGAGGCCGTGCCCCGGGGCGTGCTGGAGCGTCCGCCCACGGCGGAGCTGCGCCCGAACCAGACCGACGAGGCCAGCCTGCTGCCCTATGTCCAGCTGGACGCCATCCTCGGCGCCGCCCTGGAGGCCCAGCGCCCCGAAGAGGGCCTGGCAGATGACCTCACCTTGCTGCTGGAGGGTGCTGC
>CAIMFT010000128.1 GCA_903840385.1 uncultured Holophagaceae bacterium
CCGCATCCACCAGCAACTGGAGCGGAATGGCCAGCGCCAGCACGGCCACGCAGACCATCCAGAAGCGCACCCGGGGGGGCCTGGGATCCGGTGGCGGTGCGGCCTGCAGCGGCTGGGGGTGGCTCGACATGGGCGGCCTACACCTTCTTCAGGGTGGGCTTGCCCATGATGCCCCAGGGCCACACCAGGAGCAGCAGGATGAGCAGGCCGAAGGCGATGCCGTTCTTCAGGTTGGAGGACAGGTAGGCCACGGTGATGACCTCCACGCCTGCCAGCAGGAAGGAGCCCAGCACGGCCCCCTCGATGGAGCCGATGCCACCGATCACTGCCGCGATGAAGGCCTTCCAGCCCAGGTCGATGCCCATGTAGGGGTCGATGGAGTAGGCCTGCCCGTAGAAGATTCCGCCAGCCGCCGCCAGGGCGGAACCGATGGCGAAGGTGACCGTGATGATCAGGTTGAGGTTCACCCCCATGAGGGGCACCACATCCTTGTTGTCCGCCACGGCCCGCATGGCGGTGCCGATGAGGGTGCGGTTCACCACCAGCCAGAGGACAGCCATCAGGGCCAGCGAAATGAGGATGATCAGCAGCTTGTCCCAGGTGACGAAGGCCCCCAGGTTCTGCTGCAGCCAGTGCACAGGAGCGGAAGGCAGGCGGGCCGGGATCTGCCGCGTCTCGGGGCCCACGGTGAGCCGCACGAAGTTTTCCAGGAAGATGCCCACACCCAGGGTGGTGATGACCACGGACATGCGCTGGGCCTTGCGCAGGCGGCGGTAGGCCACCCGCTCCACGGCCACCCCGGCCAGGGCCGTCAGGATCATGGCCAGCGGCATCAGCAGGTAGAAGGGCAGCCAGCCCAGGCGGGTGGTGAGCAGCAGGCCCACAAAGCCGCCCACCATGAAGATGTCACCGTGGGCGAAGTTGATCAGCCGGATGATGCCGTACACCATGCTGTAGCCCAGGGCGATGAGGGCGTACACCGCCCCGAGCTGGGCGGCGTTGAACAGCTGCTGGATGATGGTGTCCAAGGCGGGGTCGACCTGCGCCTAGGGATTCACAGCGCTGTCGAAGACGAACTTGCCGTTCTCGACCTTGATGACCACGGCGCCCTTCACGGGGTCGCCGGAGCCGCCGTAGGTGATGGAGCCCGTGACGCCAGGGAAGCCGGAGGTGGCGGCGAGGGCGTCCCGGATGGCCTTGGAGTCAGCCTTCCCGGCGGTGGCCACGGCCTTGAGGATCAGGTTGGCGGAGTCATAGGTCAGCGCAGCAGCGGCGTCCGGCACGATGCCGAAGCGGGTTGTGTACTTGGCAATGAAGGTCTTGGCAATGGGGGCGTCGACGTCGGGCGAGTAGTGGTTGGAGAAGTAGGCGCCGTCCATGACCTTGCCACCGAGCTTCACCAGCTCGGGGTTGTCCCAGCCGTCCGCACCGAGGACAACCGCATTGAGGCCCAGCTTGCGGGCCTGCTGGAGCTGGAGGGGCACTTCGTTGAAGTAGTTGGGGAGGAACAGCACATCGGGGTTGGAGCCCTTGATCTTGGTCAGCTGGGCCGAGAAGTCCGTGTCCTTGGTGTTGTAGGTCTCGAAGCCGACGATCTTCCCGCCCATCTTCGTGAACTCATCCCGGAAGACCTCGGCGATGCCCTTGTTGTAGTCGCTGGCCACGTCGTACACCACAGCGCCGGTCTTGGCCTTCAGCTTGCCTGTGGCGAACTGGGCCACCACCTTGCCCTGGAAGGGATCGATGAAGCAGGCGCGGAAGATGAACTTGCGGCCCTTGGTGACGTTAGGATTGGTGGACCAGGGGGACACCACAGGGATGCCTGCGGCCTCGGCGATGGGGGCGCCAGCGTTGGAGCACTTGCTGGTGTAGGAGCCCACGATGGCCAGCACCTTGTCCTGGTTGATGAGCTTCTGGAACACGGTGGCGGCGGACTCGGGCTTGTCCTCATCGTCCTCGATGATGAAGCGCACCTTCACCTGCTTGTCCCCCACCTTCACGCCGCCGCCAGCGTTGATCTCGTCCTGGACCAGGGCGATGGCGTTCTTGGCGGACTGGCCGGTAGCAGAGATGCTGCCGGTGGTGGGCGCCGAGACGCCGATCTTGATCTCCTGGGCCGTGGGCTTGCAGGCGGCCAGGGCGAGGAGCGGGAGCAGGGCCAGGGTGCGGAGTCGCATGGGGATCCTCGTGAGCGGGGAGCGGCGGGTTCCCCGGGTGGAAAGGAGTGGATCAAGTCAAAGGGATAACTTGGCCCAGGATACCGGGACTTTC
>CAIMFT010000129.1 GCA_903840385.1 uncultured Holophagaceae bacterium
CTCTGGGCGATCTCGAAGCCCACGATGGTGAGGGGCACGATCTCCAGGGCACTGAACACGGAGCCCAGGGCTGCGATGGAGGCCGGGGAGCCCGTGTAGTACAGGTGGTGGAAGGTGCCGATGATGCCGCTGCCGAGGAAGAGGCCCACGGAGAGACTCACGGCGCGCAGGGCGGTGCTCTCGCGGAGCAGGCCCATGCGGGTGGTGAGCAAGGCGATGGCCACGGTGGCAAAGACCTCGAAGAAGCCCTCCACCCAGAGGTGGACCACCCACCAGCGCCAGTACTCGGCCATGGCGATGTGGGTCTCCCGGGTGTACATGAAGCCTGCGGAGTAGAACAGCGGGATGGCCACAGCGGACAGCACGAAGAGCTTGAGCAGGCCCACGCGGCCCTGTTCGCCGCGCAGGGCGGGCAGCAGGGCCCGCACCACCATCACCAGCCAGCCGACCATGCCCACGGTGAGCAGGATCTGCCAGAGGCGACCCAGCTCCACGTACTCATAGCCCTGGTGGCCCAGCAGGAACGATCCCGACAGCTTGCCCAGGATGGCCTGGTGGGCGCCCGTGAGGGCCCCGACCACAACCACCACCAGGGCCACCAGCAGGCCGGCCACGCCGATCCACTGGCCTTTGGGCTCCTTGGCGCTGAGCTTGGGGCCCAGGTAGAGGCCCGTGGCCAACCAGCAGGTGGCGATCCAGAAGACGGCCAGCTGCAGGTGCCAGGTGCGGGAGGCGGCGTAGGGCAGGATGTGGGAGAGGTCCACACCGTAGAGGGCGTTGCCTTCGACGGCGTCATGGGCCGTCAGGATGCCCATGCCGATCTGCACCAGGAAGAGGGCCATGGCCACGGCGAAGTAGAGGGCCGACCAGCGCTGGCTGGGGGTGGCGGGCGCCGCCGGAATGGCCTGGGGGGCCGGGAACTCTTCGGCGGGCTGGCTGGCGTGGTGCCAGACCATGAGGCCCACGCCCAGGATCAGCAGGATGATGGACAGGATGCTCCAGAGGTGGCTGATGGGCGTGATGCTGTTGCCCACCAGGGGCTCGTGGGGCCAGTTCTGGGTGTAGCTGACCTCGGACCCGGGCCGACGGGCGGAAGCCGTCCAGGCGGTCCACAGCCAGAAGTCGGCCACGCGCTCACCCTCGGCCTGGGTGGGAATCCACCGGGCCGGGATGGCGGCTTCCTTGTCCCCCTGCACGGCGATCCGCGCCAGCTCGGCGCGAGTCTGGAGGTAGGCCTTGGCCTGGGCAGCATCCAGCCTCAGGGTGCCGGTGGCTATTTCATACTTATTACTCTGAAATGAGGCCACAGTTTGAGCCTTGGCTTCCGCTGAGGAGAGTCCCCGTGCGGAGACGCCAGCCAGGGTGGCGGCGGCCCACTGGTGCAGGGCCTTGGCCGTCCAGTCCGGTGCCAGGTAGGCGCCGTGCCCCAGGATGGAGCCGATGTGCTGACCGCCATGGCCCAGGTAGCTGACCTGGCCCGCCAGGATCTGACCAGGGGCCACCAGGACGGTGCCGTCCTCGGCCACCACCTGCTGGGGGATCGGTGGGGCATTCTGGGCGATCTGCCGCCCCCCCAGACCCAGCACCCCAAAGCCTGCCACCAGCACCAGTAGAACCAGCCACCACCTTGCTTTCATTGAAGCCTCCAGGCCGGCGCACCCAGCGCCTGAGAGGATCTTGGCATAATTCTCCATATTTCGGACCAACAATTCTTAATTGTGATCCAAGCCACCCTGCTCACCCCCCATTGGGCCCCTTCTGTGAAAGCGCTGGCTTGCGCTGGCCCATTCCAAGTAACTTGGGGTGTTCTCGCTCTGTGAAAGGGATTCGCCTTCATGGCCCACCCCGCCCTGCTACCCGTTGTCCTCACCTGCAACACGGACCTGCGCTTCATCGACCTGATCCAGGTGGTGGGGGCGGAGTTCCTCAAGCACCTGAGCTTCACCCAGGAGGACGGCGAGCGCCTCTGGCTGGCCATCCAGGAGGGCATTGCCAATGCCATGCGCCACGGCAACAAGCTGAACAAGGACAAGCCCATCAAGGTGACCTTCACCCCCCAGGTGGACCGCTTCGAGATCCGCATTGAGGACCAGGGCCCTGGCGTGGACCTGGACACCCTGCCCAATCCGAACCTGCCGGAGAACCTCCTCAAGCCCGGCGGCCGGGGCGTGTTCTTCATGCGCCAGGTGATGGACGAGGTCCGCCTGGACCGCACCCCCACCGGCTCCACCCTGGTGCTGGTGAAGGCTCGCAAGGTCCGCGAAGCCCAGGCGTGACCCCGGCGGACTGGCGCCGGCGGGCCATCCGCCTGGCCCTGGCCACCGTGGCCTACAACCTGGTGGAAGGCATGGTCGCCATGGCCTTCGGCTGGCAGGACGACAGCCTGGCCCTCTTTGGCTTCGGGGCGGACAGCTTCATCGAGGTGGCGTCGGCACTGCTGGTGCTCTGGAACCTCCGGGACCACGGCAACCTGGTGCGGGAGCGCTGGGCCGCCCTGCGCATCGGTTGGCTGTTTGTGGTCCTGGCGGCGGGCATCGCCGGGGGTGCCCTCCTGCAGCTGGCCGGGGGCGCCCACCCACCCACCACAGTCCCGGGCCTGGTGATCTCGGCGGTCTCCCTGGGCTTCATGGCCTGGCTCTGGCGGGCCAAGCTGGCCGCGGCCCAGGCCCTGGACAGCGCCACCCTCGCCGCCGACGCCGCCTGCAGCCTGGCCTGCATCCAGCTCTCGGCCGTCCTCTTCGCCGGCAGCCTGGTGTTCCTCCTGGCCCCCGCCCTCTGGTGGGTGGATGCCGCCTCAGCCCTGGTCCTGGCAGCCCTCATCGGCCGGGAAGGCCAGACCATGGTCCGCGCCGCCCGCAGCGCCACCTTCACCGGCGGCTGTGGCTGCGGACATTAAGTGGCACTTGCAAACAGGGACGAAAAAGCTAGGGAACAGGGATGAAGGGGATGAAGGGGAGAACTGAAAAGGGCGGGTAAAAAGCCCCCTGTTCCCTCTCTGCTGCTCTGCCTCTTTCGGCGCCCCTCTGCTCTCTCGTCTTTTCTCTGCGAGAGTGGTTTCCTTTTCTCCTGAATCCCGAACCAGGCTGTAGCCCGGGTTCGTTTAGGCAGTGGCAGTTATCCCCTTCATCCCTGTTTTATAAAAAAGACATTTGGACGGGGATAAATGGGATGAAGGGGATAACGGAAAAAGGCTAAATAAAGCCCTGTTGCCAGCCAACCGTCCTCCGCGCCCCTCTGCTCTCTCGTCTTTTCTCTGCGAGAGTGGTTTCCTTTTCTCCTGAATCCCGAAC
>CAIMFT010000130.1 GCA_903840385.1 uncultured Holophagaceae bacterium
CAGATAGATGACCTGGGCGGTGGTGGTATCAAACTTGAGCTGACGGAGGGTGCTCAGATCGAAGCCCGCCGGAATGGTGAGTTCCAGATCCGTCCAGGCACCCTGCACCAGGGTTCCGCTGCTGATCGGAGTCTCTGCGGTCGCATTGATGGGGAAGAACCTGAAGCTGGTACCGTTCGCAGTCCAGTAGCTGACATGCAATACGTCCTTCCCGGTGACATTGAGGACGCCTGTTCCAGCGGCGTCACCGCCGTTGGAAGAGATGGCAATGCCTTGGTAGAGGTTCAGGTCCAGCTTCTTCACGGTCTTCGAGCCCGCCACGAAGTCACTCATGGAACCACCCTGACCCCAGTTGGGATTCCAGTCACTCACAGGGGCGTTGGTGTAGCTGTTGGTGCTGGTGTAGAGCGAAATGACATTGGCCGCAGCCAGCGTGGGAGCACTGGCGCCGGAGGTCGGCGCTGTGGCAGTTCCTCCGCCACCCCCAGCAGGGCCCCAGAAATAGAGGTTGTCGAGGTACACGATGCCGCCGTTGGGTGCGACGATCACGAGCTGGGCAAAGTGCTTGAGGCTGGAAGCGTTGCCGCTGGGGAAGGTGTTGCCAGGGAAATCGGCACCAATGGCAAGGTCATAGGACAGCCATTTGCCGGTGGCGAGCGCCGGGGTGGAGCCTGCCGTCAGGGTGGCGATGCCAACCGGATCAGTGGACTCCTCGGGGATCAGGTTCGTTCCGGCATCAACCATCTTGAACTGGAGGTTGCTCGAGTTATTGGGCGTCCAGACGTCCACATGCAGGTGGGTCATGCCACTGATGTCAATTTCGTGGGTACCGGTGATGACGGGCGGAGTGGCTGTGGACCAACCAATCGTCTCGATACCGATATAGTTGGCGCTGGCAGTCATCGTGTACTTCCGGGGGCTTGCCGTCTGCGCACCAACAGTGATAGGGAATGGGGCTCCGCCGGCGCCGGCACTCCAGCTGGCGAGCCAGGTATCCACTTTGGCACTCTGGTCGGAAGTTCCACCGTTGTAGCCGCCGGTTACCGAGCTATAGAGGGAGATCACCGACGAGCCGGAGGGTGGCGCAGGAACTGGGGGGAGCGTGGTAGGAACGGCAATCGAAGCCACTACGGTCACAGCTGAGGAGCCGGAGACTGCCAGAGAGCCTAGGCTGCCGGTGACGCTGGCAGTGCCGGCGGAGACGCCGGTCACCAGGCCGTCCGCACTGACGGTGGCCACGGAGGACGCACTTGACGCCAGGGTGAAGTAGCGGAAGCCAACGCCCGTGAGCTTCCCGGTGTTGGGCAATACGGGGAAGGAGTAGGTCACGGTGTTGGAGGCTGGACTGAGCTGGGAAGTCTGACCCACCTGGATGTTCGTGACTGGCCATGTGATGGCGGCAGCGACTGCTGTCGGGACTGAGGAGCCTGTGCGGGCTTCGTATTGGATGTCATCCAGCCAGATGGTGTAGGCACCCTCGTCGGAACCTTCCGCAAAGTGGAACAGACCCGTCATGGCGGTGGCCTTGGCGGGCACAGGAATGGGAATGATAAACTGCTGCCAGGCGGTGGTCAGAACGAGCCCGGTCGATTCAGCTGCATACACCGTGCTGCTGGCATCGTTGCCCAGGCCAGCCACATTCAGCGTGGCGGCCTTGCTGGCCTTGGCCCAGAAAGTGAGAACATTGAAAGCAGAGAGATCCTTTGCGGTTGCAGCAACGATAGCGCCGCCAGTGTAGTTCGTGGCAGGCACCACAATCTTGAGCGAAGCCGAGCCTGAGTGGAACTCAGCGGTGTCTACCGTGACCGAGTTGGTCGATCCCCCAAAACCCACGAAGGAAAGGCCTGCGGCGTATGTATCCGTAAATACCGTGCTGGTCAGAATTGGAATGGTGGTGTCGAAGGACTGACTGGCTGTGGCGGCGACAGTGCTGGCATTGCCTGCAAGGTCGGAGAAGGCGCCAATCGCCACGCTGATGCCCATGGTTCCGGTGATTCCTGCGGTGGGGGTGGCGACCAGGGTGTAGTGCGTGGCATCCACCTTGGTGACGCTGGAAGCGGCGGAACCATTGGTCACGGTCACGTCGCTGGCAGAGAATGTGGTACCAATGTCTTCGCTGAAGGTGAAGGTCAGGGGCACGGCGCCTCGGGCGACCGTCGCGCTCGTTCCGGTGATGGTCACCGTGGGGGCCTGGGTGTCGTAGGCCTGAGTCGTGGTGGCGGCTGCAGCACTGGCATTGCCGGCCACATCCGTGAAGGTGCCAGCGGCCACACTGATCGTCATGGTGCCAGCACTGCCGACGGCCGGTGTGACCACCAGGGTGTAGTGGGTGGCATCGGTCTTGGTGACGCTGGCAGCGGCCGTGCCGTTGGTCACGGTCACGTCGCTGGCAGTGAAGGTGGACCCCACATCCTCACTGAAGATGAAGGTGAGGGTCACCGGATCCTTGGTGACCGTTCCTGTCGTGCCACTAATGGCGAGCGTGGGAGCAACGGTGTCCTTGGGTACGGGCGGCGCAGAGGCGCTCCCACCGCAGCCCATCAGCAGGCCGCCGAGGCTGAAGGCCAGCAAGGCCAGAGTCACGAACAGGGTTCGGATCCGGAAGGTGTTCATGGGGACTCCTGGGAAGAGGGGAGTGGGAAGGGGATGGGAGTCATGGGTCCGCTGGGAGAGCCAACGCCATGAAATGAAGACAAGAGAGGACAGGGTTCAAAGAGTTCCGGCCTCAGGATGCCTCCTGAAAAAGGGGAAGTATATGGTCTTTATTGGTAATTCATTTCGATTTTTCGGGTCGGTCATGCCCCCTTCTCTTAGGCGCTGTATGGGGGTTGAGCCGCATCCATTCCCGCTCCCCAGTTCCCTCTTGTTCCCTGGTCATTGTAGGTAAACCAAGACTTGAGGGCACTCTGAAGGGGGTGATTGGTACACAGGAGTGCCCCAGGGGCACCAGGGACTGCCCTCAAGGGTTTGCCTATAAATTTGGTATAGGCTAGGATCCTTTTTCATGCCCAACCTTCGCCACATCGCCCTGCTGGTGCCCGTGTCCCGGGAGTACGGCCGTGGCATCAGCCAGGGCGTGGCCTCCTATGCCCTGGAGCGGGGGGACTGGGTGATCTTTCCCCAGCGCTCGGACTTCAAGGAACTACCGGCCTGGCTCACGCGCACCCGCATCGATGGGATCATCGGCTTTATTGACTCCCCGGAGCTGGGTCAGCAGCTCATGGCGCTGGGTGTGCCCATCGTGGATGTGCAGGGCAAGGGCAACTGCCCCACCGCCCCGGTCTACGACACGGACCCTGTCCGGGTGGGCCAGTTTGCCGGGGACTTCTTCATCCATGCCGGGTTCACCCACTTCGGCTTTTGTGGGTACCCCGGGGTCTTTTTCTCGGACCGCCGCTCCGAGGCCTACTGCGACTACCTCCAGTCCCGGGGCCAGGGGGTCCATGTCTATGCCCCGGCCTCCAGCGCCGTGGGGACCCAGGACAACCTCTACCGCGAGTGGGGTGCCCTGGAGTACGAGAACCAGCTCACGGGCTGGCTGACCCGGGTCCCCAAGCCCATCGCCATCCTGGCCTGCAACGACATCCGCGGCCAGCAGCTCATCCACGCCTGCCGGGACCTGGGCATCGCCATGCCCTCGGACGTGGCGGTGATCGGCGTCGACAATGACGAGATCATCTGCCGCCAGTGCCGCCCCACCCTGTCGAGCATCGCCCCGGACACGGAGCGCATTGGTCGGCTGGCCGCCGAGACCCTGACCCGCATGATGGATGGGGAGTTCGTGGAGCCCATCCTGGCCAACCAGCCTCCCACCCGCATTGTGGAGCGCCAGTCCACCGACATCACCATGACCCAGGACCCCATCGTGCTGGCGGCCTCCCGCTTCATCCGCAACCGGGTCTGCGACGACATCTCGGTGGACCAGGTCTGTGAGCTGGTGGACTGCTCCCGCTCCACCCTGGACGGCCTCTTCAAGAAGCACCTGGGCCGACCCGTGGCCCAAGAGATGCGCCGGGTCCGCCTCAACCGGGCCACCCGCCTCCTGCTGGACTCGCCGTTGACGGTGGAAGACGTGGCCCGGGAGTGCGGCTTCCGCTCGGCGACCTACTTCTGCCGCTTCTTTAAGCGGGAGACGGGCACCACCCCTGTCCTCTACCGGAATGGGAAGACCCGCCGCTGAGTCCATGGACCGGGGCCGAGGGCTGCCATTCGGCCATGCCGGGCTGCAGTTCATCCATCCGGGGTGACTGTTCCGATGAGCCGATGGTCCCTCCCCGGGGCCAGGGGCACAGTGGCCTCAGCGGGGCTCCCCCCCCTTCAGTGACGTCCATCCGGCCAAGCGGCCCTCCCAGTGGGAACTGCCATGCGACGAATTGAGCTCTGGTCCCTTGCTCTGGCCCTGGCCGGCCTCCTGGCCCTGGGCTGCGGCGGCGGCGGCTCCTCCAGCACCCCGACCCCCGGGACGACCACCGCCCCCACGGCGGCCTTCGGCCTCTCCACCGCCACCCCCACCACCGGCCAGACGGTCACGTTCACAGATACCAGCACCGGCAGTCCCACCAGCTGGGCTTGGACCTTCGGGGACGGTGGCACCAGCACCACCCAGAGCCCCACCCACGCCTACAGCACCGCCGGGACCTACACGGTCACCCTCACGGCCACCAACGCCGCGGGCTCCAGCACCCCGGTCACCCGCACCCTCACCGTGAGCGCTGCTCCGGCAGTCCCCACGGCGGCCTTCAGCCTCTCCACCGCCACGGCCACCACCGGCCAGACGGTGACGTTCACGGATACCAGCACTGGCAGCCCCACCAGCTGGGCCTGGACCTTCGGGGACGGTGGCACCAGCACCACCCAGAGCCCCACCCACGCCTACAGCACCGCCGGGACCTACACGGTCACCCTCACGGCCACCAACGCAGCTGGCGCCAGCACCCCCGCCACCCGCACCGTCACCGTGAGCGCAGCCTCCTCCTCCCTGGCCGCCCACTTCACCAGCCGGGTCAGCGGCCAGACCGCCGCCTTCACGGACACCTCCGCCGGCAACCCGACCTTCTGGGCCTGGGACTTCGGCGATGGCCAGACCAGCTCGGTGCAGCTCCCCACCCATGTCTATGCCACGGCGGGCACCTACACCGTCACCCTGCGGGCCAGCAACAACAGCGGCGCGAACAGCACCACCGGCTCCGTGACGGTGGCGGCGGCGGCCCCCACCGCCGGCTTCAACGCCCTCCGCACGGGCACGGCCAGCACCCTCGCCTTCCGGGACACCTCCTCGGGCGCCCCCACGGCCTGGTCCTGGGACTTCGGCGATGGCCTCAAGAGCCAGGAGCAGCACCCCAGCCACAGCTACGGCACAGCGGGCCTCTACACGGTGACCTGCACGGCCACCAATGCCTCCGGCGCCACCACCACCAGCCGCGCCTACTGGGTCAGCCCCCTCTCCAACCTCCTGGAGGTCCGCCTCCCGGCCAGCGTCTACTGGATGGGGGACCACGGCGGCGAAGGAGGAAACGACCCGGCCCATCCCACGGATGAGCTGCCCCTGCACCCGGTGGGCATCAGCTCCCTGTATGTGGCCACCACCCCCACCACCCAGCAGCAGTTCTGCGACTACCTGAACAGCGCCTTCGCCCAGGGCCTCATCGAGGTGCGCAGCAGCGTGGTCTATGCCAAGGGCGGCACAGCGGTCTACTGCTACCTCTACGGCTACGCCTACCAGGCCGGCAAGACCTCCGTGGCCTACAGCATCGGCTTCGACGGGACCGCCACCTTCTCCATCCGGGACACCCGAGCCCAGCATCCCATGGTGGGGACCACCCTGCTGGGGGCCCAGGCCTACTGCAACTGGCTGAGCGCCCAGGCGGGCCTGAGCCCCTGCTACAACCTCAGCACCCTGGCCTGCGACTTCACCCAGAGCGGCTACCGGCTACCCACCGAGGCCGAGTGGGAGTTCGCCGCCCGGGGTGGCGGATCCACCTACGCCAACTACCCCTGGGGGGATGACGAGGACACGCACCGCGCCAACTGGCCCAGCTCCGGGAATCCCTACCAGCTCACGGACCCCGCCACCTATCCCTGGACCACGCCCGTGGGCTTCTACAGCGGTGCCCTGCGCCAGAAGACCGACTTCAGCTGGCCCGGTAGCGCCACCTCCTACCAGACCCGCAATGGTGCGAACGCCTTCGGCCTCTTCGATGCCTCGGGCAATGTCTGGCAGCTGAACTGGGACTGGTACGCGGCGAACACCTACCAGACCGACTACGCCGCCCATCCCCTGGAAGCGAGCCCCACCCAGGATCCCATCGGCCCCAGCACCGGCCAGACCATGACCGATGGCCTGCCCCACCGCGGCATGCGCGGCGGCAGCTGGTACAACGGCCTCACCACCACCACCGGCGTGGTGACGGGCCATGGCCGCGTCTCCAACCGCTGCCCGGCGGCGGACGAGTTCTATGCCGTACCCGCCCAGGCCTATGCCAGCAATGTCGGGTTCCGGGTGGTGCGGACAAGCCCAGCCGCTACGGGGGGGGCGAGCGGATTCACGGCTGCGCCGAGCACCCTGGTACCCGGCAGTGTCGTGACCTTCACGGACACCTCCACGCACTCACCCACCACCTGGGCCTGGAGCTTCGGCGATGGCAAGGGCACCAGCCAGGTCCAGCATCCCAAGTACATCTACACCGCCGCCGGGACCTACACGGTCACCCTGACCGCCACCAGCGCTGGGGGGACCTCCTCCACGGTCAGCAAGAGCGTCACCGTCAGCAGTGCGGCCTCGGTGCTCACCGCCGCCTTCACCCACACCCTGAGCGGACGCATCGCCACCTTCACCAGCACCGCCACGGGCAGCCCGACGGCCCATGCCTGGACCTTCGGCGATGGCACCACGGCCGCTGTGGCGAGCCCCTCCCACACCTACACTGCGGACGGCATCTACACCGCCACCCTCACGGTGACTGGCGCTACCGGCACCAGCAGCTACAGCCAGAGCGTGATCATCAACACAGCCGTCGCCGCCCGCACCGTGGGCCTGATGGTGAACACCAGCAAAGCCCTGGATGGCTACACCCTCTTCGCCCCCAAGCAGAACAAGATGACCTACCTCATCAACAACGAGGGCAAGGTCGTCAAGCAGTGGAACAGCGCCTATTCCCCGGGCCAGAGCGTCTACCTCCTGGAGAACGGCCACCTCCTGCACACCTGCATGATCACCAGCGGAGCCCTGGGCACGGGCGGCGGCGAGGGTGGCCGCGTGGAGGAGTACGACTGGGACGGCAACCTGATCTGGTACTACGACCTGAACACCGCCACCCAGCGCCAGCACCACGACGCCAAGATGCTCCCCAACGGCAATGTCCTCCTGCTGGTGGTGGAGAAGAAGACCTACGCCGAGTGCGTGGCGGCGGGCTTCGACATGACCAAGTTCCAGCCCGATGTGGCCACTCAGCAGATGCTCCTTCCCGAGTGCCTCATCGAGATCAAGCCTGACTACGCCCATGGCAGCGGCGGCACCGTGGTCTGGGAGTGGCATGTGTGGGATCACCTGATCCAGGACTTCGACGCCACCAAGTCCGGCTACGGCGTGGTCGCCAACCACCCAGAGCTCATCGACTGCGTTGGGGGGCCCCTGTTCTGGAACCACGGCAACTCTGTGGACTACCACCCCGGCCTGGACCAGATCGCCATCAGCATGCGCAACCACAGCGAGACCTGGATCATCGACCACAGCACCACCACCGCCGAGGCGGCCAGCCACAGCGGCGGCAAGCGGGGCAAGGGCGGGGACCTGCTCTACCGCTGGGGCAATCCCTCCATGTATGGCATCGCCAAGACGCTGGCACCGCAGAAGTACTGGCAGCAGCACGACACGGAGTGGATCAAGTCCGACTGCCCCGGCGCCGGCAACATCACCTGCTTCGACAACGGCCTGAATCGCTCCCTGACCAACGCCTCTTCCGTCGAGGAGTTCACGCCCCCCCTCACGGCCAGCGGGAGCTACACGCCGCCCACCGCCGCCGGCCAGCCCTACCTGCCCCTGGACTACACCTGGACCTACTGGGGCGACACCACCTACCCCATGTACTCCGAGAACATCTCCGGCGCCCAGCGGCTGCCCAACGGCAACACGATCATCTGCTCCGGTGGCACCGGCGACCTGCGGGAGGTCAGCTACCTCGGCGAGGTCGTCTGGAAGTACACCTGCCCGGTCCAGGCCAACGGCCTGGTCACCCAAGGCAGCACCCCCATCACCGATCCGACCCATGCCAGCGAGACCCTTAACTCCGTGTTCCGGATCTACAAGTACCCCCCCAGCTACGGCGCCTTCACCGGCCGCACGCTGACGGTCGGAGACTATATCGTTAAGTAGCGCCGCCAGCGGCCTCGCCTCTGCCTCACCTCCAAGGTCCCCCATGCGATTCCAGGACTTCCCGGCCGCCACGGCCAAGCGCTTCCGGCTCCCGGCCACCTGGGGCGCCCTGCTGGTGTTTGGCCTCGTGTGGGTGGCTGTGCGTCTGCTGGCCGGCCAGCCCTTTGGCCGCCTCGGTGCGGGTGAGTTCCTGGTGCCAGCCCTCGTACTTGCGGGCCACCTGGCTCTGAGCCCCATTCCTTGGCAGTGGACCCAGGATGCTCGCCCCATCGCCCCCCTCTGGCGCGGCTGCCTCCAAGCCCTGCCCTGGAACGCCGCCTGGCTCTCCGCCCTGCTGCTGCTCATGAGCGGCCTCTTCCCCAAAGACCAGCCAGCCCCAGCGACCCATCCAGAGCCCGCCGGCCTCGAGGTCAAGTCGGCACTGGTGCTCCAGGAGCGCGAGGAGCCCAAGCCACAGCAGCCCCAGGCCCCGCCGCCGCGAGAGCCCCGCCGCAGCGACCCACCCCGCGATCGAGAGGCGAAGCCGCCCCACAACCCCGGCGAGGTGCCCTGGCATCTCCTGCCCCCGGAAGAGCGCCGCAGCGACCGCCCCCCGCGGGAAGAGGGGGCACCCTCCCAGGCTGAGCAGCCCCCCAGGCCCCGCAAGGAAGTCTCGCCAGCGCCCGAGCCGCCGGTGGCCAACCCGGCCCCCCAGGCCGTGCCCAGCGCCCAGGAGCCCCCCGCCCAGGATCCCCAGACCGAAGAGGTCCAGGAAGCCCCCGAACCAGCGGGCCTCTTCGCCAGGACCTTCCCGGCCCACCGCCAGGAATTCATGCTCTTCCTGCTGAATCTGCCCTTCGCCATGGTGCTCGGCTGGTTCCTGGCGGACAAGGAGCGCGCCGAGTCCACGGAGGCCGAGCTGCTGGAGCGAGCCCGGCAGTCCCAGCTCCTGGCCCTCCAGGCCCAGCTCCATCCCCACGCCCTCTACAACACCCTGGGTGGCCTGGCTGAGCTGGTGCACGAGGATCCGGATGCCGCCGAGGAGGCCATCGTCGGGCTGGTGGAGATGCTGCGCATGCTCACCCGCCAGAGTGGCGCCAGCGAGCTGCCCCTGGGCCAGGAGCGGGCCCTCCTCAAGCACTACCTGGGCATCGAGGAGATCCGTCTCGGGGCCCGCCTGCAGGTGCAGTGGGACTGGCCCGACTGGGCGGATGCCCTGAAGCTCCCGCCCCTGCTGCTGCTCCCCCTGGTGGAGAACGCCATCAAGCACGGCATCGCTCCCCACCCCGAAGGTGGCACCCTGCGCATTGGCGTATCCCGAACCACCCGGGACCTGGTCTTCCGTGTGGCCAACACGGGTCAGCCCTTCCAGCCCGGGCAGGCCGAGGGCACGGGCCTCCACCACCTGCGGGAGCGGCTCGCCCTGACGCCGCGCCTGGATGCCTCCCTGGAGCTGCGGGCCGAGGACAGCTGGACCTTGGCTGAGCTGCGGGTGCGGGATAGGCTGGGCGCATGATTCCGCTGCGGGTGGCCATCGCCGAAGACGAGCCCTTGAACCAGAAGCGCCTGGCCCGCCTGCTGGAGGACTGCGGTTGCGAGGTGGTGGCCACCTTCGGCAACGGCCTGGAGATGGAGGAGTGGATGCGCACCGCCCCGGCGGTGGACGGCCTCTTCCTGGACATCCAGATGCCGGGCCTGGATGGTCTGGCCCTGCGAGCCTCCCTGCCCGCCCAGGTGCCCGTGGTCTTCGTCACGGCCTTTGCCGAGCACGCCGTGGAGGCCTTCGACCTGGAGGCCGTGGACTTCCTCCTCAAGCCCGTCACCACACCCCGGCTGGTGAAGGCCCTGGCCCGCATCCGCCGGCACCTGGGCCGGGAGGAGGCCACCGAGCCGGACAAGGGGCCCCGCACCACCCGCTACCCGGTCACCGCCGGCGGGGGGATGCTCTTCCTGGAGCTGGCCAAGACCGCCTTCTTCGAGGTGGAGGACCAGGTGGTCTGGGCCTTCGCCGGGGAGCGCTTCCGCACCAAGTGGAAGACCCTGGGGGAAGTGGAGGCCTTCTTCCCGGAAGCCGGCCTGCTGCGCATCCACCGCCACCTGCTCATCCGCCCCGAGGCCGTGCTGGGACTGCGCTCCACCGGCGGCGGGGCCCGGGTGCTGGTGCGCATGACCGGTGGCGTGGAGCTGGAAGCCAGCCGCGGCGCCACCCCCAAGCTGCGGGAGCGGCTCGGGCTGGAGTAGGTACGGCGGCCTACTTGTAGATGCCGCAGCCGACGATCTTGCCGTCGAGGGACTCCACGTAGCTGGTTTTCTGCATGACCGTACCGGTCTTGGGGTTCGGGTACTTGTAATCCACCCAGCCGCCCTTGCCCAGACCGACCTTGATGATCTCCTGGATGAAGAACTTCCCGTCCGGGTCCTTGGTGTTGATGCGGTTCACGCCCACCAGGCTGCCCTGGAAGCCGATGGCGATGCAGGTGCCCTTGTCGTCGTAGACGAAGACGTAGAGGTCATCCCCACTCTGGACGTGGTACTTGCCCGAGCCGTTGTTGACCTCCTTGAGGAGGGCCTGCAGCCCATTCGCCTTGCCGTAGGCGATGGCCTCCTTCACCAGGGCCTTGGCGGCCGCTGCATGGTCCTGGGCGGACAGGCTGCCAGCCAGGCAGATGAGGGCGGGGACGAGAAGGGTGCGCAGGTTCATGGGACCTCCGGTAGGGGTGGTGATCCCCTTCATCGACTGCGCCCGGGGGGTTGCTTAGTTCCGCCATGCGGGAGGGCTATCAGCTATCGGCTATCGGCTATCGGCTGTCGGCTGTCGGCTGTCAGCTATCGGCTATCAGCTATCAGCTGTCGGCTGTCAGCTAGTAAAGGAAGACCCCGGCTGGGGCTTCCGTAGCTAGGGCAGGCTGTAGCTGAACGCCACGCTGCCGCTGACTTTGCCTGGGCCTTCGTCCGCTGGTAGGTAGGTGCGCACATACGCCACCTTCACGCCGGTGGGGGCCACGGTGACCCGGGTGTAGCCGGTGTTGGGCAGCTTGTCCCCGCTGAGAAAGGCATCGGCATTGAACAGGGAGTAGTTGGGATCTGCCGGCTCGGAGAGCGTCTGGTAGGTGACGCCGTCCAGCTGCTGGCGCACCCAGATGTGGTCGTGGCCCTGGAAGAAGATGGTCACCTTGTTGGCGGCCATGAGCTGGTGGATGGGCACAGGCCAGGTGGGCCGGTTGGCCGTGAAGCCCCAGCTGCCATTGCCGTTGCTGCCCCCCCACTCGTAGAGGCCCGCCACCTCCACCCCGCCCCGCTGGGTGCCCAGCACATGGTGTGCGAAGACGAACTTGTACTTGGCGCGGCTGCCCTCCAGAGTGGCCTTGAGCCACTGGTACTGGGCGTCCCCATGGGTGATGTCCCAGAGGTTGGTGCGCTTGGTGCCGCCGCCGAAGGGGTCGTCCACGCAGATCGGCGACCCCCAGTAGGGATCGATCACCACGAACAGCGCATCCCCCCAGGTCCAGGCGTAGGTGTTCCGCAGCAGGCCGATGCTGGGCACCACCTCGGCGTTGCCCGTGTAGAACCCATCGGGCGCCGGCTGGGAGAAGTGTCGGTTCCGGGCGTTCTGGGCCCAGACAGCGACGTTGTTGGGGGTTCCGTCCAGCAGGTAGCGGGCCGCCTGCTCGTGGTTGCCATTCACCAGGAACAGCGGAGCCGAGCGGCCGACGAGCCCCAGGTAGGGCCGCTGGAGCGTGTAGCGCTCCGTCACCAGGGCCGCACTGATGGTGGCCGGGTCCAGGGTGTCCACGCTGAAGTCATCGCCGAGGGTGAGGTAGAAGTCCGGGCGGTCGGCGGCAACGGTCTGCAGGGTGCGCTGGTAGAGGACCGGATCGAACTGGGTCTTGAGGCGCTCGGGATGGCTGTCGCCCTGGAGGCAGAAGGTGAAGGTGCTGCCGGCGGGGCGGGCCGTGTGGAAGGTGCACTCCTCCCCAGCCGATGCCGAGGCCGCCCCCGCCGCCTGGAACCAGAGGCGGTAGAAGTAGGCCGTGTCCGCTGTCAGGCCGTCCAGGGAGAGCTCCACCGGGGTCCCCGCCGCCAGGGGCGTTGGGGTGGTTTGGTGGCCATAGGCCCCGGAGGCCGTGCCGTAGGCTACATAGACGGTGCCGCTCTGATCCGGAGAGAACACGTTGGCCTTGATGGCGGTCCCGGTGGGGCTGCCCAGCACCACGTTGCCACCGAAGGCCACCCCGCCGCTGGCCGCCGCTACCGTGATGGCCCGGGTGGCAGTGCTGACACCGGAGGCATTGGAGGCCCGCAGAGTGACTGTGTAGGAGCCCGCCGCCAGGTACGTGTGGATGGGGCTCTGGAAGCTGCTGGTGCTGCCGTCACCGAAGGTCCAGGCCCAGGCCGTGGGGCTGCCCGTGCTGGCGTCGATAAAGGCCAGGGCCTGTCCTGCGGTGGGGGCGGTGGCCGGTGCTGAGAAGGCCGCCACGGGCGCACTGGGGGAGGCCCACGGCGGCGAGCCCCCACCAGCCGGCTGGCAGGCCAGGAGCACCAGGACCCCGCAGAGCAGGGCCAGCAGCAGGCAGGGCCCGACGTCCTGGCGGAGCCCCCTCATCGGGCTCGGCTCCCCAGGGGTGCCAGCACGGTCCAGGTGTGGTCCACGGAGCCGTTCTTCACTGTGGCGGTCTCGGCCGAGGGCAGCCAGGTGCGGATGTACTGGGTCGTCACCTTGTCCGGGGCCACGGTCACCCGCAGGTGGCCGCTGCTGCTCAGGATGGTGCCAGCAGCGTAGTGGTAGGTAGCCGCCAGGGTGGCTCCGCTCTGGTTGTTCACGGCGCTGGGCTGGGGCACCTCCTGGTACACGATGCCGTCCAGGTCCTGCTTGGCGTAGAGGTGGTCGTGGCCGTGGAAGACGGCGGTGACGCCGCTACGCACCAGCAGGGCGTGGATGGGCTCGGTCCAGGTGGGCCGCTTGGTGGCGAAGCCCGCCGTGCCATCGGCGTTCTTCCCGCCCCACTCGTAGAAGGGTGCGGCCTCGATGCCCCCGCGCATCTGGCCGTCCAGGCCCCCCACCAGGTTGTGGATGAAGACGAACTTGTACTTGGCGGTGCTGGCGGTGAGGGTCTGCTGTAGCCAGGCGTACTGCCGGTCCCCCAGGGTCAGGTTCCAGGCATCCTGGCCGGGCTGCTTGGGGGTGTTCCAGAAGGGATCCAGCGCCACGAAGAGCGCATCCCCCCAGGTCCAGGCGTACCAGGTGCCCCGCTTGCCCACGAAGGGCTCGTCCACGCTGTCTCCGGTGTAGAAGGCGTCGGGCACTGGATTCACGAAGTAGCGCTGGCGGGCCTGGGTGGTCCAGATGGCCAGGTTGCTGGCGGTGCCATTCAGGAACCAGCCGGACTCACCCTCGTGGTTGCCGTTCACCAGGAAGACCGGCGCCGTGGCACTCAGGGTCCCGAAGTTGCCCCGCTCGTAGGCGTACCGCGCCACCACCGTGGCGTAGTCCGGTGCCGACTGGACCACGGCGCTGAGGGGGCCCGTGTGCTTCTCGCACATGAAGGTGTCCCCCAGGTCGATGTGGAAGTCCGGCGCACCGGCGGCCACATTCCCCAGGGAGCGGAGGTAGATGTCCAGGCTGGAGTTCTCGTCCATGTGGCTGTCGGCCTGAATGGTGAAGGTGAAGGTGCTGCCTGCAGGGCGGGCCGTGTGGAAGGCATGCTCGGCGGTGGGGCCGTAGGAGCCTCCCGCGGGCAGGTAGAAGAGGCGGTAGTAGTACTGGGTGTTGGCGGCGAGGCCCGTTAGGGCCAGCTCCACCGGCGTTCCGGCGACCAGGGCCATGGGAGCGGACTGCAGGGGATAGGCACCGGGCACCGTGCCGCAGGCCAGGTACACCGTGCCGCTCTGGGTGGCCGACAGCACGTTGGCTTTGATGGAGCTGGCTGTGGGACTGCCCAGCAGGACACTGCCCGCAAAGACCCCGGGCGTGCCGCCAACCCCGGTGCCACCGCCGCCGGGGGTGGGTGTGGAGCCCCCGCCCCCGCCGCAGAAGACCAGCAGGACCAGCACCGCCAGGGAAAAGAGCAGGCGCAGGGTCCACCGGAAGGCGCTGGGAGGAGGGGGTGGAGCGGCTGCGGGTCCGTTGGGGTCGGGCACTGCGGTCATCCTCGCTCCTGGTCCGATCAGGGGTGTGTCGTCCAATCTACTGTCCCAGCGCAGAAATGGAAGGCCCCTCCGGTGGGCTGGACTGCAGTCTGGCGTGGCCGAACGGCAGGACCGGACCCCGGAATGGGAGCGCATTTCAACGATGTGTAATTGTCGAGACAGGCATTTTTCGCACACCCAGCCCTGGTAGGGTGGACACACACGAGGAGCCTCCCATGGCCCACCCCCTCCACAGCCTTCGCACCGCCCTGCTGGCCCTCGCCGCCGGGCTCCTCTCCCTGAGTGCCCAGGCCCCCTCTGAGCCGCCACCGCCCCCCGCCCAGGCAGAGCTGGTGGTCATGAACCTCAGTGGCCCCACCCTCTTCGCCAGCAACCAGGACCTCACGGACAACGGCACTCCCTTGGCCAGCCTGCCCCGCCTCACCTACCAGCGCCTGCCCCTGGCCCCGGGGGCCCACGAGTTCCGCTTCAAGGGCTTCCCCAAAGGCTCTCGCGTGGCCACCCTCCAGGCCGAGCCCGGCCGCATCTACTACCTGGTAGCCGCCTACCGCCCCGAGCGCTCCATGGCCTTCCTGATCTTCGGCGACTCTATGGTGATCAAGGTGGTGCCCGAGGAGGAGGGGCTGCCGCTCCTCAACCCCCTGAAGCCCGCGCCTCAGTAACCAGCCCCAGACCAGGGGCCCGGGCGCAAAAAAACCCAGGAAAAAATTCCTGGGTTCGTTCCGAGCCGAAGACAGGAATTGAACCTGCGACCTGCGCATTACGAGTGCGCTGCTCTACCCCTGAGCTACTTCGGCTTGACCTGCGAGTTTAGCCTCCGGACCAGGGAGGGTCAACCTGAGCGGGAGGTGGGACGCCCCCCCATCGTGGCTGTCAGAGGCCGACTTCCCTGCCCCGCAGGCCACATCCTGCCTGGTGCTCTGGCGCCAGTAGGCCCCGCCCCCCTGCTACTGCTTGCCACCCCAGGCATGGAGGCGCTCGGCGGCTTCGGCGAGGAGGGTCTCGGTCTTGCAGAAGGCGAAGCGGACGATGGGCGGGGGCTGGGGCTCGGTGGTGAAGCTGCTGTAGGGCACGGTGGCCACGCCAGCCTCCAGAATCAGCTGGGTGGCAAAAGTGGTGTCGTCCACCTGGGAGAAGGCGCCGTAGTCCGCCAGCACGTAGTAGGCGCCCTGGGGCGGGGTCACACGGAACCCGGCCCGGTCCAGGGCCCCGCAGAGCAGGTCCCGGCGACGGCGATAGGCCTCGGCCATGTCGGTGTAGTAGGACCTGGGCAGCGTCTCCATGGCCGTGGCCACAGCCTCCTGGAGGGGCGCCGGGGCACCCACGGTGAGGAAGTCGTGGACCTTGCGGATGGCGGCGGTGAGGGGCGCCGGGGCGATGATGGTGCCGATGCGCCAGCCGGTGATGGCGAAGGTCTTGGAGGCCCCGGAGATGGTGATGGTGCGCTCGGCCATGCCCGGCAGGGTGGCCATGGGGATGTGCTCGCCGGTGTAGAGGATGTGCTCGTAGATCTCGTCCGTGAAGACGTAGGCGTTGTGGCGCTGGCAGAGCTCGGCGATGCCCTGCAGCTCGGCCCGGCTGAAGACCTTGCCCGTGGGGTTGTTGGGGCTGTTCAGGATGATGGCCCGGGTGCGGGGCCCGAAGGCCCGGGCCAGGCGGTCCAGGTCCAGGGGCTCCGTGGCCGACAGGGGCACATGCACAGGCGTGGCGCCGCTGAGGATGGCGTCGGGGCCGTAGTTCTCGTACCAGGGCTCGAAGACCACCACCTCGTCCCGGGGGTCCACCAGGGCCAGCATCACCGCCGCCATGGCCTCGGTGGCGCCACAGGTGACGGTGACCTCCGTCTCCGGGTCCACGACCATGCCATAGAAGGCCAGCATCTTGGCGGCGACGGCCGCCCGCAGGCGGGGGGCGCCCCAGGTGACGGCGTACTGGTTCACGTCCGCCCGGATGGCGGCGATGGCGGCCTCCTTCACCGCCTCCGGTGCGGGGAAGTCCGGGAAGCCCTGGGCCAGGTTGATGGCGTTGTGCACCCGGGCCAGGCGGGTCATGCCGCGAATCACCGATTCCGTGAAGCCGTGGGTGCGTTGGGCGGTGTGCATGGGGCTCCTGCGGGTATGCGGCATTGTGCCAGAGCAGACCCCCGGACGGACCGCCGGCCCTCCCCTGGTACCAAAGGAGGGCCGGCTTCCTGCGGCAGGTCTACTTCCCGAAGCCCTTCGGGAGGGTCATGGTGAGGTTCTTCACCAGGAAGGCCCACTGGTCGGCCCGCTCGGCAATCTGCTTGGCGGTGGGCTTGCCGGCACCGTGGCCCGCATTGGTCTCGATGCGGGTGAGCACCGGGGCCGAGCCGGCCTGGACGGCCTGGAGGGTGGCGATGAACTTATGGCTGTGGGCGGGCACCACGCGGTCATCGTGGTCCCCGGTGGTCACCAGCGTAGGCGGGTACTTCACGCCCGCCTTGAGGGTGTGCACAGGGCTGTAGGTCATGAGGTACTTGAAGCCGTCGGCCTCGTCGGAGCAGTCGTAGTCGCTCTTCCACATCCAGCCGATGGTGAACTTGTGGTACCGCAGCATGTCCATGACGCCCACGGCGGGCAGGGCTGCGCCGAAGAGCTCCGGGCGCTGGGCCATGCAGGCGCCCACCAGCAGGCCGCCGTTGGAGCCACCGTGGATGGCCAGCTTGGGGGTGGAGGTGTACTTCTCCGCAATGAGCCACTCGGCGGCGGCAATGAAGTCATCAAACACGTTCTGCTTCTTCTTCAGGCGACCCGCCTCGTACCAGGCCCGACCGTACTCACTCCCACCCCGGAGGCAGGCGTTGGCGAAGACGCCACCCAGCTCCATCCAGGCCAGGTTGGCCGGGCTGTAGCCGGGGGCGGCGGGGATGTTGAAGCCGCCGTAGCCGTAGAGCAGCGTGGGGTTGGTGCCGTCCAGCTTGAGGCCCTTCTTGTGGGCCAGGAACATGGGGATGCGGGTGCCATCCTTGCTGTTGTAGAAGACCTGCGTCACCTCGTAGGCGGCGGGATCAAAGGCCAGCTTGGGCTGGCGGAAGACCTCGCTCTTGCCGGTGGCAAAGTCGTAGCGGTAGAGGGTGGTGGGGCGGTTGTAGCTGGTGAAGCCGTAGAAGGCCTCGGTGTGGGTGCGGCGGCCGCCGAAGCCTGACAGCGAGCCCACGCCAGGCAGGGCGATCTCCCGCTCCAGCTTGCCCTGCAGGTCATAGAGGCGGACGGTGTTGAGGGCATGGATGCGCCAGGTGGCGGCGAAGCGGCCGGCCACGAGGCTCACGCCCGCCAGCACGTCCCGGCCCGGGCCCTCAGCCAGGATGGTCTTCCAGGCGGCGGGCTCAGGGCTGCCCTTCTGGATGGCCACCAGGCGGCTGCGGGGGGCACCCTGGTCCGTCATGACATAGAAGGTGTCGCCATCGCTGCCGACGATGCGGTAGGTGGCGTCGAACTTGTCGAGGAAGGGCTCCACCTTCGCCCCGGGCTTGGTCAGGTCCTTGAGGAAGACCCGGCTGCGGCGGTCCGTGCCCTGGTTCTGGTAGATCACCAGCCAGCGGCCATCGTCCGTGGGGCCGGCGCCGAAGCCCCAGTCCGGCTGGTCCGGGCGCTCGTAGATGACCTCGTCCTGCTCCACCGGGCTGCCCAGGCGGTGGAAGAACAGCTGCTGGTTCTTGAAGACGCCGGTGAGGGCGCTGCGGTCCTTGGGCAGGGGGTAGCGGGTGTAGTAGAACCCGCTGCCGTCCTGGGCCCAGCCGCCCACGCTGTTGCGACCCAGGGGCAGCTCATCGGCCAGGTCCTGGCCGGTCTCGACGGTGCGCACCTTCCAGATGTTCAGGTCGGCGCCGCCCTTGGAGAGCGAGTAGGCCATGAGCTTGCCGTCCTCGGTGAACACGGTGCTGCCCAGGCTGACGGTGCCATCGGTGCTGAGGCTGTTGGGGTCCAGCAGCACCCGGCCCCGGTCCTTGAGGTCCGTGGTGATGTAGAGGACGCCCTGGTTCTGCAGGCCGGTGTTGTGCGAGTAGACGTAGACCTTCCCATGGCGGCTAGGGGCGCCGAACTTCTCGTAGTCCCACAGCTTGGTCAGGCGGGACTCGATGGCCTTCCGCTCGGGGATCTGCCCCAGGTAGCCCTGGGTCACCTTGTTCTGGGCCTCCACCCAGGCGGCGGTCTCGGCGCTGCGGTCGTCCTCCAGCCAGCGGTAGGGGTCGGCCACCTTGGTGCCGTGGTAGTCGTCCACCACGTCGGCCTTGCGGGTGGTCGGGTAGGTCAGCGGGGTCTGCGCTGGCAGGGCCAGGGTGGCCAGGGCCACGAGGCAGGCGGTGGCAAGGCGGCGGGACATGGGAAGCCTCCGGGGTCGGGATTGAGCAGACATGATACCTCGCAAGACTATGGTTAGTGGGGCTGCTTCATGCCCAGGTTCTGGATGAGGAAGGCCAGCACGTCCGCCCGCTCGGCGATGGCCTTGGCGGTGGGCTTGCCGGCGCCATGGCCAGCACTGGTCTCGATGCGGGTGAGCACGGGCGCGGGACCGGCCTGGGCGGCCTGGAGGGTGGCGGTGAACTTGTGGCTGTGGGCCGGCACCACCCGGTCATCGTGGTCCCCGGTGGTGACCAGGGTGGGGGGGTACTTCACGCCGGGCTTGAGGGTGTGGAGAGGCGAGTACTTCATGAGGGTCTCAAAGCCCTCCTTGGTCTCGCTGCTGCCGTAGTCACTCTTCCAGCCCCAGCCCAGGGTGAACTTGTGGAAGCGCAGCATGTCCATGACGCCCACCTCAGGCACGGCGGCACCGAAGAGGTCGGGACGCTGGGTGAGGACGGCCCCCACCAGCAGGCCCCCATTGGAGCCACCGTTGATGGCCAGCCTGGGCGTGGAGGTGTACTTCTGGCTGATGAGCCACTCGGCGGCGGCGATGAAGTCATCAAACACGTTCTGCTTCTTGTCCTTCCGGCCGGCCTCGTACCAGGCCAGGCCGTACTCACCGCCCCCCCGGAGGTTGGGCATGGCGTAGACCCCGCCCTGCTCCAGCCAGGCCAGGCGGGACACGGAGAACCAGGGGGTCAGGGACACATTGAAGCCGCCGTAGCCATAGAGCAGCGTGGGGTTCTTGCCATCGAGCTTGAGGCCCTTCTTGTGCACCAGGAACATGGGGATCTGGGTGCCGTCCTTGCTGGGGTAGAAGACCTGCTTCACCTGGAAGTCGGCGGGCCGGAAGGCCAGCTTGGGCTCGCGGAAGAGGCGGCTCCGGCGGGACTTCAGGTCCAGCCGGAAGATGGTGCCCGGATAGGTGAAGCTGCCGAAGGTGTAGAAGGTCTCGGTGTCCTCCCGGCGACCGCCGAAGCCGCTCACGGTGCCGAGGGCCGGCAGGGCCAGGTCCCCCTGCTTGCGGCCCTCCAGGTCATGGAAGGTCACTGCGGAGTGGGCATCCCGCATCCAGGTGGCGACAAAGCGCCCGCCCACCAGGGACACGGACTCCAGGACTTCCCGGCCCTTGGCCTCGGGGATGAGGACGGTCCAGGCGAAGGCATCGGTGCGGCCCGGGCGGATGGCCACCAGGCGGTTCCGGGGGGCGCCTTGGTTGGTGAGGACGAAGAAGCGGTCGCCCTCGTTGTCCACGACGGTGTAGGTGGCGTCCATGCGGTCCAGGAAGGGCTCCACCGTGGCGCCGGGTCGGCTCAGGTCCTTGAGGAACAGGCTGGACTCGGGGTTGGTGCCCTTCCCGGCGGAGATGACCAGCCAGCGGCCGTCATCGGTGACGGCGCCGGCCAGGTACCACTCGGGCTGATCGGGGCGGCTGTACACCAGGGTGTCTTCGGTTTGGGGCGTACCCAGGCGGTGGAAGCAGAGCAGGTGGTTCTGGTTGATGCCGGTGAGGGCGTCCCCGCCCTTGGGGGACTCGTAGCGGCTGTAGAAGAAGCCGCTGCCGTCCTTCAGCCAGGACGCACCGCTGGCCTTGGACCAGCGCACCTCGTCGGCCAGGTCCTTGCCGGTGACCACGTCCCGCACCTTCCAGACCTGCCAGTCCGAGCCGGCGGCGGAGACCGCATAGGCCAGGTAGCGGCCATCCTCAGTGACGCTCAGGCCGCCCAGGGCCATGGTGCCGTCCGTGCTCAGGGTGTTGGGATCCAGCAGCACCCGGCCCCGGGCGGCGGGGTCCTCGGTGACAAAGAGGACGGCCTGATTCTGGAGGCCCGAGTTGTGGGAGTAGAAGTACCGGCCACCCCGCTTGAAGGGAGCGCTGAAGGTCTCGAAGTCCCAGAGCTTGGTCATGCGGTCCCGGAGCGCTTTCCGGCCGGGGATGGCCTCCAGGTAGGCATAGGTGACCTTGTTCTGGGCCTCCACCCAGGCCTTGGTCTCGGGCGAGTTATCGTCCTCCAGCCAGCGGTAGGGGTCGGCCACCTTGGTGCCGTGGTAGTCATCCACCACCGCTGACCGGTTGGTCGGGGGGTAGGTCAGGGGGGGCTGGGCGGCAAGGGCAACGCTAAGGGCGAGGGCCATGGCGGGAATCCTCATGCGGGTCCTCCGAGGGGGTGGTCATTCTGTCACCACACCGGCTTGGAATCCCAGTCGTGCATGCCGAGGCCCCTTGGTGGTAGGCTCGGCCAATCTTGGAGGTCGCTTTGGTCCCACCATCTGGCAAGAAGGTGTTTGTCCTCGACACGAACGTGCTCCTCCACGACCCCAACTCGATCCTGCACTTCCAGGAACACGATGTGGTGCTGCCCATCGTGGTCATCGAGGAAGTCGACCACTTCAAGAAGGACCAGACCGAAGTGGGGCGCAATGCCCGCGCGGTCTCCCGCCTGCTGGACCGCCTGCGGGCCCTGGGCAGCCTCAGCCGGGGCGTGCCCCTGGAGGGCGGCGGCTCCCTGAAGGTGGACGTGGCCGCCCACAGCCTGGACGTGGGCATCCTCTCGGCGGACAAGCACAAGGCTGACAACCAGATCCTGGCCTGTGCCCGGGAGCTGCTCCACACCCGCAAGGAGCGGGTGGTGCTGGTCACCAAGGACACCAACCTGCGCATCAAGGCTGACGCCATCGGCGTCCAGGCCGAGGACTACACCACCGACATGGTCGAGATGGACGAGCTCTACACGGGCCACCGGACCTGGGAGGTGGCCTCGGCCCAGGTGGATCAGCTCTACGACGGCGGCCTGGCACCGGACCCCGCCCTGGCCCTGCAGCCCAACCAGTTCCTCACCCTCATCGACCTGGCCAACCCCAGCCACACGGCCCTGGCCCGCTTCATGGTGGGCGAGGGCCTGCTCCGCCCCCTGAAGCGCATGGAGGCCTACCCCTGGGGCATCAAGCCCCGGAACAGGGAGCAGCAGTTCGCCATGGAGCTGCTGCTGGACCCCGCCGTCCAGGTGGTCACCCTCCTGGGCAAGGCCGGTACCGGCAAGACCCTCATGGCCATCGCCGCCGGCCTCCAGCAGGTGGTGGACGATGAGGCCTACGACAAGATCCTGGTGAGCCGCCCGGTCATGCCCATGGGCCGGGACCTGGGCTACCTGCCGGGGGACATCAGCGAGAAGCTGCGCCCCTACATGCAGCCCATCTACGACAACCTCGAGTTCATCGTGGCTGCCAACACCGAGGCCCGGCGCCGCAGCACCATGACCGGCGGCCAGCTGGAAGAGGCCGGCTACCTCAGCGTGGAGCCCCTCACCTACATCCGCGGCCGCAGCATCCCCAAGCAGTACCTGGTGGTGGACGAGGCCCAGAACCTGACGCCCCACGAGGTAAAGACCATCCTCACCCGCGCCGGGGAGGGCACCAAGGTGATCTTCACCGGGGACCCGCACCAGATCGACAACCCCTATGTGGATGCCAGCACCAATGGCCTCAGCTACCTTGCCGAGCACTTCAAGCAGCTGGACATCTCCGGCCACATGACCCTCACGAAGGGCGAGCGCAGCCGGCTGGCGGAGCTGGCGAGCAACCTTCTCTAGGAGCTCCCCATGGCGGATGGATCCTGGGACAACGGTGGCGCGGGCGTCCCCGCCAAGACCGGGCTGCCCACCTGGGGCAAGGTGCTCCTGGGCTGCGGCATCACGGCCGTGGTGGTTATGGTCACCTGCGCCGGGGGCCTGGCCTACGTGGCCAACCGGGTGAGCAAGGACCCCAAGGCCTTCGAGAGCAAGGTGAAGGGCTGGGTGCTGGAACAGGCCCGCCCCGAGTGGGAGGACTTCCGCACCGTGGTCACGCAGCTGCACACGGATGCCGGCTGCCAGGCCCTCTATGCCGCCCAGCCCGCCCTGGCCCAGACCTGGCCCACGGAGCCGGCCTTCCTGGCCGCCGCAGCCCGCTGGCGCAAGGACCTCGCCCCATTGCCGGACCTTGGCCCGGACCTCCTGGAGGGGGATGGCCTGCAGCTGAACAAGGGGATGGGTGGCAAGGTCACCCTGGGCTGGCGTCCCCAGAAGGGCCGCTCCGTGAAGGTGACCTTTGGCCCCCGCCCCCGCCCCGGGGACCCGACCCCCCGCCCCATCCTGGCCCTCGAGGTGCGGGCCGCCCAGGGCCAGAGCACCGATCAGGATTGAGCCCGAAGGGGTTTTGAGCCAAGATTCAGCCTATGACCGCCGCTGCTCTGTCCGCTCCTGACGCCCTGACCCTCCTGACCAAGGGCACTGTGACCTGCCACAAGGTGGAGCAGCTCGCGGCCAAGCTCAAGGAAGGACGGCCCCTGCGCATCAAGGCCGGCTTTGATCCCACTGCCCCCGACCTGCACCTGGGCCACGGCGTGCTCATCCGCAAGATGGCCCAGTTCCAGAAGCTTGGCCACGAGGTGACCTTCCTCATCGGCGACTTCACCGGGCTCATCGGCGACCCCACAGGCAAGAAGGCAACTCGGCCGGCCCTCACCCGCGAGGAGGTCCTGGCCAACGCCGAGACCTACAAGACCCAGGTCTTCCGCATCCTGGACCCTGAAAAAACCATTATCCGCTTCAACAGCGAGTGGTTCAGCGACTTCCGGGGCGAGCAGTGGATCCGCCTGGCCTCCCGCTTCACCCTGGCCCAGATGCTGGAGCGCAACGACTTCCAGAAGCGCATGAGCGCCCAGGAGCCCATCTCGATCCACGAGCTCATGTACCCCATGAGCCAGGCCTATGACAGCGTGGCCCTGGAGGCCGATGTGGAGCTGGGCGGCAACGACCAGCTGTTCAACCTCATGCAGGGGCGCATCCTGCAGGAGGCCATGGGCCAGAAGCCCCAGATCGTGCTGACGGTGCCCCTGCTGGTGGGCCTGGACGGCGTCGAGAAGATGTCCAAGTCCCTGGGCAACTACATCGGGTTCATGGAGGATGCCGACACCCAGTTCGGCAAGGCCATGAGCGTCAGCGACACCCTCATGTGGGACTGGTACCTGCTCCTCACGGACCTCCTGCCCGCCCAGATAGAGGCTCTCAAGCTGGGCCACCCCATGGATGCCAAGAAGGGCCTGGCCCGCCAGATCGTCTCGGACTTCCATGGCGCCGCCGCCGGCCGGGAGGCCGAGGAGCGCTGGACCCGCCGCTTCAGCGAGCGCAGCCAGGAGGAGGCCCCGGAGGTCGCCGTGGCTGCCACCGAGGGCGAGGTCCCCCTCACCCGCCTGCTGGTGGACCGGGGCCTGGCCGCCAGCCGCAAGGAGGCCGAGCGCCTCATCACCCAGGGGGCCGTGAGCCTGGATGGGCAGAAGGCACAGGACTCCGCCCTCCGGCTGGCCCTGAGCCCGGGCCAGTCCCTCCTGGTGAAGGTGGGCAAGCTGAAGCTCGAGCGCTGGGTGGTGGCATGAGCCTCCCAGCCCTCCGCGACTTCTTTGTCCGCCACCGGGAGAAAGCCACCGGCGTCTGGCGGGTGGGCCAGGAACTGACCCGCACCATCTACCTGGAGCTGGGCGACATCGTCTACGCCGCCAGCACCCATCCCCAGGACCGCCTCACCCACCTGCTGGTGGAGCGGCGCAAGGTCACCCAGGCCCAGCTGGACTATGCCCTGGCCAACCTGAACCCCGGCATGTCCGTGGGCAAGAACCTCATCGAGATGGGCTTCATCACCCAGCGGGACCTCCTGGAGGTGGCCCGGGCTCAGGTGGAGCGTGTGGTCTGGGCCTGCCTGGCCATTCAGGAGGCCCCCACCTTCGATGACCGCCCCCTGGACATCACCGTCGTGCGCCTGCCCTTTGATACCCCCGGCCTGCTGCTGGGGGGGGTCATGAACCTGGCGGACCGGGAGTCGGTGCTGGATGAGCTGGGCCCCCTCAACCAGGTCGTGGTGCTGGAAGGTCGGCGCCTCCTGGAGATGCCCCTCCCGGTGGACCTCGCCCGGGTCACGGGCCTGCTGGATGGCAGCCGGACCCTCCTGGAGCTGGGCCGCGAGGCCAGCATCGAGCCCTTCCGTCTGGGTGCCTTCGCCCTCTTCCTCCGGGAGATGGGCTGGGGGCGCCTCCACCAGCTCCCCCCCCTGGACCGGCACGCCCTCGAAATGGCCCTCGAGCAGGCGGAGCCCGTCATCACCGGCCCCCTGCCCATCCGCCATGAGGACATGGATGGGACCCTCATGGCAGAGTCCCAGCCTGAGCCCCTGGCCGAGCCTGAGGTCGAGACCCTCCCTGAGCCCCTGCCCGAGCCCGACGCCGACTCCGAGTACCTGACCGTGCCTGCGCCCCAGCCCTCCTGGGACGCCCCGGAGCCCGAGGCCCCGCCCCCTCCCCCGGAGGTCCCCATGAGCACCACCCCCGATCCCACCCCTGAGCCCACCCCTGAGCCCGAGCCCGCCCTGACCATTCAGCGCGATCCCCGGCCGGAGCCTGAACCGGCCGCCCCTGAGGGGGAGGAACCGACCGCAGACACGCCTCCGGCCCGCAAGCCCTGGTGGCTCCTGGCTGGGGTCATCCTCCTGAGCACCGTGGTGGTGCTGGGCTACCGCTGGACCGCCCGGAAGCGGGTCATCCCACCGGTCACCCCGGCCCCTGCCGCCGTGGCTCCGGTGCCCGCCCCCACCCCCGCTCCCACTCCGGCGGCAACACCGGCCGCCGACCCCGCCCAGGCAGCCACGCCTGCGCCTCCGGCCGAGGCCCCCAAGCCTACCCCCGAGGCCGCCAAGCCTGCGGCCGCCGCCCCAGCAGGGCCCGCCTCCAAGGCCGACCGGCTGAAGGCCATCGCCAAGGGGGACTGGCCCGTGGTCCTGCGCCAGGGCGAAGAGCAGAGAAAGCAGCTGGAGAGCCGCTGGACCCTCCGCCTGGAGATTGCCTGTCAGGTGGACACCGTCCAGCACGCCGCCGACCTCCTCAAGGACCAGGACCCGGATCTCTTTGTGCTGCCCATGGCCATGCGGGACGGCCGGACCTGCTACCAGGTGTTCCTGGGCTCCTTCGCCTCTGAGCCTGTGGCCCGGGATGCCGCCAAGCACCTGCCGGCGCCCTTCCTCGCCGAGGGGAATCGACCCAAACCCTTCCGGGTGGGTCAGATACCGGATAAGCAGTAATCGGCCCCTTCAGGCCACTTATCAGAAACGGTTTACCGGTCCTTTACAAGTGGGCTCGGTTTACGTATACTAAAATTCGAATATGAGGCAGGTTCGTCATCCTGAACCGCCCGATCTTTGCGGAGTCCGATGCTGTCCCTCTTCCATCCATCCAACTGGAGTCAGGCGTGCGTGTCGTGGATCCACGAGATCCAGGTCGCCTTCGACCCTCCAGTTCCGGTGGTGCCTGGCAGAGGGGGCTTCCTCCGCATCATGCGGTGGCGCACCCCAGGCCTGGCAGGGCTGGTGCTCCTCAGCTTCACCCTCCACTGCACCCGGCCACCGGCCTCCCTGGCCCTGGCGCCGGCGGGCTCCCACGGTCGAAGCAGCGCCCTGGAGGGGCAGCCCTATATTGAAGAGGGCACGGCCAGCTGGTACGGCGGGGATGGCGACGGCTTCTCCGGTCGGCCCACAGCCAATGGCGACACCTTCGATCCTGACCAGTTCACCTGCGCCCACCGCACCCTCCCCCTCGGTGCCTTCGTGGAAGTGGAGAACCTGGACAACCGGAAGCGGGTGGTCCTGAGGGTCAATGACCGGGGCCCCTTCCTCAAGAACCGGGTGCTGGATGTCTCCCGCCGCGGCGCCAAGGAGCTGGGCTTCCAGGGCCAGGGTACCGCCCGGATTCGCCTGCGCACCGTGGATGCCATGGGCCTGCCGGTGGCGCTGGATCCAAGCTTTGACCGGGCCAACCCCTATGTGGTGCAGGTGGCCTCGCTAACTAATCCCAAGAATATTGAAGCACTTACACGTGAACTTGAGAACACCTTCGGCGTGGTCACCCTGCAGTCGGCCACCACCAAAGGGGGGCTCTCCGTGAAGCGGGTCCGCGTCGGCAGCTACACCAGCCGCACGGATGCCGAGCAGACCGCCCAGCAGCTGGCCAAGATCCTCAAGGACCGCGGTGTCGAGCCCTTCATCACCCGCCAGCGCTGACAGCCTGCGCCCCTTCCTGGTGATTCCCGCCGGGGGCCGGGGTGTGCGCATGGGCGGGGGGGTGCCCAAGCAGTTCCGCGACTGGGATGGGCGGCCCCTGCTCCAGGCCACCGTGGAGGCCTTCCTGGCGGAGGGCATGCCCCCCCTGGCCGGCATCGCCCTGGCCGTGCCCGAGTCCCACCTGGCGGAGGCCCAGGGCTGGGCCTTCGGTGTGCCCTGTGTGGTGGTCGTGGGTGGTGAGACCCGCCAGCAGTCCGTGCTGGCCGCCCTCCAGGCCCTCCCCCTCCAGCCCCTGGCCCCGGTGCTGATCCACGATGCCGTCCGGCCCTTTCCGCCACCGGGTCCCCTGCGGGCAGCCCTCGCCGCCCTGGCCCACTGCGATGGTAGCCTCCTGGGGGAGCCCTCCACGGACACCCTCAAGCGGGTGGACGCCACTGGCAGGGTGCTGGGCACCGAGCCCCGGGACGTGCTCTTCCGGGCCCAGACCCCTCAGATCGCCCCCCTGGGGACCTGGCTTCGGGCCTTTGCCGCCGCCGAGGCGGACGGTTTTACAGGCACGGACGACGTGGCCCTCCTGGAGCGCCTGGGCCTGAAGGTCCAGCTCATCGAGAGCCCCAGCAGCAACCTGAAGCTCACCACCCCCGAAGACTGGGAGCGGGCCCGGCCGCGCTGACCACACTGTGTGGTTTAGAACCCACAATTCCTTTTCTCAATATCTAATTTAAATCATGCAATGATTTAAATTAGATAATGGCACAAGAATCGCTTTGGAACCCCCAGAGGTTCCCATGCCCCGCAGTGCCACACCCCAGACCCTGAGCCGCGAGATCACCCTCGCCGGCCACGGCCTGCATGGGAACCGGCCCTGCACGGTGCGCCTGGTCCCGGCGACGGCGGCCATGGGCCTGGTGTTCGTCCACACCCCCACCGGCACCGAGATCCCTGTGAAGGCGGCTCTGGCGGGTGACCTGGTCCTCTCCACCACCCTGGTGAAGGACGGCGTGCGCCTCCAGACCATCGAGCACCTGCTGTCGGCCCTGGTGGGCCTTGAGGTTGAGCACCTCCGCATCGAAGTGGACGGCGAGGAGCTCCCCATCCTGGACGGCAGCGCCTCCCCCTGGGTCGAGGCCATTCTGCAGGCCGGCATCCGCTCCCTGGACGGTCGCCGCCGCTTCATGAAGATCACCCGCCCCATCGAGGTGAGGAACGGCGACCGCTGGATCCGCGCCCTCCCCTACGATGGCTTCCGCCTGCGCTACGCCATCGACTTCCCCATCCCCGCCCTGGGCCGCCAGAGCCGCGAGCTCACCCTGACCCCCGAGAAGTACCGCCGGGAGCTGGGTGCCGCTCGCACCTTCTGCCTGGCACAGGAAGTCGAGCTGATGCGCTCTCGTGGTCTGGCCCTGGGGGGCAGCCTGGACAACGCCGTGGTCTTCGGCGCCGACGGCCCCCTGAACGACTCCCTCCGCTACGAGGACGAGGCCGTCCGCCACAAGATGCTCGACCTGGTGGGTGATCTGGCCCTCCTCGGCGCCCCCCTGCTGGGCCTGGTGGAAGCCCACGCGGCCGGCCACGCCCTCCATGTGGCCCTGACCCAGGCCATCCTCGCCGCCCCCGACAGCTGGGAGTGGACCGAGTTCCCCGCCCCCGCCAAGATCCGCCGCTTCTTCCCCGCCCTGGTCGCCCAGCCCGCCTGAATTGACGGCAGCCAGACGATGGCAATGACTGTATTTATCGTTGCGGCGCCTCACTGAATCTGGCAGACTTAGCGCTTCACCTCCGAGGTGCATAGGTGTTACTTCATCCCAACCACTGACCTGAACTGCCGGGACCAAGTGCCCGGGTGGGTGGCTTCTTTGGCCAGGAATGCGGGGATGGAGGAGGACACGCGGAAGGCCGTTGCGGCCATCCTCGGCGACGTGCGCCAGCGCGGCCTGCCCGCAGTACTGGACTGGACCGAGCGCTTCGACGGCGTGCGCCTGGACCCGGCTACCCTGCGCATTCCCGCCTCAGCCCTGGAAGCCGCCCGGGCTGATCTAGACCGCGACCAGCCGGACCTCATGGCAGCGCTACGGGAAATGATCGCCAACGTGCGGCGCTTCGCCGAGGGGCAGCGGACCTGCCTGCAGGACCTCAGCCTTGCCCTGCCCGGTGGTGGCACCGTGGGTGAGCGCTGGTGCGCCCTGCAAGCCGCCGGTGTCTACATCCCCGGGGGCCGAGCCTTCTATCCATCCACCCTGGCTATGACCGTCATCCCCGCCCAGGTGGCCGGGGTGGCCCGCATCGTGGGCGTCACCCCGCCCAAGCCCCAGCCCACCCTGCCTGGCGCCTGGGGCGTCGATCCTCTGGTCCTGGCCTGTGCGGCGGAGCTGGGCCTCACGGAGCTCTATCCCTTTGGCGGTGCCCAGGCCCTGGGCTGGCTGGCCTACGGGGAGCCCGCCGTGGACCTCGTGGCCGGGCCCGGCAACCGCTTCGTAGCCGAGGCCAAGCGCCAGCTCATCGGCACCTGCGGCATCGACGCCCTGGCCGGCCCCACGGAAGTTCTGATCCTGGCCGACGCCAGCGCCGACCCCGCCTGGCTGGCGGAAGACCTGCTGGCCCAGGCCGAGCACGACCCGGACGCCGCCGCTGTGCTGGTGAGTGCCGACCGCGCGCTGCTGGCAGCCGTGGACGCCGAGCTCCAGACCCGGGTGGCGGCTTCGCCCCGGCGGACCATCCTCGAGCAGAGCCTCGCCGCCCACGGCCGCCTGGTCTGCGCCGAGCGGGACATCGCCATCGCCCTGGCCCAGGCCTGGGCCCCCGAGCACCTGGAGCTGGCCGTGGCGGATCCCGACGCCTGGCTGCCCTACCTCACCACTGCCGGGGCCGTCTTCATCGGCGCCCCCAGCGCGGAGGCCTTCGGCGACTATGGGGCCGGCCCCAACCACGTGCTGCCCACGGACCGCAGCGCCCGCTACACCAGCCCGCTGGGCGTAGCCACCTTCCTCAAGCGCCAGAGCCTCCTGCGCCTGTCCTCCGCTGATGCCGCCACCATGGCCCCCTGGGTCCAGCGCCTGGCGGAAGCCGAGGGCCTGCCCCACCATGGCCGCAGCGCCGCCCTCCGAGCCCGCAGGCCCTCCTAGGTAAGCCCGCCCCGCTATCCTCTGCCCCGCTTCCCAATCCGGGAAAGACGGGTTCCCTGCCACCCTCAACCTGAGCCCCCATGCCCCTCCTCCGTCCCGATCTGGCCGACCTGCCCGCCTACCAGCGCCCCCCCGAGGCCCTGGCGGGGCTGCGTCTGCACATGAACGAGGCGGCAGCGGACTGGCCAGCAGCCCCCCGGGACGCCCTGCTGGCGCGCCTCCGTGACCTGCCCTTCCACCTCTATCCTGAGCGCCAAGCCGAGCTGACCGAGCGCCTGCGCCGCCACCTGGGGGCCCCCGAGGGTGGCCTGGCCCTGGGCCCTTCCAGCGGTGCCCTCCTGGACCTGGTGGCCCTGGCGGGGCTCAGCCCCGGGGACACCGTAGCCATGCCCGAGCCGGCTTTCAGTCTCTACCCCCTGCTGGTGCGCCGCCACGGCGGTCAGGTCCGCTCCGTGCCCCAGGGCACGGGCTTCCCCCTGGCGCCCTGGTTCGAGGCCCTGGACTGCCGTCAGCTCTGGCTGACCCTGCCCAACAACCCTACCGGGGCCTGGCTCTCCCCGGAGGCGCTCGAACCCCTGCTGGAAGCCGCCGCCGCCCGGCCCGAGCCACCGCTGGTGGTGCTGGATGAGGCCTATGCCGAGTTCGCCCCCGCCACCCACCGCCTGGCCGTGGACCGCTACCCAAACGTCGTGCTCCTGCGCACCTTCAGCAAGGCCCTGGCCTCCGCCGGCTGGCGCCTGGGCTACCTCCTGGGCGACCCCGCCCTCATCGCCAAGCTCACGGCCCTGCAGCTGCCCTATTCCCTGCCCTCGGCCAGCCTCGAGGCCCTGGATGTGGCCCTCGACTTCGCCGCCGAGTTTGAGCCTGCGCTCCGGACCCTGCCGGAGCGCCGCGACCGCTTGGCGGCAGCTCTGTCGGCTTACAGTGTGGCCCCCAGCGCTGGCAACTTCCTGCACCTCAGCCCGGACCCGGCGCCCCTGCTGGAGCCCGCCGGTGTGAAGGTGCGCCGCCTCCCCGGCGCCGACGCCGCCCGCCTCAGCGTGGGCAGCGAAGCCGACATGGCCCGCGTGGCGGGCCTGCTGGGGGCGACCCTGCCGGCCCCAGCGCCCCGGCCCCGCCGCCGCCTCCTGGCCCTGGACGTGGACGGCGTGCTCATTGATGCCGACCGCAGCTTCCTGGAGGCCGTGGCCCGGGCCCTGGCTGAGCTGCGCCCCGCCCTGCCCTGGACCGACGGCTGCTTCCGGGCTTTCAAGCGACTGGGCGGCTTCAACAACGACTTCCGCCTCACCGCCGGTGCCCTGGCCCTGGCCGAGGCCTTTGGCGATGTGGACCTGCAGCCCATCGTGGAGGGCGCTGCGGCTGGCTTTCCGGAGCTGGAGGCTCGTATCGCCGCCCTGGAGCCCTGCGCCCAGGCCGTGGTGCAGAAGCACTATGCCGACACGGTTCTCCTCGAGCAGCCCCTGGCCACCCTGGCCGAGCTCCAGGCCACAGGCTGGGAGCTGGCGGTGCTCACGGGCCGTCCCCCCGAGGAGGTCCTGCTGGCCTGGAAGGTGCTCCAGTTCAGCCTGCCCGCCATCGGTGATGCGGCCCCCCACCTGCGCAAGCCTGAGCCCGCTGGCCTGCTGCAGCTGGCCGATGCCTTCCGCGCCGAGGAGATCGTCTTCGCCGGCGACACAGTGGATGACGCCCGCTGCCTGCGCACCGCAGCGGCCCTGCGCCCCGACCTCACCTGGCGCTTCGCCGCCATCGGCCCTGACCGCGCCCGCTTCGCCGCACCGAACGACCTGCAGGCCCCTGCCCTCCGAGACCTCCTCCCCACCCTGACCCAGGAGTTGCCATGAGGACCGCCACCCTCTCTCGCACCACCGCTGAAACCCAGGTGCACCTCGGCCTTGCCCTGGATGGCGGCGTGACCCGCATCCACACCGGGCTGGGCTACTTTGACCACATGCTCGCCCAGCTGGCGAAGCACGGCGGCTTTGGCCTCCAGGTGGACGCCAAGGGCGACCTGCCCGTGGACAGCCACCACCTGGTGGAGGATGTGGGCCTCTGCCTGGGTGACGCCCTGAAGGAAGCCCTGGGTGACCGGATCGGCCTGGCCCGCTTCGCCCACGCCTATGTGCCCCTGGACGAGGCCCTGGCCCGGGTGGTGGTGGACCTCTCCGGTCGCCCCTGGTGCGAGTTCTCCCCGGAGCTGCCGCCGGTGATCCTGGGCGATGGCTTCCAGGCCGAGATGGTGCGGGAGTTCTTCATCGCCCTCGCCATGCGCGGCGGGCTCTGCATCCACGCCGACCTGATCCGCGGCGTGAACACCCACCACAAGATCGAGGCCCTCTTCAAGGCCCTGGCCAAGGCCCTGCGCCTGGCCACCCGCATCGAGGGCAGCGACATGCCGTCCACCAAGGGGACCCTCACCGCATGAGCCCCTCCGCACCCATCACCCTCATCGACTACGATGCCGGCAACCTGGCCTCGCTGGAGGGGGCCCTGGATCGCCTGGGCCTCGACCACCGGCGGGCCACCACCCCGGACCTGGCCGCGGACCGCGGGCCCATCATCCTGCCGGGCGTCGGTCACTTCGAGTCCGCCCGCCGGTCCCTGGTGGAGCGCGGCTGGTGGGGTGCCATCCCCAGCTTCGTGGCTGACGGCCGCCCCCTGCTGGGCATCTGCCTGGGCCTGCAGCTGCTCTCCGAGGGCAGCGAAGAAGCGCCCCGGACCTCGGGCCTGGGCCTCATCCCGGGCCTGGTGCGGCGCCTGGGTCCCGGCGTGAAGGTGCCCCACATGGGCTGGAGCCGGGTCACCAGCCACAGCGCTCACCCGGGTCTGCCGGACGCCGAGGGGGGCTGGCTCTACTTCGTCCACAGCTATGCCCTGGAACCGGGCGCAGGCACGGTCTACGTGGCTGACCACGGCCGCCCCTTCGCCGCTGTGGAAGCCCGGGGCAACGTCCTCGGCTTCCAGCCCCACCCTGAAAAGTCTGGTGCCTTCGGCCAGCACCTCCTGCGCTCGGCCCTGGCCTGGATGGGCGCCCCTGCCACCACCCCGGAGGCGTCATGCAACTGATCCCCAGCCTCGATCTTCTGCAGGGCCGCCTGGTCCGCCTCCGCCACGGCGACCTCAAGCAGGCAACCTTCTATGACTTCGAGCCCGAAGAATGGGTCGAGCGCCTGGCCGAGGCCGGGGCCCGCCGCATCCACCTGGTGGACCTGGATGGCGCCTTCGGCAAGCCCCGCCAGGGCCGCTTCACGGACTTCCCAGTGCGCTTCCCCGAGATCCGCTTCCAGATGGGTGGCGGCCTCCGGGACCGGCGCACCGTGGAAGAAGTCCTGGCCCAGGGCTTCGACGCCGTGGTCGGTACCCTGGCGGTGGAGAACCCAACGGCCCTCGCTGGGCTCTCGCGCAACCACGTGGTGGCGGCGCTGGACCTCAAGGGCGAGCGCATCGTCACCCGGGGCTGGCAGGCCCCCAGCGCCACCGCCTCGGTGGACGTCTTCAAGGCCCTGCTCGGCCTAGGCTTCAAGCGGGCCCTGGTGACGGATGTCAGCCGGGACGGCACGCTGGAGGGCCCTGGCCTCGAGGCTGCGGCCTTCGTGGCCAAGGCGGGCTTCCAGGTGCAGGCCTCCGGTGGCCTCAAGGCCATCTCCGACCTCCAGCCCCTCACCGGCATCCCCGGCGTGGTGGGCATCATCAGCGGGAAGGCCCTCATGGAGGGCTTTGTCTCCCTCGACGACGCCCTCACCCGGGCGGCGCTCGAAGGGGGGGCCTGATGCCCGCCAAGCGCGTCGTCCCCTGCCTGGATGTGAAGCAGGGTCGGGTCGTGAAGGGGGTGCAGTTCCAGGGCCTCCGCGACATCGGGCACCCGGTGGAGCTGGCCCGGCGCTATGACGCCGATGGGGCGGATGAGCTGGTCTTTCTCGACATCGCCGCCTCGCTGGAGCAGCGCGGCACCCGGGAGTCCTGGGTGCGCGAGGTGGCCCACGAGCTGAGCATTCCCTTCACCGTGGGGGGCGGCGTGACCAAGGTGGAGGATGCCCGAAGCCTGCTGCGTGCGGGTGCCGACAAGGTGGCCGTGAACAGCGCCGCCTCCCTGCGGCCGGCCCTGGTCACCGAGCTGGCCGATGCCTTCGGGCGCCAGTGCGTGGTGGCCGCCGTGGACGTCAAGCGCGACGCCGAGCTGGGCTGGCGCGTCTACCTCAAGGGCGGCACCGAGCCCACGGAGCGGTCCGCCAAGGACTGGCTCTGGGAGCTGAACGAGCTCGGTGCCGGCGAGATCCTGCTCACCTCCATGGACCGGGACGGCACCGGGGATGGCTTCGACCTGGACCTACTGGACTGGGCCTCGGAGCTGCCCATTCCCCTCATTGCCTCCGGCGGCGCGGGCAATGAGCGCCACTTCCTCGACGCCCTGCACCATGGGGCCGACGCAGTGCTGGCCGCCACCCTGTTCCACGAGAACCTCCTGCCCATTCCTCGCCTGAAGACCTACCTGGCCGACCACGGCCTTTCCATCCGGATCTGACATGGACCTCAACACCCTGCGCTTCGGCCCCGACGGCCTCATCCCGGGCATCGTCCAGAGCCCCACCGGCGAGGTTCGCATGGTGGCCTGGCTCAGCCGCGAGGCCCTCACGCTCACCCTGGACACCGGCTTCGTCACCTTCTGGAGCCGCTCCCGCCAGGCCCTGTGGGTCAAGGGCGAGAGCAGCGGCAACCGCCTGAAGCTCATCCAGGTGCGCCCGGACTGCGATGGGGATGCGCTCCTCATCATCGCCGAGCCCGACGGCCCCACCTGCCACCGGGGTATGGAGAGCTGCTTCGACGGCGAGGCCTGGCCCACCACCCTGCCCTGGCTGGGCCGCCTGGAAGCCCTGCTGGCGGGCCGCAAGGCCGCCGCCGACCTGCAGGGCAGCTACACCCAGAAGCTCTTCGCCCAGGGCGTGGACCGCATCGGCAAGAAGGTCATCGAGGAGGCCGGCGAGGTGGTCATCGCCGCCAAGAACGAGGACCGCGAGGAGTTCCTCGGCGAGGCCGCGGACCTGCTCTTCCACCTGGACATGCTGCTGCTCGCCAAGGGCGCCAGCCTGCTGGACGCTGTGGAGGTGCTCCAGCGCCGCCACACGGACCGCACCGGAGGGCCGGCCTGATGCCCATCCGCACGCCCCACTTCCCTGACCTGCTCTTTGGGCCCGCCGAGCGCCTGCGCCGCTGGGAAGCCGCCCTCATGGCCCTGCTGGCCGAGCACGGCTACCGGGAGCTGCACCCCTCCCTGGTGCTGCGGGAGCCCGTGCCAGAGGGCGCCCTGCGCTTCTTCGATGGCGACGATCTCGTGGCCCTGCGCTGGGACTTCACCGTGGCCCTCGCGGGCCTGCTGGCCCGGAGCTTCCCCGAGCCCCCGCCCCGCGTGGCCTACGCCGGCGCGGTCTTCCGTCGCCCCATTCAGCCCTGGGAAGCCACCGAGCGCTTCGAGGTGGGCTGCGAGCGCATCCAGCCCGAGGGCGAGCCCTCCGGCGAGGCCGATCTGGAGCTGGCCCGCCTGCTCATGGCCATCCCCGGCACCCTGGGCCTGAAGAACGCCATCCTCCACCTGGGCAACGCGGCCCTGGTGCGCCGTCCGCTGGAAGCCGAGGCCCTGCCCGCCGACCTGGCCCTGGCCGTGGTGGCAGCCCTCTCCCGCCGCGCCCCCCACCGGGTGGCCCAGGCCCTGGAGGGCCACCCCGCCGCCGCCCGCCTGACCGCCCACGCCGAGGCCCTGCTCTCCGAGCTGGACGGCCCCCGGAGCCTGCAGGCCCTGGCCCGCAGCCCCTACGCCAGCCTCCTGCAGGACGATGTGGTGCGCATGGAGCGGGCCCTCGAGGGCCTGCTGCCCATCCTCCCCACCAACCTGGAGCTGCGCGTCGACCTGGCGGATGTGGCCGGCCTGGACTTCTACACCGGCCCCACCCTGCGCCTCTGGGCCCCGGGTGCTCAGCAGGAGCTGGCCTCCGGTGGCCGCTACGACCGGCTCTTCCCGGGCCTCGGCAAGCCCTGGCAGGCCGCCGGCTTCTGCGTGCGCCTGTCCCGCCTCCTCGACCTCGCGGGCACCCGGCCCGACCTCTTCGAGGAGCCCCGATGAGCGCCCCCACCCTCCTCATCGCCTTCCCCAAGGGCCGCCTGGGGGATGACCTCGTCCCCAAGCTGGCGGGCACCCCCCTGGCCCTGGACCCGGTGGCCCTCAAGTCGCGGGTGCTGCGCATCCCCACCGCGACCCCCGGCGTCGCGGCCCTGCTGCTCAAGGGCGCCGACCTGCCCCGCTACGTGGCGGCGGGCGTGGCCTCCCTGGGCATCGTGGGCTCGGACACCCTGGACGAGATGGACATGGACCTGCTGGAGCTGGCGGACCTGGGCTTCGGCGCCTGCCGCCTGTCCCTCTGCGCCCAGACCGGCGTGACCCTCGATGAGCTGCGCGCCAAGCCCCACCTGCGCCTGGCCACCAAGTTCCCCAAGGCCACCGAGGCCTGGCTCACCCGCGAAGGCCTCACCGCCGAGCTGGTGCCCCTCAGCAGCAGCGCCGAGCTGGCACCCCTGCTGGGACTGGCGGACGCCATCGTGGACCTCGTCCAGACCGGCGGCACCCTCAAGGCCCACGGCCTCGTGGAGACCGCCATCCTCGGCCGCTCCAGCGCCCGCCTCGTCGCCGCCCGAGGCGCCTACCTAAGCGAACCCGGCCGCATCCGCCCCCTAGCCGAAGCCCTGATCGCAGCGCTCAAAGGTTGAGTTTTTCACTTGGGAACAGAAACTGAAACTGATCCAACGCAAAGACGCGAAGACGCGAAGAAAAGATTAAAGAAGAAAGGAAATGGTTAACAACGAAGAAAAGCCATTCGTTCTTCTTCTTGGTCTTCGTGGTTAATTCCTTTTCTTTTCCTTAGCCTTTCTTTGCGCCTTTGCGTCTTCGCGTTAGATCATTTTTCTTTTCAACCGCGCGACTACCTACGTCGGATCTGGTTGACGTCGCGGACGGCGCCTCGGTCGGCGCTGGTGGCCATGAGGGCGTAGGCTTTGAGGGCGGCGGAGACTTTGCGGGGCCTGGGTTTGGCGGGCTGCCAGGCGGCGTCACCCTGGGCTTCCATGGCGGCGCGGCGGCGGGCCAGCTCGTCGTCACTCACGGCCAGGCGGATGCTGCGGGCCGGGATGTCGATCTCGATGGTGTCGCCCTCTTCCACCAGCCCGATGGCGCCACCGTCCGCGGCCTCCGGCGAGGCGTGGCCGATGGACAGGCCTGAGGTGCCCCCGGAGAAGCGGCCATCCGTGAGCAGGGCGCAGGCCTTGCCCAGGCCCTTCGACTTCAGGTACGAGGTGGGGTAGAGCATCTCCTGCATGCCGGGGCCGCCCTTGGGGCCCTCGTAGCGGATGACCAGGACATCGCCCGCCACGATGGTGTCGCCGAGGATGCCCAGCACCGCCGCGTCCTGGCTCTCGAAGACCCGGGCCCGGCCCGAGAACTTCCAGACGCTGGGATCCACGCCGGCAGTCTTTACGATGCAGCCGTCCGCGGCGATGTTGCCCGAGAGCACCGCCAGGCCGCCCTCCCGGCTGTAGGCATGGCCGGCATCGCGGATGCAGCCGCCGCTGCGGTCCAGGTCCAGGCTCGGGTAGCGGCAGTCCTGGGAGAAGGCCTCCTGGGTCGGTACCCCACCCGGCGCGGCGCTGAAGAAGTGGTGCACGGCGGGGTCAGCGTTGCGCTGGACATCCCACTGGTCGATGGCGGCGCCCAGCGTCAGGGCATGCACGGTGGAGGCGTCCCGGTGCAGCAGGCCCGCCCGGTCCAGCTCGCCCAGAATGCCGAAGATGCCCCCGGCCCGGTGGACGTCTTCCACGTGGAAGTCCTGGGTGGCCGGGGCCACCTTGCAGAGGCAGGGGACCTTGCGGGAGATGCGGTCCAGGTCGGCCATGGTGAAGTCCACCCCAGCCTCCTGCGCCGCCGCCAGCAGGTGCAGCACCGTGTTGGTGGAGCCGCCCATGGCCACGTCCAGGGCCATGGCGTTCTCGAAGGCGGCGAAGGTGGCGATGCCCCGGGGCAGCACGGAGGCATCGTTCTGGCCGTACCAGCGGTGGCACAGGTCCACGATGCTGCGGCCGGCCTGGAGGAAGAGGCCCTGGCGGTCGGCGTGGGTGGCGACGATGGTGCCGTTGCCTGGCAGGGAGAAGCCCAGGGCCTCGGTGAGGCAGTTCATGGAGTTGGCGGTGAACATGCCGGAGCAGGAGCCGCAGGTGGGACAGGCGGAGCGCTCAAAGCTGTCCACCTCAGCGTCCGTCACCTTGTCGTCGCCGGCCTTGATCATGGCGTCGATGAGGTCCACGGCGATGTCCTTGCCCTGCCACTGCACCTTGCCAGCCTCCATGGGGCCGCCGGACACGAAGATGGTGGGGATGTTCACCCGCAGGGCCGCCATGAGCATGCCGGGGGTGATCTTGTCGCAGTTGGAGATGCAGACCATGGCGTCGGCGCAGTGGGCGTTGACCATGTACTCCAC
>CAIMFT010000131.1 GCA_903840385.1 uncultured Holophagaceae bacterium
ACAGCTAACAGCTAACAGCTAACAGCTAACAGCTAACAGCTAACAGCTAACAGCTAACAGCTAACAGCTAACAGCTAACAGCTAACAGCTAACAGCTGACAGCTGATAGCTGACAGCCGACAGCCCCCTTAAGCAATCAGCATCGTCACCTTCAGCGTGCTGCCCTTCCCCAGGCCTTCGCTGCTGAGGCTGATGGAGCCGCCCATCATGCCCATGAGGTGCTTGCAGATCACGAGGCCGAGGCCGGTGCCGCCGAACTCCCGGCTGTGGCCACCTTCGGCCTGGGCGAACTTCTGGAATAGGCGGGCCTGAGACTCGGCGCTGACCCCAATGCCCGTGTCCACCACCAGGAGGGTGAGGGTGCCTGGGTTGCGCTCGACATCAACGGAGACACTGCCCTCCCGGGTGAACTTGAGGGCGTTCGACAGCAGGTTGAGCAGCACCTGCTTGAAGCGGTGGGGGTCCACATGGACATCCGGCAGGTCCAGGGCTTCCGGCCACACCAGGGCCACCCCTGGCTTGCGGGGATAGGCCTCGGCAATGGGCTTCACCTCATCCAGCAGGGCCGCCAGGCTGTGGGGCTCCGGGTGCACTTCCAGCTTGCCGGACTCGATCTTCGCCAGGTCCAGGATGTCGTTGAGGAGCCCCAGGAGGTGCTGGCCCGAGACATAGCTGTCCATGAGCATGGAGTGCATTTCCTCGGCATCGTCGTAGAGGCCGTCCATGACCAGCCGGGTGAAGCCCAGGATGCCTGTCAGCGGGGTGCGCAGCTCATGGCTGGTGAGGGCCAGGAACTCGCTCTTCAGCTGGTCCGCTTCCCGCAGGGCATCGTTGACGCGCTCCAGCTCCAGGGCCTGGCGCTGGAGGGCATCGCGCTGGTCCGACAGGTCGTGGAAGAGCCAGGCGTTGTAGAGGGAGATGGCGGTCTGCCGCTGCAGGATCGTGATGGAGTCCAGCTCCTCTTCCTCCCAGCGCCGCTCGGCGGGCATGGCCAGGATGGCGAACCCCAGCAGGAGCAGCTGATTCTCGAAGGGGATGAAGTAGAGCTGGGCGCCATCCTCCCCCCGGAGTGGGCCCAGGGAGGGGCCATCATGGCCCTGCTCCAGCCACTGGCCCTGGAAGAGGACCAGGGGTGTGGCCGGGAAGGGGTTGGGCGCGGGCAGGCGCAGGCTGGACCACTCGGCCCGGCTGAGGCCCGTGCCATCGCGCGGGACATAGCTGGCCCCACCGTCCTCCAGGACCCAGACCACCGCTCTGCGGCAGTGGAACTCCTGGGCCAGCACGTCCAGCACCACACTCACCACCTGACCGCCCTTGGAGGTGGCAGCAAGAATCTCGGAGACGTGGCGAAGCACCTGCATCTGATGGGAGCGCTGGCTCAGGCGGGCCCGCAGATCCCGGATCTCCTGGAGGGACGACGTGAGCTGCCGCTGGGTCTGCATGAGCTCCAGCACGGTCTCCGCCGCCTGGGGCCGGGCCGCCTGGGCCGGTGCGGCCGGCTTGGGGCCGCTACCGCTCGAGAGCGGGGGTGGGGTCGCCTTGGGACCCGAGGGACGATCCGAGTTCGCCATGGGGTTCAGGATGGTCCTGCGCAGACGGTCTGCCAAGGGGTGGAAAATTCGTCCAAGATGGAAGCATGGCGACCCGCCCCTCCACCTTCCCACTTCAGCGCATCATTTTCCTGGCTGTGTCGGTGGTCCTGTGCGTCCAGGTGGGCTGGTGGTTCAACGTCCAGATCCGGGAGTCCTCCCGCCTCATGGAGGCCCGCATCCGGGCCCTGCGGGCCACCCGGGCTGAGGCCTGGCAGCTGGATGGGCTGAGCCTCCTCTCCAAGAACCAGCCCGGCAGTGCCTCTCGTGCCGGGCTCCTGAAGGGTCACCTGCCGAACCTGCCGGACCTGGAGCAGCGCCGCAAGCGGATCCAGAGCCGCTATCCCCATGTGGCGGTGGTACCCGCGCCCATCGCCCTGGATGACCCGGCCCTGCTGGATGGGGCCGCCTACCTGACCCTCCGGCCCGAGCCCATCCTCGAGCTGGAGAACCAGCGCTGGCACACCGTCTTCCGGGCCGTCACCGAGGGCGCCTTCATGGTGGTGGTCGTGCTGTCCGGCCTGGTGCTGCTCTACCGGAAGCTCTCGGAGGAGCTGGACCTGCGGCAGCGGCAGCGCAACTTCACCTCCGCCGTCACCCATGAGCTGAAGACCCCCATCGCCTCCCTGCGGGTCTGGACCGAGACCCTCTTCACCCGGACCCTCCCGGATGATCAGCGAGCCCGCATCCGGGACCTCATGGAGCGGGATCTGGAGCGCCTGAATGAGCTGGTGGGCAACCTGCTGGACGTGGCTCGCGCCGAGGCCGGCAACCTGGTGATCCACCCCGAGCCCCTGGAGCTGGAGCCCTGGCTCCGGGAGCTCTGCGAGGACATGGACCACCGGCTGGGGGCGGGCGCCCTGGGCCTGCGCCTGGAGCTCAGCTCGGAGCCCCTCTGGACCCACGCCGACCCCAAGGCCCTGGGCACCGTCATCGAGAACCTGCTCAGCAATGCCTTCAAGTATGCCTCGGAGCCCCGGGCGACCACCGTGACCCTGGACGAGGACGGGGAGGATGTCCGCATCGTGGTGAGCGACCAGGGCCATGGCCTGGCCGCCCAGGACCTGCCCCACCTCTTCCAGCGCTTCTTCCGAGTGGGGGACGAGCTGACCCGGCAGGTGGCGGGTACGGGCCTGGGCCTCTTCCTGGTCAAGGAAATCGTCACCCGCCATGGCGGCTTGGTCCGGGCCTCCAGCCGAGGCCTGGGCTTGGGCTCGGCCTTCACCATCCGCCTGCCCCGCCTCCCGAGGCCCGCCGATGCCTGAGCCTGTTCCGCTGAGCGCCGAGGCACCCCTGCTCCGTGCCGCCGCAGACGGCGACAGCGCCGCCTTTGAGGCCTTGGTCCGGCCCCACCTGGGCATGTTCTTCCGGGTCATCGACCGGATCCTGGGCAACGAGGCCGAGAGCCAGGACGCCCTCCAGGACGCCCTCATCACCCTCTTCCGGGAGCTCCCGGGCTTCCAGGGCGCCAGCAAGTTCAGCACCTGGGCCTACCGCATCTGTGTCAACCAGGCCCTGATGGCCCGCCGCAAGCGGGTCCGCCGCCGGGAGGATGCCATCGAGGATCTGATGCCACGTTTTGGCGACGACGGGCATCACATGAGTGAGGACGTCGTCCTCGACTGGAGCGAGGACGCGGAGGCACTGGCGATGGTTCAGCAGGAAGAACTGAAGTCCCGGGTCCGGGCGGGCCTTGATCGGCTCTCCGATGACCAGCGGGCGGTCTTCGTATTGCGGGACCTGGAGGGCTGGAACACCGAAGAGATTGCAGACCACCTGGGCATCACCCGGGAGCTGGTCCGCCAGCGGGTCCACCGGGCCCGCCTGGCGCTCCGGGCCCTCCTGCCCGAGTTTGCTCCGACCGGAGGGGTGCGATGACGGTCCTGGTCCCCACCTGCGAGCGGGTCACGGCCCTCCTCACGGACTACGAAGAAGGCTCTCTGGGCCCCCTGGACTGGCTGGGATTGAAGGTCCACCTGGCCATCTGTCCCCCCTGTCGCACCTTCCTCGAGGCCTTTGCCCGCACCCCGGCCCTGGTGGCCCGGGCCTGGGACGAAGCGCCGGAAGCCCGCGCCGAAGGTGCCCTGGCCGGCGCCCTGGCCGCTCTCCGGGAAGGCCGCATCCCCAAAGGGCCCCGGCACCATCCAGAGCCCAGCGCCTGGCGCGCCCTCGAAGCAGGGGGCGATACCTTCACGGCCCTCCTCCTGAGGATCCACCTGGGGCACTGCTCCTCCTGCCGCGAGGCTCAGGGTGGCGAGCAGGCCATCACCCCGGCCGCCGGGGATCCCCTCGAGGCCCTGCGGCCCCACCTGCCTCCCGACAGCCGCTGGCGCTGGTCCAACCTCGGGGACGGCCGCATCACCCGGGTGCTGCGGGATGCCCGCTCCGGCGCCTCCCTGAGTGTGGCCCGCCTGCCGGGGGGTGCCCGGGTGCCCAGCCATGGCCATGAGGGCCCTGAGGTCTCCGTGCTGCTCTGTGGTGGCCTGCAGGATGGCCCGGCCCACCTGGGCCCAGGGGACTGGATCGAGCACACCCGCGGCACCCGCCACGCCCCCGAGGCCGATCCCCGAGGCGAGTGCTGGGCCCTGGTGCGCCTGGAGTCCGGCATCCGGTTTGAAGGCTGGCGCAGGGTGTTTGGGGTCCTGCGTTAGCAGATCCGGGGTAGCTGCTCGCCGCTGAGGAGGTCCAGCAGCCGAGAGGTCCCCAGGACCGTGCGGAGCCCCACCCGGCCGGCGGGTCCCTCGACCACCCGCCCGATGCGGGCTGCGCCCTGACCCTCTGGAATGGCTTGGAGAATCGCCAGCGCCTGGTCGGCCTCGGCCTCGGGCAGGAAGGCCACCAGGCGCCCCTCGCAGGCCACGTAGAGGGGGTCCAGGCCCAGGATCTCGCAGGCCGCCGCCACGGCCTCGTCCACCGGGATGGCGGCCTCATCGGCCTCAATGGCCACCCCGGCGGAAGCCGCGATCTCGTTAAGCACGGACGCCAGGCCCCCCCGGGTGGGATCCCGGAAGCAGTGAACGTCGAGCCCCGCGGCCAGGAGGGCCGCCGCCAGGTGGTGCACGGGCCCACAGTCGCTGGTGACCGGGGTCTCGAAGCGGATGCCCTCCCGCACGGACATGACGGCGATGCCGTGCCGACCCAGATCCCCGCTCACCAGGACCGCATCCCCCGGGCGCACCCGGCGCGGGTGCAGCTCCACCCCGGCGGGAATCAGGCCGATGCCGGCGGTGGTGATGAACACGCCATCGGCCTTGCCCCGGTCCACCACCTTGGTGTCGCCGGTGGCGAGGCGCACGCCGCAGCGGTCCGCCGCCGCCTTCATGGCGGCCACCAGAGGCGTCAGCTCGGCGAAGGGCAGGCCCTCTTCGAGAATGAAGGCGCTGCTCAGGGCCAGGGGCCGGGCGCCGGCCATGGCCAGGTCATTGACCGTGCCGTAGACCGCCAGCTCCCCCAGGTTGCCGCCAGGGAAGGCCCGGGGATGCACCACGAACCCATCCGTGGTGAAGGCCAGGCGGGCGCCGCCGGCTTCGACCACCGCACTGTCGTGGAGGCCCGCCGGGTCGGCCCCCAGGATGGGCAGGAAGAGCCCCTCGATGAGCTCCTTCATGAGGCGGCCGCCGCCGCCGTGGGCCATCTGCACCGAGTCGTGGCGCAGGGGGCGGGGGCAGGCCAAGGCGAAGGGATCGGTGGTCATGGGGCGTCCGGGGAGTGAGCCAAGGGTCGCACAGGAGGCCACTCAGGGCCTGAGGCATTCCTGACGGACGGCCGCAGCGATGGCCGGGAGGGCCGCCGCCACCTCGGGGCTGAGGCTGTAGCGCATGTCCTGGGGCCAGCCGATGGAGACGGCGAAGAGCACCACCTCCGGCTCCTCGCCCAGCAGGTAGAAGCTGTCCAGCAGGTCCCGCAGGCCGATGTCATGGGCCGTGAGGGTGACGGGGTACTCCGTCGAGAACCGTGGCTCCAGGCGCTGCACGGTGCCCGGTGGCTGGCCGTCCGCCGTGGCATCGATCAGGATCATGCGGCGGGCCTCGCGCATGGGCTCGAGCAGCACGAGGCTGCCCGTGCCGCCATCCAGGAGGTCCACGTGGGAGGGCAGGCCCCCCTCCGCCTGGAGGTGGTCGATGACAGCCACCCCCACCCCCTCGTCACCGAGGAGGACATTGCCGATGCCAAGGACCAAGGTGCGACCGTCAATCTTCAAGCAGGTCTTCCCGTTCGAACTTCCAGCCACCGACCATGGAGGAGGTCGTGCCGCGGCCTTCCACGTAGTCGTGGTAGAAGACGAGGTAGACGTGGACCACCGTGAACAGGACGTAGAACCAGAGCATGGCGTGGTGCCACTGGCGCACCACCAGCTCCCCACCCATGAGGGGCACCACCCAGGCGGCCAGCTTGCCGAGGACCGAGTGGCTCATGGGGCCGTAGAGGGCGAAGCCCGTCAGGCCCTGGAACATGAAGATGAGGAAGGTGACGAAGTAGATGAGCCCCGCCAGGCGGTTGTGGCCCAGCGGGATGCGGCCCGTGCCACGGGTCTGCAGGATGTCGATGCGCAGCACCTCCACGATGTCCTGCCAGGCCTTGCGGGTCATCGGGATGAACTTGTCCCAGGCGGCGAAGCGGTTGCCCACGAAGCCCCAGTAGGTGCGGACCAGCATGTTGAACAGGAAGACGTAGCCGGCGGTGAAGTGCAGGAAGCGCACCGTGCCAAACCAGTACTGGCCAGAGGCCTCCTGGGCGAGGCTCACCGTGAAGGGCTTCCCGATGAGGAAGCCGGTGACGCCGAGGACGCAGATGGACAGCGCATTCAGCCAGTGGTAGACCCGGACAGGCATTTCCCAGACATAGAGCCGGCGGTAGGTGTGTCTCGAGGACATGGGGAGCTCCCGCTCAGTAGAACTGCACCTGGTGGATGTGCTTGCCGGAAGGATCGTAGAGGTGCACCGCACAGGCGAGGCAGGGGTCGAAGGAGTGGATGGTGCGGAGGATCTCCACCGGCTGCTCGAGGTTGGCCACCGGGGTGCCAATGAGAGCCTGCTCGTAGGCGGAGCGCTGGCCCTTGGGGTCCCGGGGCGAGGCGTTCCAGGTGGTGGGCACCACCAGCTGGTAGTTGTCGATGACCCGATCCTTGATGCTCACCCAGTGGGCCAGAGCACCGCGGGGTGCCTCGGTCATGCCCACGCCCTCGGCCGTGGCCGGCCAGGTGTCGGGCTCCCACTTTTCCTTGGTGAAGGTACGGGTCTCACCAGCCTTGAGGTTGGCAATCAGGTCCCCGTAGAAGCCCTTCATCCAGTGGGCCACGATCTGGGTCTCCACGCCGCGGGCGGCGGTGCGACCCAGGGTCGAGAACAGGGCGGTAATGGGCACGTCGAGCTTCTTCAGCACCACGCCCACCAGCTCCTTCACGTCCGTGTTCCCCTTGGCATAGGCCACCAGCATGCGGGAGAGGGGACCCACTTCCATGGGGTTTTCCTTCCACCGAGGCGTCTTCAGCCAGGAGTACTTGCCGTCCGTGTTGAGGTGCTGGTAAGGCGGCTGGGGGCCGGTGTAGTTGAACTCGGTCTCGCCCTTGAAGGGGTGCAGGCCCACGCCATCGCCACCCCCGTACTGGTACCAGCTGTGGTTGATGTACTCCTTGATCTCGTTCAGGTTCTTGCCGTTGACCTCGTGGATCTCGTTGAGGTTGCGGTTGAGGATCGCGCCCCGGGGCAGCAGGTAGGAGCTGGGATCGTTGTAGCCCTTGGTGGGCAGGTCGCCGTAGGCCAGGTAGTTGGGCAGGCCGCCGCCGATGGCACCCCAGTCCTTGTAGAAGCTGGCGATGGCCAGCAGGTCCGGGATGTAGACCTGCTCCACGAAGGCGATGGCATCGTTGATCAGGCTGCCCACATGGTTCAGGCGCTCGGTGTTGATGGCGCCCACGTCTTCGAGGTTGAAGGAGCAGGGTACGCCGCCCACCAGGTAATTGGGGTGCGGATTATTGCCACCGAAGATGGCGTGGATCTTCACCAGCTCCTTCTGCCACTCCAGGGCATCCAGGTAGTGGGAGACCGCCAGGAGGTTCACTTCCGGGGGCAGCTTGTAGGCCTTGTGGCCCCAGTAGCCGTTGGCGAAGATGCCCAGCTGGCCACTCTCCACGAACTTCTTCATGCGGGTCTGCACCGCCGCGAAGTGGCCGGGGTTGGACTTGGGCCAGGCACTGAGCGACTGCGCGAGCTTGGAGGTGGCCACAGGGTCCGCCTTGAGCATGCTCACCACATCCACCCAGTCCAGGGCATGCAGGTGGTAGAAGTGCACCACGTGGTCCTGCACAAACTGGGCGCAGAACATGAGGTTGCGCACCAGCTCGGCGTTCTTGGGCACGGTGATGCTGAGGGCATCCTCCACAGACCGCACGCTGGCCAGAGCGTGCACCGTGGTGCAGACGCCGCAGACGCGCTCGGTGAAGGCCCAGGCATCGCGGGGATCGCGGCCCTTCAGGATCTTCTCGATGCCGCGCACCATGGTGCCGGCACTGTAGGCGTCCGTTACGACGCCGTTTTCCACCACCGCCTCGATGCGGAGGTGACCCTCGATGCGGGTGACGGGATCAATGACGATGCGGTTGCTCATCAGTCCACCTTTTCGCTGACAGGAGTGTCTTGGACGGCCTCGGCCACCTGGTCATGGATCAGCTTGCGCTTGCGGATGTTGGTGGAGACCGCATGGGCCGCCACGCCGACGGCGGCGCCGGCACCCAGGGCCAGGCCGACGCTGTCCGCCGTGGACTCGATGCCAAAGCCCGGGAAGGAGGGCAGGTGCCGATAGAAGGGGCCGTTGTCCCAGAAGCCCTTCTCGCTGCAGCCCAGGCAGCCATGGCCGGACTGGATGGGGTAGCTGGTCCCACCGTTGAACTTGGTCACGGCGCAGGCGTTGTTGGTGACGGGGCCGCGGCAGCCCATCTTGTAGAGGCAGTAGCCCTTCCGGGCACCATCGTCGTCAAAGGACTCCACGAAGAGGCCCGCATCGTAGTAGGGGCGGCGGTAGCAGGTGTCGTGGACCCGGCGACCATAGAACTCCTTGGGCCGGCCCTGGGCATCCAGCTCCGGCAGGCGGCCGAAGAGCAGGATGTGGGTGACGATGGCCACCATCACATCGGCGATGGGCGGGCAGCCCGGCACATTGATGACGGGCTTGCCCACCAGCTTCTGGATGCCCGTGGCCCCGGTGGGGTTGGGCTTGGCGGCCTGGACGCAGCCGTAGGAGGCGCAGTTGCCCCAGGCCACGATGGCGGCGGCACCCTTGGCGGCCTCCTGCAGCAGGTCCTCGGCGGTGCGACCCCCGATCACGCAGAAGACGCCATTCTCCTTGGTGGGCACGGAGCCTTCCACCAGCAGGATGTACTTCCCGGCGTAGTTCTTCATCACGTCGTTCTTGCACTTCTCAGCGGCATGGCCAGCGGCGGCCTGGAGGGTCTCCTGGTAGTCCAGCGAGATGGCATCCAGCAGCACATCGGCCACCAGCGGATGGGAGGCGCGGATGAAGGACTCGCTGCAGCAGGTGCACTCCTGGAAGTGGAGCCACAGCACCGGGGGGCGGTCCTTCTTCTCGAAGGCCTTCGCCACAGCGGCGGTGGCCTGGGTGCCCAGGCCCGCAGCGGTGGCGGCGAAGGTGCAGAACTGCATGAAGTCCCGCCGTGAGTAGCCCTTGTCCCGCATCACATCCCAGAGGGAGTGTCGTGCGCCTGGCATGCTGCCTCCTTGGCCGTGTGGCCCGGTATTGAGACTGCGTCTTAAAAAAGTGATTTGGGTGAGGTTATGTGATTCAAAGCCTAGGGCGAGGCCTCTCTCTGTCAATGATTTTTTGGACGAATTTTATGCGTTATTCCGCAAAGCGAGGCCCAGCCTCACAAGCGTTCCGTCACAACTCGGCTGTCATAACCCCGAAGGGTAATTTGAGATCACCGAGTCTGATTAAAGCGCCGGTACCGGTAGTAGGCCGCACAGGCTCCCTCGGACGAAACCATGGTGGCCCCCAGGGGTCGCTCTGGGGTGCAGGTGGTGCCGAAAGCGGGACACTCCGGGGGCTTGAGCAGGCCCTGGAGGATCAGGCCGCTCTGGCAGTCCGGGGACTCGGCGCCACCGACGTCCTCCACCCCGAAGCGGCGGGCGGCATCGAAGGCGGCGAAGGCCGGCCGCAGCCCGAAGCCGCTGGCAGGGATGGGACCAATCCCCCGCCACGTGCGATCCACCACCTGAAAGACCCGCCCGATGAGGTCCAGGGCAGGCCGGTTGCCCTCGGCCTTCACCAGGCGGGCGTACTGGTTCTCCACCTCGGCCCGGCCCTCCTCCAGCTGGGTCACCGCCATGAGGATGCCCTGCAGCAGGTCCAGGGGCTCGAAGGCCGTCACCACGATGGGCACCTGGAAGCGCGCCGCCAGAGGCAGGTACTCCTCGGTGCCCATCACGCTGCAGACATGGCCTGCCGCCAGGAAGGCGTCCACCTTGCACTGCGGCGAGGACATGAGGGCCTCGATGGCCGGCGGCACCCGCACATGGCTCACGAGGATCGAGAAGTTCGCCAGGCCTTCCTCGGCGGCCTGGGCCACGGCCAGGGCGTTGCCGGGGGCGGTGGTCTCGAAGCCCACGGCGAAGAACACCACCTGCCGCTCCGGCAGCTCCCGGGCCAGGGCCACGGCGTCCAGGGGGGAGTACACAATGCGCACATCCCCGCCCCGGCTCTTCACCGAGAACAGATCCTCGCTGCTGCCCGGCACCCGCAGCATGTCGCCGAAGGAGCAGAAGGTGACCTCGGGCCGGGCGGCGATGGCCAGGGCCTGATCGATGATGGCCACGGGGGTCACGCAGACGGGGCAGCCGGGGCCGTGAACAAGGGTGAGTTCCTTGGGCAGCAGCTCATCCAGGCCAAAGCGCACGATGGCGTGGGTCTGCCCGCCGCAGACCTCCATGAGGGTCCAGGGCCGGGTCACCTTGCGGTGGATGGCGACCGCCAGGGCCTTGGCCTTGCGGCCATCGCGGAACTCCTCTACGAACCTCAAGCCTCCTCCTGCTCCACGCCCTCAGCCAGTGCGTTCAGGCACTCCAGCATGTGCATGGCCTCGGCCTCATCGAGCTGATCCAGGGCCAGGCCCGCGTGGACCACCACCCAGGCCCCCGGCCCGGCGTCCGGCACGCAGGCGAGGCTGATCTCCTTGATGGTGGAGCCGAAGGCCACGCGCCCCAGGCGCAGGGGCGATTCCACGACGTCGAGAATCTGGCCGGGTACGCCAAGGCACATGGGGAGCTCCAGGGGGGATGGGACAGGTTAGTCCTTTCCGGCCCCATGCTCCAATAGATCCATGACGCAGCCAGGAGATCATCTGCGGGGCGCAGCCCTGGTGGCTGCGGCGGCGCTGCTCTGGAGCTCCAGCGGGCTGTTCATTAAGGTGCTGCCCCTGGGCCCGCTGCAGATCGCCGGGGCCCGGAGCCTGGTGGCGGCGCTGGTCATCGCGGCGGCCGTGCGCTGGCGGGGGGGCAGGCCCTTCCCCAAGCCCACCGGCCTGGACCTGGCCTGCGCCGCGGCCTACGCCGCCATGCTCATCCTCTTCGTGGCAGCGACAAAGCTCACCACCGCCGCCAATGCGATCTTCCTGCAGTTCTCCGCACCCATCTACCTGGTGTTCCTGGAGCCCTGGGTCACCCGGCGGGCTCTGCAGGGCCGGGACCTGCTGGCGGTGGCCCTCTGCATGGGCGCCATGGCCTGCTTCTTCGGCGGTCGCCTGGAGGCAGGCACCCTGGCGGGCAATGTCCTGGGGGTCCTGTCCGGCGTCATGCTGGCGGTGTTCACCCTCACCCTGAAGCTGGGCCGGGCCCGGCACGCCGGCGCCGACCCCATCACGGCCATCATCCTGGGCAACCTCCTGGTGGCGGTCTTCTGCGCGCCCTGGGCCCTGCCGGGCTTCCACCCCACCCTGGGCCAGGGGGCCGCCCTGCTCTACCTGGGGGTCTTCCAGATCGGCCTGGCCTACCTGCTGTTCAATGCGGGGATGCGGCACCTGTCCGCCACAGCCGCCGTGGTCACCGGCACCCTGGAGGCGGTGCTGAACCCCGTCTGGGTCTTCCTCGGCATGGGCGAGCGGCCCTCGCCTTGGGCCCTGGTGGGGGGGCTCCTGATCCTCGGCACCATCGCCTGGTACACGCTGCTGCCGGGGCCCAGGCGGAAGCCCGCCCTGCTCTGAGCTCCAGCAGGCCTGTGCCCAGCGGCAGGAGCAGCGCCGCCCCGGTGATGGCCACCACGCCATGCCAGCCCAGCGCATGGTAGGCGTGGCCGCTGAGGGTGATGCCGGCGGCCCCGCCCAGGTAGTAGAAGAGCACGTAGAAGGCGTTGGCCCGGCCCCGACCGGCCTGGAGCTTGCGGTTGAGGGCCCCCGCTGCCGCCGCGTGGACGGTGAAGAAGCCCGCACACACCAGGGTCAGCGCCGCCGCCATGGCCCAGCCTGTGGGCAGGAGGGTGAGGGCCAGGCCCCCGCCCAGAACAACGGTGCCCGCCAGCATGGCCGCACCGTTGCCGATGCGGTTGCTGAGGCGGCCCGCCAGGGGCCCCGCCACCACGCCCATCACGTAGCTGAGGTAGAGCAGCGTCACGGCCCGGGTGGACCAGTGGAAGGGCGCGCCGTGGAGGTAGAAGGGCAGGTAGTTGAACACCGACGAGAACACAAAGTAGGCCCCGGCTCCCACGCCGTAGAGGCGGATCAGATCATGGCGCAGGAGCACGTCCCGGAAGCGGGTGGTGTCCCGCACCGCCGGCCCCTCCTCGGGCTCCCGGGGCAGGCCGGCATAGGCGGCGAAGACCGTGGCCACCAGCAGGGCCGAAGCCAGGAAGAAGGCCCAGCGCCAGTGCGCCGCTGGCAGGAGCACCCCCGCCAGCAGGCGGCCCGACAGTCCGCCCAGCACCGTGGCCGAGACATAGGTCCCCATCACCACGTTGAGGCGCCCCGCCGGCATCACCTTGGCCAGATACGCCGCCAGGCAGGTGGTGAGGGAGGGGATGAACAGGCCCTGGATGAAGCGGGCCGCCACCAGCCACTCCAGGCTGGGGGCCAGAGCGGAGGCCAGCCCGGCGGCGGCCACCACCAGTCCCCCTGTCAGCAGGATCTTGCGGATGGGCAGGCGGTCGGCAAGAGCCCCGAAGGGCAGGTTCGCCAGCGCCATGCCCAGCACCACGGCGGACACGGCCCGGGAGGCCACCCCCTCCGCCACGCCGAACTCCTGCCGCAGCATCGGCAGCACCGGCTGGGGAATATAGACCGTCGTGAACACCGCCGCCACCAGCGCAAACACCAGCAGCTGCAGCCGCAGGAAGGGATCCCCCGGGGCCGGCCCCTCGGTGCTGCGGGCCTGGCCTGGAAGAACGTTCATCAGCGGCTCCGGAGTCCAGTCCCAGTATGAATGACCAGGGGCGTGTCCGTTCCGGCTCCTAAGACTTACGGCCAAGAGGGTCGCTACGGGGGAGCAACCTCCCAAAAGGGCTCCCAAAATCCTTCCTGGTTATCGGCATTGCTCCGCCAAATCGGACCTTCAAAGATCCCCACTAAGGACACGAAGAACTGCCGAAAAGGGCACGAAGGCAAGCTGTCGCGCCGACAGGGCCTCCGGGCCTACGGCCCCCGGTCGCCTGCGACCGGCCATGGGGGCGGCGGCTGGAACGGCCTTTTGGGGGCCGCAGCCAGCCGCCGCCCCCTTGGGGATGCCCGCGGTGGGTCAAGGTGCATTCGTGTGCTTCCTGCGCCCGCAGGGCGTCTTCGTGCCCTTAGTGGAGCGCCCTTTTTTGCTGAGCCTGGCCGATAACCAGGAAGATCTATTAACCAGTGATGCACTGTGATGAACGGTGATGATCAAGAAGGGAAGTTCACCGGCCTATCGGTGTCGTCGCCGCCACGGCGGCCTGGCCGAGGGAGATGCAGCCGTCGTTGGCGGGGAAGCGGCGAGGGCGGTGGACTTGGAAGCCGGCGGCACCGAGGGTGGCCTGGACCAGGGCGGTGAGGCGGGCGTTCTGGAAGCAGCCGCCGGAGAGGACCACGTCCGGCAACCCGCCCAGTCGGGCCCAGGTCAGGGCCAGCTCTGCGAGGGCCTCATGGAACCGAGCCGCCACCACGGCAGCCTGCGTTCCCGCAGCAACATCCGCCAGCACCGCAGCCACCAGGGGCGCTGGATCGGCCACGCCGTCCTGCAGGTCCCAGGGATAGGCACCCTCGGCTCGCTCCCCAGCGGCGAACTCCAGGGTCATGGCCGCCTGACCCTCGAAGCCACGCTTGGCCCGCAGGCCCGACAGGGCCGCCACCGCATCGAAGAGGCGGCCCACGCTCGAGGTGAGCGGGCTGTTCACCCCCCGGGTGGCCATGGCCTGGAAGCGGGCCCAGTCCCCCGCCGAGAAGGCCCCGGCCAGGGACGGAGGAGCCTCCCCAGGGCCCTGGGTGGCCCACAGCAGGCCACAGGCGGCGCGGCGCGGCTCCCGGGCGGCCACCTCCCCGCCCGGGAGCGGGAAGGGCTTCAGGTGACCGATGCGACTAAAGGTGGCCCCATCGATGCGCAGGGCCTCGCCGCCCCAGAGGGTGCCGTCGGCACCCAGCCCGGTCCCATCCCAGGCCAGGGCCAGCACCGGTCCCTTGAGGCTGTGCTCAGCGGCACAGGCGGCGCCGTGGGCATGGTGGTGCTGGACCCGAGTCAGGGGCAGGCCCCAGGCCTGGGCCAGACCCTCGGCGAGCCGGGTGCTGGCGTAGTCCGGGTGGAGGTCGCAGGCGATGCGCTCGGGCCGGGCCCCGAAGAAGGCCAGCAGGTCCGTCACGGTCCGTTCCAGGACCCCTGCCCCCTCCAGGCTCATCAGGTCACCCAGGTGCTGGCTCATGATCAGCTCGCCGCCCTTCAGCAGGGCCACGGTGTTCTTCTGGTGGGCCCCCAGGGCCAGCACGCAGGGGCCGCCCAGAGCCAGGGGCACCGCCAGGGGCGCAAAGCCCCGGGCCCGCCGCAGCAGGGTGGGGCCATCCCCATCGATGCGCAGCACCGAGTCGTCCACAGGCCGCACGATGGGCCGGTTGTGCACCAGCAGCAGGTCTGCCAGACCCCCCAGCCGCGCCCGCGCCTCGGCGTCCTCGAAGGCCATGGGCTCGTCGCTGAGGTTGCCCGAGGTGCAGACCAGCGGCCGCCCCGCTGCGCCCAGCAGCAAGTGGTGGAGGGGCGTGGTGGGCAGGAAGGCGCCGAGGCGCGGGTTGCCGGGAGCCACCCCCGGCGCCACGGCCCCGCAGGCCCGCCGCCGGAGCAGCAGGATGGGCGCCTCCGGGGCCTCGAGCCAGGCGGCCTCTGCCACGGACAGCTCGCAGTCCAGCTCCAGGCTCGCGCGGTCCGGGAACATCACGGCGAGGGGCTTCTCTTCCCGCCGCTTCCGCTCCCGCAGGCGGCCCACAGCTTCACCGGAGGTGGCGTCCACCAGCAGCTGGTAGCCGCCGAGGCCCTTCAAGGCCACCACCGCACCTTCCTTCAGGGCTGTGGCGGCGGCCTGAAGCGCCTCCTCCCGCTCGGCCAGGGCCGTCCCGGCGGGTGACCGCAGGGTGAGGTGGGGCCCGCAGCTGGGACAGGCCACGGGCTGGGCGTGGAAGCGCCGGTCCAGGGGATCCCGGTACTCCCGCTCGCAGTCGGGACAGAGGGGAAACCCCTTCATGGCCGTGTGGGGCCGGTCGTAGGGCAGGCGCTCAATGAGGGTGTACCGTGGGCCGCAGCGGGTGCAGTTGGTAAAGGGGTAGCGGTGGCGCCGCTCTCCCGGCGTGGCCACCTCGGCAGCGCAGGCTGGGCAGACCGCAAGGTCAGGCGGGACCACGGCACGGCCCTCGCCGCCGGGGCCGCTGGGGAGGATCCGGAAGTCGGCTTCCGCCGGGACCTCCGGCAGAGGCTCAGTGGCGATGGATTCCACCCGGGCCGGCAGGGGCACGCTCTCCCGCAGGGCCCGCTCGAAGCGAGCCAGGGCTTCCGCCGCTCCCTGGGCCTCGATGGTGACGCCCTCGGCATGGTTCCACACGGTGCCGCTCAGGCCCTCCTCGAGGGCCAGCCGATAGACCTCCGGCCGAAAACCGACGCCCTGGACGACGCCCCGGACGAGGAAGCGGAGGCGGGCCATCAGGCCTGCTGGGGGGCCGGGCGGCGCGCCTCGACCCAGCGCAGCCAGTCGTCCAGGCCCTCACCGGTCTGGGCAGACACGCGCAGGACCTCGATCCCCGGATTCACGCGCCGGGCATGGGCCACGCAGCGCTCCACGTCGAAGCGCAGGTAGGGCAGCAGGTCCACCTTGTTGAGCAGCATCAGGTCTGCGGCCGCAAACATGTCCGGGTACTTGAGGGGCTTGTCCTCGCCTTCGGTGACGGAGAGGATCACCACCTTGTGAGCCTCGCCCAGGTCGAAGGCGGCGGGGCAGACCAGGTTGCCCACGTTCTCGATCATCACCACGGCACCGGGGGGCGGGGCCAGGACCTCCAGCGCATGGCCCACCATGTGGGCATCCAGGTGGCAGCCCTTCCCGGTGTTGATCTGCACCGCCGGGGCACCCGCGGCCTTGATGCGGTCAGCGTCCTGGCTGGTCTGCTGGTCCCCCTCGATGACCACCACCGGCACCCGATCCTTGAGGCGCAGGATGGTCGCCTCCAGGAGGGTGGTCTTGCCAGAGCCAGGGCTGCTCACCAGGTTGAGGGCCAGCCAGCCCTGCGCGGCGCAGCGGATGCGGTTCACCGCCGCCAGGGCGTCGTTCTTGGCCAGGAGGTTCTGCTCCAGGCTGACCCGCCGTCGCCCCGGCCGCAGGGGCGCTGGAGCATGGCTGTGCGCCTGCCCATCCAGGGTGGAACCGCCGCCGCCACAGCCACAGGTGGTGCACATGGTCAGGTCTCCTCCACGTCGATGTCCTTGATGCGCAGCTCCGTCCCACCCGTCACGACCACGAAGCCCTGCCCACAGGCAGGGCACAGCTCGAAGCGGGCCTGGATCTCCACCTCGGCACCGCAGTCCTGGCAGCTCCCAGTCCCGGGAATTTCAAGAATCTCCAGGCTGGCGCCTTCCACCAGCGTGTCCTGGGAAGCCGCATCAAAGGCGAAGCGCAGGGCCTCCACTTCGGCACCGGACAGGCGTCCCACCTCCAGCCGCACCCCCGCCACCCGCGTGAACCCCTGGAGGCTGGCGGCCTCCTGGATGCCCTGGATCATCCCTTCGAGGATGGCGAGCTCGTGCATGGGCTACTCCACCGCAGGGGGCGGGGCTGCGTCTGAGGCCTGCCGATAGACCTCCGACGCCGGCAGGCCAAGGTGCTTGGCCAGGGGCTTGACCGCCTCCCGGAGGGTCATGCCGCCCTCCCGCGCCGCCGCCAGGAAGGCCTTCGCCCAGTCCGGCAGGTCCTCCCCCTCGAAGGTCGGCGCCCCCTCCGTGACCACCCGCTTGGCGGCGGCTCCGGCCAGGACCAGCACCATCTCGCCGCGGTCCTCGCGGCCTAGCTGGACCCGCACCTGGGCAGGGGTGCCCCGGTACCAGGTCTCGTGGAGCTTGGTGAGCTCCCGGCCCAGGGCGATCTCCCGGTCCGGCAGCAGGTCCTCCAGGTCATTCAGGGTCTCGTGGATCCGGTGGGGGGTTTCGAAGACGACCACCGTCTCCTCCTCCGCACCCAGCCGCTTCAGCATGGTGCGCCGGGGCTCGCCCCGGTTCGGCAGGTAGCCCTGAAAGCTGAAGGCGTGGCAGGGCAGGCCCGAGGCCACCACCGCGAGCAGCACGGCGGAGGCGCCCGGCAGCACGGTGACCTTGGCGCCGGCGGCGCGGGCCGCCCGCGCGATCTCGAAGCCCGGGTCGTTGATGCCAGGCATGCCAGCATCGCTGCAGTAGGCCACCGTCCGCCCAGCCGCAAGCTCGAGCGCCAGCCGCGCGAAGGCTGCCTCGCCCGCGTGGTCGTCGAAGCGCAGGAGAGGCTTGTCCAGCCCCAGGTGCTTCAGCAGCCCCCCTGTGCGCCGGGTGTCCTCGCAGGCCACCAGGTCCGCCTCGGCCAGCACCTCCTGGGCGCGGACGGTGAGATCGCCGAGGTTCCCGATGGGGGTGGGTACGAGGAGCAGGTGGCCGGTCATGGTGCCCCCAGTCTGGCATCCTCAGCCGGATGGCGTTACCTGCATCCAAGGGTGGCCGGAACAGGAAGCCCCAGAAGCAGAGGCAGAAGCGGCTCACAGCTGCCCCAGGATAGGGGGTATCCAGGGATGTGGAGGCGTTGGAGCGGTGGGTCCGGGCCGTCGACGAAGGGAGAACCGGGCCGTGGGGATCTCGAACTCCGGCAGGCTCCAGACCAGGCTTAGCGTGTCCATGCCCATGCTCTCCTTCAGGGCGGCCTCCAGCCGCTCCCGGCAGGAGGCCAGGCCCAGCCCCGTCGGACCCGGAATCCAGAGGGTGGCCCCCATGGCCCCGCCCCCCAGCTGGCTCCGCAGGCGGAGCAGGAGCACGTGGGCGATGCTGTGGGGCGTGTGCCGGAAGACCACCATGAAGCGGTCCAAGCTCACGCGAAGGAGCAGGTCCCCAGCCCGCACACCCGCGGAAGCACTGCGAATCCGGGCCGGCTCCCGGTCCCTCCGGAGGGGCACCAGGAACTCCGCGACCACCAGACTCGCAGGCCGGTGGTCGGAGCTCAGCAGCGCCTTCTCCCACACCTCCAGGTAGCGGAGGTTGGGCAGGTCTGTTTCCGCATCCCGGATGGAGCTGTCCTCCATCACGGCCTGCGTGATGGCCAAGGCATCCTCCAGGCGCAGGATGGACTGCTTCAGGTCCTGCACCTCCATGAAGCGACCCAGGAGCAGGGCCACAGCCTCGATGAGCGCCGTGTCCGTGCGCAGCAAGGTGCGGGGGCTTTCAAAGCTGGCAAACAGCAGGGCCCGGACCCCCTGTCCATGCCGGAGGGCACAGCCCAGCACCGCGCCGTGGGGAAACCCAGCCGGCAGGCGGCCGCCCACGTGGGGGTTCGTGGCCGTGTTCTCGACGGCCAGCACCCGGTCCGGATGTTCCAGCAGCCAGAGGCAGAAGGGCACCACGGGCACCGGCGGAATCTGGTCCGCCTCCTCCGGGTACCACCACCGCGTGTCCAGGGTGGGGCCGTCGGTCATGACCAGGCAGGTCTGGGTAGCCCCCAGGTGCTGGGCCAGCAGCTCCATGCCATGGCTGAGGAGGTTGGGCTCGGAGGCCTCTCCCGCATGAAAGAGGCCATGGACCGCAGCCACCAGATGCTTCAGGTTGCGCCCCTCACTCTTCAGGCGCCGGGCATAGCGCTCCAGGCATTTTCGATCCACCATCGCTCCTCCCAGGTCCGTTTCAATTTCTTCGGCACATCTGGAAGTAGATATGAATACAATATTTACCACCTGTTGGTCAGGTGATTCGGGCCAGGGCTCCGTGAATTTTGAAGAGCCGACAATATCCCAGCCCCACCCAGTACCAGTGCAGGAGGAAGGCCTCCCCTCCAGCACGCAGCCACCACCCGAGCGACCCTGGGAGTGGAGGGGCCGAGGCGGCGGGACAGCACCGAACAGGGAGGCCAAGGCCCCGGGCCGTGGCCTGGGCCCGAGCCATATGCAGGGGATCCGAGACCAGCAGGAGGGTCCCCCAGCCTTCCGAGCGCAGCAGCGCCCGCACATGAAAGAGGTTCTCCACGGTGTGCTGGCTGGCGGCCTCGAGGTGGATCGCCTCGGCGGGAGTCCCATGGGCCACCAGCCAGGCCCGGCCGGCCTCGGCCTCGGTCCGAACGGCCCGCCCGGTGGTGCCGCCGGCCACCAGGATGCGGGGGGCCAGCCCCTGGCGCCAGAGCAGGGCGGCGTGGGCCAAGCGGGCCTGAAACACCGCGGTGGGGTTCCCCTCGTCCAGCTGGCGACCCAGCACCAGGATGGCGTCCCCGGGAGCGGCTTCGTCCCGGCGCGCCTGGCGCAAGACCCTGGCCAGGGCCCACAGCCAGGGCACTCCCAGCAGGACCAGGGCGGACGAGAGGGCGAGGGCCAGGGTGGCAGCTCCCCCTGGCCCCAGCTTCTGCAGAAACGTGGCCTGGGGGGGCGCGGTGTAGACGCTGCCTGGACCTGCCCCCATGCCCTTCTCCAACGGTGTCATCGGCTCCGTTGTAGCACCTTCCAGGCGCCACGGGCTCGGCTAGAAGGCCTTGCTCACCGTGAAGGTCACGCGGTTCCCGCCGATGTTGCGGCCCAGGGCGTTGGTGTAGACCGCGTCCTTGGTGTCGGCCTTGGTGCCGGCCAGGGCGAAGGTGTAGCCCTTCAGCTCCTTGGCGATACCCAGCTTGGTGTCCGTGTAGTCGAGGGGGCTGTTGCCGGTTCCTGTGTAGGTGGTCTTGCCGGCGTGGGCCAGCACGGTCCAGCCACTCTCCCCCAAGGGATAGGCCACGCTTAGATCGAGGTAGCTGGAGCCATCCGCCTTGGCGACGCCGAAGCTCCCGGCGCTGAGCACCTTGGAGTACTTGAGGCTCGCCCAGGCGTAGCTGAGGCCCAGGTAGCCCTCGGTGGTGCTGGGGCTGGTCATGGCGACGTGGGAGTAGTCGCCAGGGTAGAGGTAGCGGTAGGCGCCGATGTCCAAGGTCCAGTCCTTGGCGAAGCCCCACTTGTAGCCACCGAAGACATCCACCTCAACGCCAGCGGACAGCGGCCCGACACCCGCGTCGGTGAGCCAGGAGATGTTGCTGGCGGCGAGGCTGAGATACCAACCATCGGCGTGAGCCAGATCGATCTCAGCCTGCACGGTGGGCTTGCCATCGGTCTGCGTGAGGCCGCGGAAGATGTACTGCGAGCCCAGCGTGGCCGAGCCCGTCACCGCAAAGCCCAGGAGGGCGGGTGGGGCGGGCGGCTCTGCCAGCAGGGGCAAGCCCAGGGGGGCCAGGAGGGTCAGGAGCAAGGGAGTGCGCATGGAGACTCCAGCGTCTGGGCCAGACCTGGGCAGAGGTTCCGCCAGTCAGGCGACCCGAAGGGGCCTTTTCGCCTCGGCGCAGCACGTCCATAAGTCTGGACGCCAGAAGGACGCGGAAGGCGCCGAGCGCACCTGCCGCGTCCTTTCGGTTTCCGGGGAACCCCAGGGGGGGAACCTCAGGGCCCGATGGCGTCTCCTCCCTGCTGTCCCGTGCGGACCCGGAAGCAGTCCTCGAGGTTCAGGACGAACACCTTGCCATCCCCCAGCTGACTGGGTTCAGACTTGGCGGCCGTCATGATGGCCTCCACGGCAGGTCGGACAAACTCTTCGTTCACGGCGATCTCCAGCTTCACCTTGGGCAGCAGGCGGATCTGGCCGATCTTGTTGCCCCGGAACTGCTCGGCGTAACCCCTCTGGGTGCCGCAGCCCCGGACATCCGACACGGTCATCAGATGGATGTCCTGGGCGACCAGGGCGGACTGGACGGCTTCAAACCGCTCAGGCCGGATGATGGCGATGATCATTTTCATAGTGGACTCCTCTTGCGAACGGTTGGGCAGGTCGGGCTCATGATGCGCTCACTTCTTGGCGGTGGGAGGAACGGTGATGGGAGCGCCAGCCGGGGCCGCCAGGGCGGAGATGACGTACTCGGGGTAGGCCGAGATGCCGTGCTCGTGGATGTCCATGCCGTCCAGCTCACCCACCTTGGAGAGGCGGAGCAGGCCAAAGGCATCGATGGCATACATCACCGCCAGGGAGACCCCGAGGGTGGCGACGGTGACGATGGCGCTGCCGATCAGCTGGGCTTTGAGCACCTGGCTGCCGCCGCCGTAGAAGAGGCCCGTCAGCTTGCTGGTGAGGTCGGGGCTGATGGGGTCGCTCCCGATGGCAGAGAACTGACCGCTGGCGAAGAGCCCCAGGGAGATGGTGCCCCAGATGCCGTTGACCATGTGCACCGGCACAGCGCCGATGGGATCGTCAATGCGGAGGTACTCGAGCATGTCCACGGCCAGGATCACCAGGACACCGGCGATGGCACCGATCATCACCGAACCGAAGGGAGACACCCAGTAGCAGGGGGCGGTGATGGCCACCAGGCCGGCCAGGAAGCCGTTGGTGATGGAGCCCGGATCCCACTTGCCGGTGCGGAAGTAGATGTAGAACACGGCGGTGAGGGCGGCGGCGCAGGCAGCCAGGGTGGTGTTGGCGGAGACGCGGCCGATGCCTTCGAAGTCCATGGCGGAGAGGGTACTGCCGGGGTTGAAGCCATACCAGCCGAACCAGAGGAGCAGGCCGCCGCACACGGCGATGGTGAGGTCGTGAGGCGTCATGGGGCCGCCGCCGTCCCGCTTGAACTTGCGGCCGATGCGGGGGCCGAGGACGATGGCGCCCGCCAGGGCCACGGCGCCGCCGATGGTGTGGACCACGGTGGAGCCGGCGAAGTCATGGAAGTTCATGCCCAGGCCGGGGAGGAACTTGCCGGCGCTGCCCATGGTGGCCAGGAAGCCATCGGGGCCCCAGGCCCAGTGGCCGATGATGGGGTAGATGAAGCCGGAGACGCAGAAGCTGTAGAGGATGTCACCGATGAAGTCGGTGCGGCCGATCATGGCGCCGGAGGTGATGGTGGAGCAGGTGTCAGCGAAGGCGAACTGGAAGATCCAGTGAGCCAGCAGGGCCACGCCGGTGGTCCCATAGGTGGCGGGCACGCCCTTGAGGAAGAACCAGTGGTAGCCGATGAAGCCGTTGCCCTCGCTGAACATGAAGGCGTAGCCCCAGGCCCAGAAGAGGATGCCGCAGAGGGCCGTGTCAAACACGCACTCCACCAGGACGTTGACCGTTTCCCGGGAGCGGCAGAAGCCAGCTTCCAGCATCACGAAGCCCACCTGCATGGCGAAGACCAGAAAGGCTGCGATCAGGGTCCACATGGTGTTCAGGGGATTGATGATGTCCTTGGCGAGCACCACAGGAGCGGCGGGGGCCGGGGCAGCGGCAGGTGCTGCAGCTGCGGGGGCGACGTCGGCAGTGGCGACCACGGCCGGGGTGGGCGCCGGGGTGTCTGCGTGGGCCGGGGTGCCGTTGAGCAGCATGGGGATGAGGATGACCATGGCCAGGATGGCCACGATGCCCAGGCTCTTGCCGGCGGCCATGAGCAGGCCGTAGCGGCGCCACTCGGGGTCCTTCATGCGCTCGCGGAGCCGGGAGAGCTTCTGCGGGTAGGTGAGCTTCTCGGTGGTGCAGGAAGTGCTTGCCATTGCTGACTCCATGGAGTGGGTAATGGGAACGAGGGGCGGTTTGGAATCAGAAGGTCTTGGCGACGGTCAAGGTCACGCGGTTGCCGCCGATGTTGCGGCCCAGGGCATTGGTGTAGACCGCGTCCTTGGTGTCGGCCTTGGTGCCAGCCAGGGCGAAGGTGTAGCCCTTCAGCTCCTTGGCGATGCCCAGCTTGGTGTCCGTGTAGTCGAGGGGGCTGTTGCCCGTGCCGACGTAGGTGGTCTTGCCGGCGTGGGCCAGCACGGTCCAGCCACTCTCGCCCAGGGGGTAGGCCAGGCTCAGATCGAGGTAGCTGGAGCCATCGGCCTTGGCGACGCCGAAGTTTCCGGCGCTGAGCACCTTGGAGTACTTGAGGCTCGCCCAGGCGTAGCTGAGGCCCAGGTAGCCCTCGGTGGTGCTGGGGCTGGTCATGGAGACGTGGGAGTAGTCGCCAGGGTAGAGGTAGCGGTAGGCGCCGATGTCCAAGGTCCAGTCCTTGGCGAAGCCCCACTTGTAGCCACCGAAGACATCCACCTCAACACCGGCGGACATGGGTCCGACACCCGCGTCGGTGAGCCAGGAGATGTTGCTGGCGGCGAGGCTCAGGTACCAGCCATCGGCATGAGCCAGGTCGATCTCAGCCTGCACGGTGGGCTTGCCATCCGTCTGGGTGAGGCCGCGGAAGATGTACTGGGAGCCCAGGGTGGTCGAGCCCGTCACCGCAAAGCCCAGGAGGGCGGGCGGTGCGGGCGGAGCCGGCGGTGCTGGAGCAGCCGGAGCCGGCGTCTGTGCCGACAGGGTGGAGCCCAATAGGGCCAGGGTGGCGAGCAGGGGTTTGATGCGCATGAAAACCTCGAATGGGGGGGGAGGGATGAATGAACGTGGGCGAGTGGTTTAGCGCTGGGACAGGAGGGCCTGCCCCTGAATCTGGGAAGGGCCCTGCAGATCGGTCACGGGATTCCCGCAGCTGGGCTCGGCAGCAAAGACGAGCGAGGACAGGGCCACAAGGGCCACTGCCACAGCGAGGGAACGGGTCAGGGTCCGCCGGTTCATGGGTGTCTCCTTCCTAATGTCCGGGGAGGGAAGATCCGGGGGCGTCTCGCCTGGTCCGGCTCCCGGTCCTCCCGGGCTGTCATCAGGGGCCGGCCATCGGCCCCTCCCGCTCTTTCCAGAGCAGGGGCCGTGCCAGCCTTCATCGGAGCTCGGTCTCTTAAATTTATTAATTGATATTATTTGTTTTATCCATTAAATGCTTGAATCATCGCCCAGATTCAATGCAAACATTTTTGTAGATAAATCCATGTCTTACGACAATTTTGTAATATTTTGTGCTTCCGAGGACGTCTGGAACCGCTCCGGCTCCAAGCCGTGCTTCTTCACTTTGTAGTTGAGGATGCGCTCCGTGGTCTGGAGCAGGCGGGCGGCCCGGGCCCGGTTGCCTCGGGCCGACTTGAGGGCATCCTGCAGGATGTCCCGCTCGAAGGCTGAGACCGCATCCCCCAGGGCCTGGGACGGCAGGGTCCCGGAGACCTCGGCGGTCTGTAGGCTGGGCGGCAGGTGGTGGCCATGGACCACGCCCCCCTCGCAGACCAGGACGGCCCGCTCCATGCAGTTCTCCAGCTCCCGAACGTTGCCGGGCCAGTGGTAGGCCACCAGCATGTCGATGGCGGAGGTGGACAGGCGGCGCACGTCCTTGCGGTGGCGGGCGGCGTATTTCTCCACGAAGTGATCAGCCAGTAGAAGGATGTCGGTGTTCCGCTCCCGCAGGGGGGGCAGGAAGACTTCAAACACATTGAGGCGGTAGTAGAGGTCCTCCCGGAAGAGGCCATTGAGGGTGGCCGCCTCCAGGTCCCGGTTGGTGGCGGTCACGAGGCGCACGTCCACCTTCACAGGCGTGACCCCGCCGAGCCGCTCAAACTCCCGCTCCTGCAGCACCCGCAGGAGCTTCACCTGGGTGGCCGGACTGAGCTCCCCCACCTCATCCAGGAAGAGGGTCCCGCCCTGGGCCAACTCAAACCGCCCCAGCTTCTGCTTGCGGGCATCGGTAAAGGCGCCGGGCTCATAGCCGAACAGCTCTGACTCGATGAGGTTCTCGGGCAGGGCCCCGCAGCTCACCTTCACGAAGGGCTTGTTGGCCCGGGGGGAGCTGTAGTGGATGGCATGGGCCACCAGCTCCTTGCCGGTGCCGGACTCCCCCCGGATGATCACGGTGGTGCTGGCGGGCGCCGCCTGGGCCACCAGGTCGTAGACCCGCTGCATGGCGTGGCTGGTGCCGATGAGGTTCCGGAGCTCGTAGCGCTCCCGCAGCTCCTCACGCAGCTGTCGGTTCTCCTCCAGCAGGCGCTGGCGATCGGCGGCCACCAGGCGGGCCACCTTCATGGCCATCCCCACCATGGACGCCGCAATCTGCAGGAGCTTGGCCTCGCCGTCGTAGTCCCGGGCGGCGTCGTAGGGCGTGGTCAGGGAGAGGGCCCCCACGGCTTTGCCATCGACAAAGAGGGGCAGGCAGAAGAAGCTCAGCTCGCCCTTCTGGCGGCGGTGCTCCCGCAGGATCCCCGTGCGGTCCAGATAGAGGGGCTCCTGGCTCACCTTGGGAACGACCACGGCCTTGCCGCTCTTGAGGACCCGGCCTGTGACCCCCTCCCCAGCCCGGTAGCGGGCCCGCTCGATGGCCTGTCGGCTCAGGCCCCGGGAGGCCTCCAGCCGCAGCTCACCACTCTCCTCTTCCGCCAGCATGATGACGCCACTGAGGGCACCAAAGGCCTCCGCCAGGATCTCCAGCACCCTGGGCAAAGCCGCCCGGATATCGGAGGTGGACAGGGCCTGGCTCAGCTCCACCAGGGTGGTGAGGTTGCGTGGATCCTCTGGGTTCGCCACACATGCTCCAGGGCTTGAATTACAAAATTGTAACTTATCTTAGGTATTCTTACAATTTTGTAATTCGTCCCATCAAGCAGAAGCATAGCAATGGAAGCAGGCTACTTACCGACGATCGCCTAGGTTGCCCAGGTGTTGTCGCTGGGGCGCCGCTCGGACTTCTTGCGCTCGTTGGTGTCGAGCACCCGCTTCCGCATGCGGATGAAGTTAGGGGTGACCTCCACCAGCTCGTCGAGCTCGATGTACTCCAGGGCCTGCTCCAGGGTGTGCTCCCGGGGCGGGGTGAGGCGGGTGGCCTCGTCGCTGCCGCTGGCGCGCATGTTGGACAGCTTCTTGCCCTTGGCCACGTTCACCACCAGGTCATTCTCCCGGGCGTGCTCGCCCACGATCATGCCCTCGTAGCAGCGGACGCCCGGGTGCAGGAAGATGACACCGCGCTCTTCGAGGTTCATGAGCGCAAAGCCCACGGTCTCGCACTGCTCCATGCTGATGAGGACGCCGTTCTTGCGGCCCGGCAGGTCGCCCTTGTGGGGGCCGTAGTGGCTGAAGAGGCTGTGGATGATGCCCTCGCCGCGGGTGTCGGTCATGAACTCACTGCGGAACCCGATGAGGCCGCGGCTGGGGATCTTGAAGTGGAGGCGCAGGCGACCACCCTCGTTGCCCATGTCCTGCATCTCGGCCTTGCGGTTGCCCATGTGCTCCATGGTCACGCCCATGAAGGCCTCGGGGATGTCGATGGTGACGTCCTCGTAGGGCTCCATCTTCTCGCCGGTGACCGGGTCGATGTGCAGGATCACCTCGGGACGGCTCACGCAGAGCTCGAAGCCCTCGCGGCGCATGGTCTCGATGAGCACCGAGAGGTGCAGCTCGCCGCGGCCGCTCACCTTGAAGGCGTCCGGGGTGTCCGTGTCCTCCACGCGCAGGGCCACGTTGTGCTGCAGCTCCTTGGTGAGGCGCTCGCGGATGCGGCGGCTCTGGACGTGCTTGCCGTCCTGGCCGGCGAAGGGGCCGGCGTTGACCATGAACATCATGGAGATGGTGGGCTCGTCGATGTCCACATACTCCAGGGCCACAGGGCTGGCCGGGTCGGCGATGGTCTCGCCCACGCGGATGTCGGCGATGCCGGCGATGGCAACAATCTCGCCCGCACTGGCCTCCTGGAGCTGGACCCGGGTCAGGCCCTCAAAGCCGTAGAGCTGGGAGATCTTCTGGGGCTGGACGGTGCCATCCCGCTTCACCAGGCCCACTTGGTCGCCCACCCGGATGCGGCCGTTCACGATGCGCCCGATGCCGATCTGGCCGACAAAGTCGCTCCAGTCCATGAGGGTGACCAGCATCTGCAGGGGGGCGTCGGGGCTCCCCTTGGGATGGGGGCAGTGCTTGACGATGGTGTCGAAGAGGGGGTCCAGGGTCTCGCTGGCATCATTGATATCCAGCATGGCGTAGCCCATCTTGGCGCTGGCGAAGACGCAGGGGAAGTCGAGCTGCTCCTCGGTGGCTCCGAGCTCAATGAGGAGGTCGAAGACCTGATCCTGGGACCAGACCGGGCGGGCGCCGGGGCGGTCCACCTTGTTGATCACGACGATGGGCCGCAGGCCCAGGGCCAGGGCCTTCCGGGTCACGAACTTGGTCTGGGGCATGGGGCCGTCAAAGGCGTCCACCACCAGCAGGACGGAGTCCACCATGCTCAGCACGCGCTCAACCTCACCACCGAAGTCGGCGTGGCCAGGGGTGTCCACGATGTTGAAGCGGTAGCCGCCCCAGTGCAGGGAGGTCGTCTTGGCCAGGATGGTGATGCCGCGCTCCCGCTCCTGGTCATTGCTGTCCATGGCCCGTTCCTGGACGCGCTGGTTGTCCCGGAACATGTGGGCGCCCTTGAACAGGGCATCCACCAGGGTGGTCTTGCCGTGATCAACGTGGGCAATGATGGCGAGGTTGCGGATCTTTTCAAGGGCGGACATCGGGCTCCCGGGGGCGGCCAGGACAGAGCTCTGGCAGAACCCTCGATTTTACCAGAAAGCACGGTCTTTTCCGAGCGGTAATCGCTATCCCCTTCCCTTTGCAATCAGGAGGTCTAAGATAAGCGAACCCCAAGCGGGAGCGATCAATGCACATCAACGAGCTGCTCACGGTGGTCTGCGAGCAGGGCGCCAGCGACCTCCACCTCAAGGTGGGGAACCATCCCATTGCCCGAATCCGGGGCAAGCTGACGCCCATGACCCAGTTCAAGCGCCTGGTGCAGGAAGACACCATCGCCATGGCCTACGCCATCATGGCCAGCGACCGTCAGAAGGGTAAGTTCAAGGAAAACTTTGACATAGACATTGCCTACTCGGTGCCGAGCCTGGGCCGCTTCCGGTGCAACATCTTCAACCAGCGGGGCACGGTGGGCCTGGTGCTGCGGGTCATTCCCCGGAAGATCTTCACCATCGATGACCTCATGCTGCCCAAGGTCCTGAAGACCATCTGCCAGGAACAGCGGGGCCTGGTGCTGGTGACGGGCACCACGGGCTCGGGCAAGTCCACCACCCTGGCGGCGATGATCGACCTCATCAACGCCACCCGCACCGAACACATCCTCACCATCGAGGATCCCATCGAGTACCTGCACCGGGACAACCTCAGCATCATCAACCAGCGAGAGGTCGAGGCCGACTGCAAGAGCTTTTCCTCTGCCCTGCGCGCCGCCCTGCGCCAGGACCCGGACGTGATCCTGGTAGGCGAGATGCGCGACCTGGAGACCATCGAGACCGCCCTGCACGCCGCCGAGACCGGCCATCTGGTGTTCAGCACCCTGCACACCCTGGACGCCACCGAGACCATCAACCGGGTCATCTCCGTCTTCCCGCCCCACCACCAGAAGCAGATCCGCCTGCAGCTGGCCTCGGTCCTCAAGGGGGTCATCTCCCAGCGCCTCGTGCCCCGGGCCGATGGCCAGGGCCGGGTCCCTGCGGTGGAGGTCATGGTCACCACCGAGTCCGCCCGCGCCTGCATCGAGGACAAGGAGAAGACCAAGCTCCTCAAGGATGTCATCGCCTCCGGCACCGCCCAGTACGGCATGCAGACCTTCGACCAGAGCCTCTACTTCCTGCTGCGCCAGGGCCTGATCACCGAAGAGGAGGCCCTCCTCCGGGCCACCAATGTGGGCGAGTTCAAGCTCCGCCTGGAGGGGGTGCTGGCCACCTCCGACATGGCCAAGTCGAACATGGAGCGCGGCATGGCCATTGCCCAGGGTCCGGGGCGAGAGTCCAGCCTTGCCCCCTCCCCTTCCCTGGCGCCCCCGGGCATGCCCCTGCCCATGCCCCCGGGCCCGGAAGTGAAAATCACCTTGGCACGGTAGCCTTCCTTCCCCTATTCTTGCTTTCCCACCCCTTACCCGAGGTTTCCGATGATCAAGATCGACATCGCCAATTCGCTGATGAAGGTTCACCCCTGCTCCCGGGCCACCGCCCTGCAGGTTGTTGATCTCCTCACCGAGCGCCTCAAGGATGCCCTGCTCAACGGGCACCGCATCGAGATCCGCGGCTTCGGCGTCTTCGAGCCCCGCCCCCGCAAGCGCGGCATGGGCCGGAACATCAAGACCGGCGCCAGCGTCCAGATCCCCAAGGGCAAGAGCATCCGCTTCAAGCCGGGGAAGGACCTGCGCGAGATCGAGGTCAAGTAGGCTCTCAGTGCTGCGCACTGAGAGACAGTGAAAAGCAAGGGACACATCCTTGATGGACGAAGTTCGCCTGCGGCCTGAGGTCACCTATCCCAACCGCGTGCCCATGAAGATCATCGGGCGCCAGGAGGAGTTGCGCCCCGAGATGGTGATGCAGACCATCCTGGCCCACCTGGGACCCCAGCCCGAGGGCGAGGAGCAGCACCGGTCCTCCTGCAAGGGGGCCTTCATCAGCTACACCTTCTGGGTCACCCTGCCCGACGACCAGGCCGAGACGCCCCTGCGAGAGGCCATCCAGAAGTTGCCCGGCGTGGTGATGCAGTTGTAGGGGTGGGTTCCGATCTAGGGCCGTGCTTCTGAAAATCGCTGCGCGATTTTCACGGGGAAAAGCAAAGCAAGAACGGCACTGAAAGCGTGCTTCCCAGGCAATTGCTCTACGGAAAATCGCGCAGCGATTTTCTATCACACGGGCGCAGCCCGTGTGCGGTTACGGATGCCCGTTAGGGCCTCAGCGTCCCCATCATCCGCGGATAGGGGATGGTCTCCCTAACATGCGGCAGCTTGCACAGCCATGCCACGGCGCGCTCGAGGCCCATGCCGAAGCCGGCGTGGGGGACGCTGCCGTACTTGCGGACGTCCAGGTACCACTCGTAGTCGGCCCGGGTGAGCTGGTGGTGCTCGATCTGGTCCAGCAGGTACTGCAGGTCGCTGGCCCGCTCGCCGCCGCCGATGACCTCGCCGTAGCCCTCAGGGGCCAGCAGGTCGGCGCCCAGGGCCAGACGGTCATCCAGGGGGTCCGGCTCCATGTAGAAGGCCTTGAAGGCCCGGGGGAAGCGGTGTACCCAGAGGGGGCGGTCCGTGGCGTTCATGAGGATGGTCTCGTCGTCGTTGCCGAAGTCCTCGCCCCACACGATGTCACTGCCCAGGGTCTTGAGCTTGTCCACGGCCTCGGAGTAGGTCATGCGGTCGAAGGTGGTGTTGAGAGCCAGCTCCAGGGGGGCGGTGTCGCGCTCCAGAATCTTCAGCTCCTCCTGCCGCCCCTCCAGCACCCGCTGGATGAGGAACTTGGTCATGCGCTCGCCCAGGACCATGACATCGTCCAGGTGGGCGAAGGCCACCTCGGGCTCCACCATCCAGAACTCCGTGAGGTGGCGGCGGGTCTTGCTCTTCTCGGCCCGGAAGGTGGGGCCGAAGCAGTACACCTTGCCGAAGGCCGCGATGCCCGGCTCCTGGTAGAGCTGGCCCGACTGGCTGAGGAAGGCCGTGCCCTCGTGGAAGTACTCGGTACCGAACAGGGTGCTGGTGCCTTCGCAGGCGCTGGGGGTCAGGATCGGCGCATCCAGGAGGGTGAAGCCATCGCTGTCAAAGAAGTCCCGGATGCCCTTCACCAGGGTGTGCCGGATGCGGAGGATGGCCCACTGGCGGCGGCTCCGCAGCCACAGGTGGCGGTTCTCCATGAGGAACTCGGTGCCGTGCTCCTTGGGGGTGATGGGGAAGTCGGTGCTGCCCCCGATGAGCTCCAGGGCCTTCACCAGAATCTCGGGCTGGCCGGTCCGGGGGTGCTGCTGCACCACGCCGGTGAGGGCGATGGCGGACTCCTGCGTGAGCTTCCCGGCCAGCTCATAGGCAGCGGGGTCGGCCTCGGCGGCTCCCACCACGCACTGGACGAAGCCGGAGCCATCCCGCAGCTCGATGAAGCGGGTCTTGCTGGTGCGGGCATTGCGGACCCAGCCCCGCAGCCGGACAGTCTCGCCGATCTGGTCGGCGAGGAAGCGGACTTCGGTGAAGGGGGTAACGCTCACGGGGCCTCCTGGGCCAAACCCCTATTGTGACCGGGGAAGGCCCCAGGCTCCAGTGGGATGCCCCAGGCTCAGGCCGGGGTCCGCAGCTTGCCAGAGATCACGCCCTGCATGCCCTTCAGGTGGACCATGACCCGCTCCAGCTTCTGCCGGGCGATGTCCTGGTACTGCATCTGCTGGATGAGCACGAACACCGTGTCCTCGAGCTCCTGGTTGGTGCGCTCCAGGTCCACGATGGCCGCTTCCTGGCCCCGGAGCTTGCCCAGGCCAACCTCGTGCTTGAGGTAGCCGATGCTTTTGAAGGCCCGGTCCGTCCCCGCCAGCATGGCCTCCACCCGCTCCATGACCTTGCCCATCTCCTGCTCGGTGTAGTTGATGGAGCTCTCGATCTGGGGGAGGATCCGGTTCTGTTCCTGCCCTGTGTCCTTGGTGGGGGCCAGCTCGATGAGGCGACGCAGGTCCTCGTCCAGGCGCTCTTCCAGGTTCAGGGTGGCGAGGGCCTCGCGGCCCGCCACGTTTCCACCGCCCAGGTTGGTGACGATGGCTGCGTCCAGGATGGTGATGAGGCGCTCCCCCAGGGCAATGAAGCCCACGGCCCAGGCGCCATTCACCCCTGCCAGCATGGGGCTGGCGGTCACCAGGGCCTCCGGCTGGACGCTGATCACGGCGTCCACGCCATCCACCAGCAGGCCCGTGGCAGTTCCCGCCAGGTCCAGGACCAGGATGGTGCCGGTGCGCGCCGCGTCCAGGGGGGGGAGGGACATGCGCTCCCGCAGGTTCATGATGGGGACCACCCGCCCTCTGAGCTCGAGGATGCCCTCCACGGCCCGGGGCATGTGGGGCAGTCGGTTCAGCGGGCGCAGGGGGGTGATCTCCGCCACCTGGGCCAGGGGCAGCCCATAGGACCGATCATCCAGAAAGAAGGTCAGGAACCGCTGGGGGGCGGCCTCAGGGTCGCGGTCACCGGGCCGGGACAGGAGGCCGTCGCCTGGGTTCACACGACCTCCTGCACCGCCAGCTGGAGCAGCTCTGCGGGATCGAGGATGAGGACCACCCCGCCATCCCCCATGATGGACGCCCCGCTGATGCCGGGCAGGCTGGCGAGGTAGGGGGCGAGCGGCTTGATGACGACTTCCTGGCGGCGCACGAAGGCGTCCACCACGATGCCCAGCCGCCGGCCACCGGCCGAGATCACCACCACCGAGAGTCCGTCACTGCCAGCTTCGTCCCCCATGGCTTCGCCCTGGAGGAGGTGGCGGAGGCGGCTCACGCCCAGCACCTCGCCCCGCAGGTTGATGGCCTGGCGGCTGGTGAGGTGGCTCACGGTCTCCGGCGGAATGATCAGGGTCTCCTCCACCGAGGTGCCGGGGAAGGCGAAGACCTGGCCGCCGCTCTTCACGAGGAGGGCATCAATGATGGCCAGGGTCAGGGGCAGCTTGATGGTGAAGACGGCGCCCTTGCCCACGGTGGAGCGGATGCCGACCCGACCATTGAGCTTGCGGACATTGGACAGCACCACATCCATGCCGACGCCGCGGCCTGAGATGTCCGTGACCTTGGCGGCGGTGCTGAAGCCCGGAGCGAAGATCAGCTCGATCACATCCTCATCGGGCATGGCCTCGGCGCGCTCGACGGTGAGGATGCCCTTCTCGATGGCCTTGGCCCGGATCACCGCCGGGTCGATGCCCTTGCCGTCATCCTCGATCTCCACCACCACGCTGTCGCCCTCGTGCCGGGCGCGCAGGATGACGGTGCCGGTCTCGGACTTCCCTGCCTTCAGGCGCACTTCCGGGGACTCGATGCCGTGGTCGGCGCTGTTCCGGATCAGGTGGATCATGGGATCCCCCAGCTCCTCGATGATGCTCTTGTCGATCTCCGTGTCCTCCCCCACCAGCTGGAGGTCGATCTTCTTGCCACTGGCCTTGGCCAAGTCCCGGAGCATGCGGGGGAACTTGGAGAAGACGGTCTTCACGGGGACCATCCGGATGCCCAGCACCGAGGCCTGGATCTCCTTGCTCACGTGGTCCAGGTAGACCGAGGCGTGGGCCAGCTCCTTGGCCACGGGGGCCGCAGGCTGGCCGGCCACCATGGGCACCAGGCGTTCCACCAGGTGGCTGATCATGGTCTTGCTGATGATCAGCTCCGCCACGATGTTCATGAACTGCTCGAGCTTGGCCTGGCTCACCCGGATGGTGTCGGTGGCGCCCTTATCATCGTTGCCACGGCGTCCGGCCTTGCGGCGATCCTCCGCAGGGGCGGCGGCCTCAGCAGGGGCCTCGGCACCGGCCTCGACGGTGGGGGCAGCGGCTGGTGC
>CAIMFT010000132.1 GCA_903840385.1 uncultured Holophagaceae bacterium
CCAACCCCGACTACCTCTACAGCGAGGCCAGCCCCCGCCTGCTCACCACCCCCAAGGCCAGCGCCTACCTGAAGATCAGCGAGGGCTGCGACCATGCCTGCGCCTTCTGCGTGATCCCCCTGCTCCGGGGTGCCCAGCGCAGCCGCCGCATCGAGAGCGTGGTGGCCGAGGCGGCGAACCTGGTAGCCCAGGGCGTCCTGGAAATCAGCCTGGTGGGCCAGGACACCACGGACTACGGCCGGGACTTCGGCGACCCCGACGCCCTGGAGAAGCTGGTGCGGGCCCTGGGCCAAGTGGCGGGCCTGCGCTGGTTCCGCATCCACTACGCCTACCCCAACCGCCTCACGGACGGCCTCCTGCGGGCCATGGCGGAGACGCCCAACTGCGCCCGCTACCTGGACATGCCCCTGCAGCACGCCGACGCCGCCATTCTCAAGGCCATGGCCCGGGGCGGCAGCCGCAAGCAGTTCCTGAAGCTGCTGGAGAAGGTGCGCCGCCTGGTCCCGGGCATCGCCATCCGGTCGAACTTCATCGTGGGCTTCCCCGGCGAGGACGAGGCGGCCTTCGCCGAGCTTAGGTCCTTCGTGCAGGAGGCCCGCTTCGATCACGTGGGGGTCTTCACTTACAGCGCCGAGGAGGGAACCTCGGCCCATGCCCTTGGCGATCCCATCCCCAAGCGAACCAAGGAGGCCCGCAAGCGCCGCATCCTGGAGCTGCAGCAGAAGATCGCCCGGGAGAAGAACCAGGAGAAGGTGGGCCAGGTCATCGATGTGCTGGTGGAGGGCGCCCACGAAGAGACCGACCTCATCATCAAGGGCCGCCACCAGGGCCAGGCCCCGGAGATCGATGGCAATGTGCTGCTGGTGGACGGCGTCCCCCAGGCCAACACCATCCAGCGCGTCCGCATCGTCAAAGCCCACGCCTACGACCTCATCGGCGAAGTGGAAGACGGCGGCCTGGAAGCCAGCACCGCCGCCTACGAGGCGGCATTTAAGGCCAGGAGGATTCGGCCCTGAGCAGAATCGAGGAGTAGTAAAGAAAGATCCAACGCGAAAGTTCGGTTTGTCACCCGTATCGGCGTGGCCGATGCCAACGGAAAGGGCCCAGGGATTCGTCCTAGGCCCTCTCCGATTGACAGTCCCAAAGGCCTACTTCTTCAAGGCCTCCCACTTATCCTTCGCTGCTGGTGGCTCGACCCGCCCACCCAGATGCTTGGCCAGGAATTCCTCGGCCGCCGCGTAGAACTTGAAGCGGTTCTCGGGGCGGGCGAAGCCGTGGCCCTCATCAGGGAAGAGCAGGTAGTCCACAGGCTGGCTGTTCTTGCGCATGGCAGCCACGATCTGATCGGCTTCAGCCTGCTTCACGCGTGGGTCGTTGGCGCCCTGGGCGATGAGGAGCGGGCGCACGATCTGATGAGCCTTGAAGAGAGGGCTGCGCTCCTCCAGGAACTTGGGGTCCTCACCCATACGCTTGGTGAACATGGCCTTCATGGGAGCCCAGTAGGGCGGAATGGAAGCCAGGAGTGTATTGAGGTTGCTGGGCCCAACGATATCCACACCGCATGCGAACTCCGTGGGGGTGAAGGCCAGCCCGGCGAGTGTGGCGTAACCACCGTAGGAACCCCCGTAGATGGCCGTCTTCGCGGCATCGGCGATGCCCTCATGGATGGCCCAGGCCTTGGCATCCAGAAGATCCTGGTGCATTTTCAGGCCCCACTCCTTGTCCCCCGCGTTCAGGTAGGCCTTGCCGTAGCCCGTCGAGCCGCGGAAGTTCACCTGGAGCACAGCGTAGCCGCGGTTGGCCAACCACTGGGCTTCGGGCCGGTAGCCCCAGTTGTCCCGGGCCCAGGGGCCTCCGTGAACGTTGAGCACCATTGGCAGGTTCTTGGCGGGAATACCTTCGGGGACGGTCAGGTAGCCGTAGATGGTCATGCCGTCCTTGGCCTTGTAGCTGATGGGCTTCATGGTCACGAGCTTGGCGCTCTCCAGGGCCGGGTTGTTGGTGAAGAGGAACTCGGCCTTCTGGGTGGCACGGTTGAAGGAGTACCAGCTGACCGGGGCATTATCCAGGGTGAAGGCCGCGATCCAGGTCTGGTCCTTGAGATCGCGGCTCACAATGCTCACGTCACCATTGCGTAGCTTCTTCAGGGCCTCGACATCTGCCTGCACGGACTTGTCGAAGAACGTCCACTCGGTTCGCGCCTTCGTGTAGGCCACGGCCTCCAGCGTGTTCTTGGTGGGGTGCACCATCAGGCTGCCGACGTCGTACATCTGATCCTGGCTCACGACCTTCTTCTCGCCACTCTTCAGGTCGATCTCTACCAGACGCGTAGCGTTGTGATCCACGCTGCTCAGCAGCCAGACCTTCTTGTTGTCGGGGCTGAAGCCCGCGAGACCGCCATTGGATTCATCGGCGCCCCACTTCACGAAGCTGCGCCAGGTGCCCCTGGCGTCATCGCGCACCTGGATCTCTGTGGAGCCATCGGGATGCATGATCTGGGCTGCGCGCACCACCAGATCGTTATCCGCCGTGAAGTCCAGCACGTTTCCTGGGTTCACGGTGTCCAAGTCCAGGGCGCCATTCTTCAGGTTCAGGCGGTAGACATCGTGAAGTCTGGCATCACGGATGTTGAGGCCCACCAGCAGGGTGTCTGGGAACTTGGGATCGCTGCCGACGATCTCCGCGCGAATGGCTGAGAAGGGCGTCAGGTCCCTCGTGCTCCCTGTCTTCAGGCTGGTCTGGTAGAGATGGAAGTTCTCATCGCCGTCCTGGTCCTGGATGTAGAGGAGGTGTTCGGCATCCTGTTGCCAGAAATACCGGCGCACACCGCGCTTCTTGTCCTTGGTGATGACCTTGTCGTCGCTCTTGCCGATGGTGCGCACCCAGGCATTGAGCACGCCGTTAGTGTCTGGCGCGAGGTAGGCCAACGTCTTGCCGTCCGGACTGATCTGGGGTTGAGACTTTACCGGATTTCCGAAAAGAACATCACGGCTGATGAGCGCGGGCAGCTCCGCTTGGAGTGGTGAGCCCGTCAACGCAAAGGCACCCGCCGCGAGCAGGGTGAGACCAAAGGTGCTGGAAGTTCTCGTCATAGATACCTCAAGGTGGGATGGGAACTAACCTATTACGGTCAGAACCGAGCGTGGATTAGGGGAAATAATGTCTTTTTTACCCTAGCAGGCCATTGCTGGACAGCTTGAATTCCTGTTGTCGGGCATAAGCATGACCTGAAGGTGGGGCTGACAAGATCCCAAGTGATCCGGCTTGAGCCTTTGTGGTTAATTCCGTTTTTCCTTTATCGGCACCATCTGCGAAATCCGCGGTTCCGCTATTGCTCTCGAATGCCTGTGGCTGAGCGTCCCCGATAACCCGTTTCTGCTTTTGCTTCATCGCCTTCCATCCCTCTTATCCCCGTCTGCTTTTTCTTTTTGGGAGGCGTTGGCTCGAAAGCCTAGGACCCCGCCCCGGGTATCCTCTTGGGATGCTGGAGCTTCGCGCCATTACCCGCGCTTACGAACTCGGCGGCGAGCGCGCCGGCGTGTTCGGGGTGTCGCTGTCGGTGCCGAAGGGCTGCCTGGCGGTGTTGGCGGGACCCAGTGGCAGCGGCAAGACCACCCTGCTGCAGCTGGCGGGGCTTCTGGACACGCCGGATGAGGGCGAGGTCCTGCTGGACGGCCTGAACGTCTCGGCCCTGCCCGAGACAGCCCGCTGCCACCTGCGCCTGCGCCGCCTGGGCTTTGTGTTCCAGGCCGCCAACCTGGTGCCTGTGCTGTCGGCCCTGGAGAACGTGATGCTGCCTTTGCAGCTGCAGGGCTCCGGAGAGCTCGAGGCCCGGCGCCGCGCCGAGGCGGCCCTCCTGCGCGTGGGCCTCGCCGACCGCCTGCACCACCGCCCCGGTCAGCTCAGCGGCGGGCAGCAGCAGCGCACGGCCATCGCCCGGGCCCTGGCCCCGGAGCCCCTCCTGGTGCTGGCGGACGAGCCCACCGCCGCCCTGGACCACGCCCACGGCGGCCCCCTCATGGACCTCATGGCTGAGCTGGCGGCAGAGCGGGGCGTCACCTTCCTGGTGGCCAGCCACGATCCAGCGGTCATCGCCCGGGCCCACCGCGTCTTCCACCTGGCGGACGGCCGCCTGGTGGGGGAGGACGCGCCATGATCCTCGCCCGGCTCGCCCTGCGGAACCTGCTGCGCCAGCGGCGGCGCACGGCACTGACCCTGCTGGTGGTGGTGGCCGGGTTTCTGGCCCTGAGCCTGGCCGGGGGCTTCATGGCCCAGACCTTCCAGGGGCTGTCCGACGGTGCCATCCGCGGCGGCCTCGGCCATCTCCAGATCCTGCCCCCGGGCGCCCTGGATGGGGACGAGGCTCAGAGCCTGGAGAAGGCCCTGCCGGACGGCGAGGCCCTGGCCGCCACCCTGCGGCGGGACCCCGCCGTGGCCGAGGTGCTGCCCCGCATCCAGTTCATGGGCCTGCTCTCCAACGGACCCCGCAGCGTGGCCTTCCTGGGCACGGCGGTGGACCCGGTGCTGGAGCCCCGCCACATGGCCACCGCCGAGGCCCTCAAGGACGGCGCCAAGGCCCCGGGCGGCGCCGGCTCCCGCTGGCTCGCCGCGGCTCCCGCCGCTCGTGAGGTGCTCCTCGGCGTGGGGCTGGCCCGGGCCATGGGCGCCACCGTGGGCAGCTCCCTCACGCTCATGTCCACCACCCGGGACGGCGCCCTCAACGCCGTGGATGTGGAGGTCGTCGGCCTCCAGGACCTGGGCCTCCGCGAGCTCAACGACCGCTTCCTTACCGTGGGTCTCGGCACAGCGGCGCAGCTGCTGGACGCCGGGCCGGCCCGGTCCCGGCTGTCCGTCGTCCTCAAGCGCCCCGGCACCGTGGAGGCGGAGCAGGCGCGACTCCAGGCCCTGCTGCCCGGGACCACGGTGAAGCCCTGGTTCGAGCTGGCCTCCTTCTACCGGCAGGTGAAGCTGCTCTACTTCGCCATCTTCGGGTTCATGGGCCTGGTGCTGTTCCTCGTGGTGCTGCTGGCCACCGCCAACACCCTGCTCATGAGCGTCCTGGAGCGGGTGCGGGAGTTCGGCGTGCTGCGGGCCATGGGCCTCCAGCCCCGCCAGCTGCTGGTCCTGCTCCAGTGGGAGGGTGCCTTCCTGGGTCTGCTGGGCAGTGCCTTGGGCCTGGCCGCCACCCTGGTGCTGCGGGCCGGGCTCAACGCCCTGCACCTCCAGATGCCCGCCCCGCCGGGCACCAGCCACGGCTACGAGCTGAACATCCACCTGGTGCCCGCCGTCTACCTCCTCGTGGCCCTGGGCCTCCAGGCCACCCTGCAGATCAGCGCCCTCTTCCCCGGCCTCAAAGCCGCCCGCCTGCGCATCGTCGAGGCCCTGCGGCACGTTTAAGGTCACCCTTTCCCTCGGTTCGAGTAAGGGCTTTCACCGCCAAGGCGCCAAGAGCGCCAAGAACGGCCGGAAATACCAACAGGTTCTTGTTGGCGTCCTTGGCGTCCTGGCGGTGATCCTTTTCCTGACCAAGGAACTCATCGCCTACCATGGGCGAATGGCTGCGACACCGACAACCCTTGCCCCGCGCCTGGCCTGGTGGCTGGCCACGGGCTTGGGCAGTGGCTATCTGCGGCCGGCGCCGGGCACCTGGGGCACGCTGGCGGGCCTGCTCGTCTGGCTGCTGCTGGTGCGTGGGCTAGGCTCTGTTGCTGCCTCCTGGGCCCCCAAGGTGCTGCTGGCGGCCCCCCTGGCACTGACCCTGGTGGCGGTCTGGGCGGCGGACGCCGTGGTGCGGGAGACCGGCAAGAAGGACCCCTCCTTCATCGTCATCGATGAGTGGGCGGGCCTGTGGTTTGCCCTCACGCCGCTGCTGTTCACCGTGACCCTGCAGCCCCAGCCCTGGCTGCTGTGGGCGGCTCGCCTCAGCGCACCCTTCCTGCTCTTCCGGCTCTTCGACATCTGGAAGCCGGGCCCGGTGGACATGGCCCAGAGTCTGCCCGGCGGCTGGGGCGTGGTCCTGGACGATGTGCTGGCAGGCATCCTCGCCGCCCTCCTCGCCTGGCCCCTGGACCAGTGGCTCGGCGCCCAGTCCCTGGCCCACCCCAGCCGCTGGGGCGGGTAATCAGCCTCAAGGGCGTTCACCACGAAGACCACGAAGACGCCCTGCGGGCGCAGGAAGCACACGAATGCACCTAGACCCACCGCGGGCATCTCCAAGGGGGCCGCAGGCCCGGAGGCCCTGTCGGCGCGACAGCTTGCCTTCGTGCCCTTTTCGGCAGTTCTTCGTGTCCTTAGTGGAGATCTTTGAAGGTCCGATTTGGCGGAGCTAGGCCGATAACCAGGAACCGCTTTTAGGCCTTGGTCTCTTCCAGCAGCTGTTTCCACACGACGGGTTCGCTGAGGTGGCCGGTGGCTTCGAAGCGGCGGGTCTCGATGAGGTAGCGGTAGCCCTTCTCCGTGAGGAAGGTCTGGCGCTTGCGGGCGAACTCCTGCTCGCTGGTGTCCCAGCTGATGAGGCTGTAGAAGAAGCTCTGATTGCGGTCGCCCTTGGGGCGGAGGATGCGACCCAGCCGCTGGGCCTCCTCCTGGCGGGAGCCAAACGTACCGCTCACCTGGATGGCCACGGAGGCGTCCGGCAGGTCGATGGCGAAGTTGGCCACCTTGCTCACGATGAGGATGCGCAGCTGCCCTTCCCGGAACTGCCGGAAGAGCACCTCCCGCTCCCGCTCCGGCGTCTGGCCCGTGAGCACCGGGGCCCCCAGGCGCTCGCCCAGGATGCGCAGCTGCTCCAGGTACTGGCCGATGATGAGGATGTTGTCCTTGGGGTGGCCGGCCAGCAGCTCATCCACCACCGCCAGCTTGAGGCTGTTCTCCGAGGCGATGCGGAAGCGCTGGCGCTGGTCCGCCACGGCGTACTCCATGCGCTCGTCCGTGGGCTGGGGGACGCGGATCTCCAGGCAGTGGGCCGTGGCGATGAAGCCGTCCTTCTCCAGCATCTTCCAGGGCACATCCACCCGCTTGGGGCCGATGAGACTGAAGACGTCCTCTTCCTTGCCGTCCTCGCGCACCAGGGTGGCGGTGAGGCCCAGGCGCCGCTTGGCCTGCAGCTCGGCCACGGCCCGGAAGATGGGCGCCGGCAGCATGTGCACCTCGTCGTAGATCACCAGCCCCCAGTTGGCGGCCTCGAAGATCTTGAAGTGCTCGAAGGGGCCGGCCTTGCTCCGGCGGTAGGTGAGGATCTGGTAGGTGGCGATGGTGACGGGGCGGATCTCCTTCACGTCCCCCATGTAGAGGCCCACCTGGTCCTCGGTGAGGGTGGTCTTGTCCAGCAGCTCCTGCTTCCACTGCTTCACCGCCGTGCCGTTGGTGGTGAGCACCAGCGTGTGGGTCTGCAGGCTGCCCATGCAGCCGATGCCGATGACAGTCTTGCCGGCCCCGCAGGGCAGAACCAGCACCCCGGCACCGCCCTCGGGGCCGCCGCCCGCATGAAACACATCCACCGCAGCCTGCTGGTACTGGCGCAGGCCGAAGGGCTTGCCGGACTGCTTGAGGGTGGGGGCCAGGGAGAAGGCCAGGGGATCGCCGGCCTTGTAGCCCGCCATGTCCTGCACCGGGTGGCCCAGGCGGATCAGCTGCAGCTTCACCTCGCCGCGCATGCCGGTCTGCAGGTAGATGCCCCGCTCGTCCGGGTAGGGCTCGGCCAGCAGGCCCTGCAGGGACTTCTGGTTCTCCAGCTCCCAGAACAGGCCCCGGTCGTCCATCTCCAGGGCCAGCCGGTCCCCCTTGGCCACCAGGCGGAGCTTGCCGTAGCGGGTGCCGTGGTCCTCGATCTCCTGCAGCAGGTTCTGCGGCACAGGGTTCTGGGACCAGGTGTTGAGGGTCTCGACGATCTCGGCGCAGCTCACCCCGGAGGCACTGGCGTTCCACAGGCTCAGCGGGGTGATCCGGTAGGTGTGCATGTACTCCGGACTCGTCACCAGCTCCGCGAAGCGCGCCAGCTCATCCCGCACCTGCTCAAAGTGGGGGTGCGCCACCTGCAGGAGCAGCGTGCGATCGCTCTGCACGATCAGGGGATTTTCGGGACGGTAGGAGATCACGGCTGGGGACACCCAAACCTTTGAGCCTAGAGGCTTATCTGGGTGGGGTCAACGCAGGGAGCCCCCCGGACGCCTCCGGCCTGACCGCTATCGTGCCGCATTGCCGAGAAATGCACCGCCCTGCCAACCTCCAGGGAGCCTATGCTTTTAAGGTTCTCATCCGGAGCCATCATGGGCCTCTCCCTTCTCCGCCGATCCGCCCTGCTGGCCTTGGCCCTGGCCCTGCCCCTGGCGGCGCAAGAAGCCACCAATCCGGTTCTGCGGCGCCGCAGTCTCCCCGCCCGGGTTGGTCCCAATGCCCTTAGCGGCCATGACCGGGCGGACCTCCGCCGCGACTGGAGCCTCTACTGGTTTGGTGGACGCCTCTCTCCGGAGTACCTGGACTACAAGAACCTCGTGGCCGCCGAGGAAGTCCAGAAGTGGCGCCACCTCATGCCGACGGCTTCGGGAAGCCGTGCACTGCCCGCATCAGCCTCCGCCACCCCATCCTGGGTGAACCTTGGCCCAACATCAAACCTGGTCTCCTCAACTCAATTTTGGATCGACAGTGGCCGCCCTGTGGCCATTCTGCCCCATCCCACCGTGGCCACCACCCTCTACCTAGCCACCAGCGGGGGCGGCATCTTCAAGTGCACCAACGCCGATGTGGCCAGCACCGCTGACTGGGTTTGGACAGCCATCACGGACAGCCTGCCCACCAGCAGCAGCGGCGGCAATGTCTCCATCGGCGCCATGGCCATGAGCCCGACAGATAGCAGCGTGCTCTATGTCGGCCTGGGTGATCCTCACGATGCCGAGGGCCGGGGCTTCTACCGCAGCACCGATGCCGGGGCGACCTGGACCGCTGCGACAGGCCTGGGGGCCGCCACCCGCTCCTACTCCATCCTTGCCCTGACCGCTACCCGCGTCTTATGGGGTACCAACGACGGTCTCAAAATATCCAACGATGGGGGCGCCACCTTCACCGCCGCCGCCGGGGGACCCGCCACGGGGGTGGCTTGGAGCGTACAAAAGCTCGCGGCCACAGACCTCATCTGCTCCATCCAAGGCACCACCGGCGTCACCTACTACTCGACCGATGCCGGCAGCACCTGGACCCTGGCCCCGATGTCGGGCGTTACCGTACCGGTGGGCCGAATTACCCTAGTAGCAGCCACGGACGGCGCGACTGCATACGGCATCGTCGAGAACACCACAAACGCGACCTCCAGCACCGTTGCTCCGGGTGTAATAAAGACCATGGACAAGGGGCACACCTGGACCTGGGTAGCCGCCCCCACGACCTCTGGCAGCCTCTTCAAGGGGACCGGCAACCAGATGACCTCGGATGGGGGCCAGGGGTGGTACAACCACGGCCTAGGTGTGGACCCCACCAACGCCAACCAGTTGGTGGTAGGCGCCAACATGGCCCTCTACCGCAGCATGGATGGCGGGGCTACCTGGAGCCAGATGACCCACTGGTATGGCTCAGGGCATGTCTACGCCCATGCAGATTTCCATGCCACAGCATGGTCCAATGGGGTTCTGTTCATTGCCAACGATGGTGGCATCACCGTGGCTCGCGATCCATTCCGCGCCGTGGTCCCCACCGGGCCTACTGGTTTCCCATACACCAATGATGACCTCACTTTTATCGACACACGCCGGAACAAGGGCCTCACCAGCCACTTGGTCTACAACATTGGTTCCACCATCGCCACCAGCCCTGCGGACTCCAAGTGGCGCATCACCACCGGCATGCAGGACAACGGCACCCGCGTGCGCCAGGGAAGCGGCACCGCCCTCCAGACCAGCGGTGTCTTCGAGGACCAGATCGGCGGCGACGGCTTCGGCACCGTAATCCACCCCACCAATGGCAATCTGATGCTGGGCTGCTACTACTACACCAACATCTTCAAGAGCATCGATGGCGGCGCTTCCCCATTCCAGCCTGCCATCACCGGCATCACCGAGGCTAACAGCAGCAGCCTGGCCCCCTTTGCCCCCAAGATTGTCCTGGGTGCGACCAGTGCACCGGACACTGTCTACACCTTCACGAACGCCAAGGTCTACAAGAGCGCGGACTTTGCCGGCACCTGGACCGCCATGCCCATGGGCACCTTCACCGCCTCAGCCCGGATCATCCGCAACATCACCGCTTCCCGCAGTTCCAGTGCCGTGGGCATTGCCAGCAGCGGAGGCCACTTCTGGATCACCTACAACGATGGAGCCAGCTGGCTGGACACGGGTGACATCACGGCCGGTAGCCTGAACACCAGCTACATCTGGTTCAACACTGAGAGCGATCAGACTGTCTACGGCGCCACTGTGGCCCCCACGGCCACCGCCCACCATCTTTTCAAGAGTACCAATGGGGGCCTCAACTGGACCTCCATCGATGGTAGCGCCACCACCAGCAATGGCCTCCCATTCGGCGTCCCGGTCCATATCATCCAGAATCTTCCGGGCAGCGCCAACACCCTGTTTGCGGGCACGGACTTCGGCGTCTACCAGAGCCTGGACGGCGGCACCACCTGGAGCCGCTACGGCACTGGCCTGCCCATGGTTGCCACCCTGGATCTTTACATCGCACCGGACGGCAGCTTCCTACGCGCCGCCACCTATGGCCGGGGGGTTTGGGAGGTCGTACCGACAGCCCCGGCGCCCGCCCCCACGCTCACCTCCTTCAGCCCCACTTCCGGAACCATCGGAACCACCGTCACCATGACGGGCACAGGCTTTACCGGGGCTACTGCCGTGAAGTTCAATGCCACTCCCACGGCCACCTACACCGTAATCTCCGACACCTCCATCACGGCTAGCGTACCCGCCGGCGCCACCTCCGGAACGATTGCGGTAACGACGCCAGGAGGGACTATTATCAGCGCAGCTAGCTTCACCGTCACGGCACCAACACCCACTCTGACCTCCTTCAGCCCTACTTCTGGGCCAGTTGGCGCCAACGTCACCCTGACTGGCACTGGGTTTACAGGGGCCACAGCTGTGAAGTTCAACGGCACGTCATCCAGTAGCGTCACCATCGTAACTGACACATCCATCAGTGCCTCTGTGCCCACTGGCGCCTCCTCCGGCAACATCAGTGTCACTACTCCTGGCGGCACAGCCACCAGTGTTGCCAGCTTTACGGTGGTCCAGGCCCCAACCATCACCTCCTTCAACCCCACATCTGGAACCATCGGCACGACTGTCACCATCACCGGAACCGGACTCACTGGGGCTACTTCGGTGAAGTACAACGGCACTGCCGCTGGCAGTGTCACCGTCGTTTCTGACACCACCATCACCGCCACCGTGCCCACCGGCGCCACCACCGGAACCATCTCAATAACCACCGCCGCCGGGACAGCTACCAGCACGAGCAGTTTCACCGTGACTGCCCCGCCCTCCGTCTCCCTCACCCCCACCGTCGCCACGCTGGTCCTGGGTGGCACCCAGGCCTTCACCCCCACCGTGACCAACGGCGCCACCAACACCGTCACTTGGACGGCCAGCAGCGGCACCATCATCGCTACGCCCACGAACACCGGCGTGCCTCAGACCTACACGGCGCCCGCCTCAGGCAGCTCAGCCACAGTCACCGCCACCTCCGTGGACGCACCGACGATCACTGCCACGGCCAACATCACCCTGGTGGCCCCCAGCGCCGTCACCGTGACCGTCAGTCCCGCCACGGCAGAGCTGATGGTGGGCAGCGGCACCCAGCAGTTCACCTCCGCGCTGACACCCCTCACCAACCAGTCCGTCACCTGGTCTGGCACCGGCGTGGGTTCCAACGGCCTCTTCAGTGCCAGTAGCCTGGCCGCAGGGACCTACACCGTCACCGCCACCAGCCAAGCCGCCGCCACCCGGTCCGGCACGGCCACCGTCACCCTGGTCTCGCCCAGTGCGGTCACCGTCACCGTCACGGCGTCCTCCTACACCACCCTGCTCGGCGCCACCCAGCAGTTCTCTGCTGGTGTCACTGGTCTGAGCGCGGCCAATCAGGGCGTCACCTGGGGCACCAGCGGGGGTGGGGCCATCAGCGGCACGGGCCTGTTCACCCCCACCACGGTGGGCAACTACACCATCACTGCCACCAATGCCTTCTCCGGGAAGACAGGCACCGCCACCTCCTACGTGCGGACGCTCGACCTGAACGGGGATGGGGTCATTGACCTCCTGGACCTGCTTACCCTGGCCAAGAATTATGGTTCGACGACCAACGTCGGCAGCGACCTGGTACCCAACGGCACGGTGGATGATGCCGACCTGACCTTCCTCCTGAACCTCCTGTGATCGAGGCCACCATGTTCCCCAAGAAGCTTGCCCTCTCCGGGTTCCTCGTGGCCCTGGCCCTCCTCACCGCCTGTGGCGGCGGGGGCGGTGGCAGCACCCCGCCCGCGCCGGCCACCTACACGGTCACCTTCACGGCCGGCACCGGGGGCACCCTCACGGGCACCGCCACCCAGACCATCACCTCCGGGGGTAGCACCAGTGCGGTCACAGCTGTGGCCAACGCGGGCTACACCTTTACCAGCTGGACGGGCAGCGGCTTCCCCACCAGCACCACAGCCACCGTCACCGCCACCAACGTGACCGCCAATATGACCATTACCGCCAACTTCACGTTGATCCCCGCCGCCACCCTGGCCTACACGGATCCCACCACAGGGACCTTCCAGCTGAAGAAGAACGCGGCCCTCTCCACCGCTACCCACCTGGTGCTGGATCTGGTGGGTCCTGCCGCCACCATGGGATCGGGCGTCTCCGCCGCCTTCACCGTGGACACCACCAAGGTCTCCTGGGCCAACGTGGCTGCCAGCGATGCCGCCGGGACCTATGTCCAGAACGGCACGGCCCTCACCCTGGGGACCGCCCCCCAGGTGCTCAAGGGCAAGGTCACAGCGGGCGTCCTCCAGGTCACGGCGGCCCAGAAGGGCACCGGCAGCCCCGTCGCCCTCAACGCCCCGCTGGTGCGGGTGGCCCTGGATCTCAAGACCCTCCAGGCCCCCGGTACCATCACCCTGTCGGCCAATGCCGGCAAGGCCTACTACACGGATGCGACGGGCAACCTCACGGCCACCACCGTCACCGTGGGCACCCTCACTGCTCAGTAGCAAGCAGGTCGAAGTCTCGCCAAACCAGCGCCCGGACCTTGCCGGGCGCTTTTTGCGCATGAAGAAACCCTCCGTTCATGGGACACTGGAGGATCGCCTTCTTCCAGGTGTTCATGACGCGCACGCACTTTCAGCTCCTGTCGAACTGCTCGGATGAGCAGCTTCGTGCCATCTGTGATCGCAGGCGCCTGCCCATTCCCATGCGCTGGGACGATGGGGCCGAGGGCCGCCTTCGGCTGCTGAAGACCATGGTCTTCCACCTGGAGGATCACAAGCGGCTCTCGGACACCCTGGCCGACCTGGACAGTGTCTCGCTCGTGGCCCTCAAGCACCTGGCCGGCGAGGGGACGCTGCCGGACGCCGGGATCCTGGGCCCCCTGGTGCAGCTGGGCCTGGTCCTGCCGGATGGCGAGGCCTGGGCCGTAGCGGAGCGGGTGGCGGATGCCCTCGAGGACTTCGACGATGGCGCCCTGTGCTTCGCGGCCCCGGCGGAGGTCTGCCTGCGGCCAGCCGAGCCCTTCCGCTTCTCCCTGGCCCTCACCAGCGTGCTGCTCCGCTGCGTCTCGGGTCTGCGCGTCCTCAAGGGCGGCCTCCCCGCCAAGAAGGAGCTGGGTCAGCTCATGCAGCGCAACGCCATGCTCCAGGAGGAGCAGGACGCCACCCTGCTGTTCACCCTGCTGCACCGCCTGGGCCTGCTCTGGAACCGGGACGGCCGCGTGGAGACCCTGCTCCCCGCCGTCACCAGCCACCCGCCCCGCTGGGTGGCTGAGCGCGCCTTCGCCAGCCTGCTGGAGCACGACCTCAAGGGCTGGGGCATGCCCCCTGCCGAGGACCGCCACTTCCTCATGCAGCACCTGCTGGAGCGCCGGGGGCAGACCCTGGCGGTGCAGCCCTTCCTGGCCTTCCTCCGCACCCTCCACCCCCTCGACGAGGAGCGCACCCGCACGGTGTTCCTCCCCTTCCTGGGCCGCATGGGCATCATCCAGAGCGACGCCAGCTATGCCCACCTGCGCCTCTCGAGCCACGGCGAGGCCCTGGCGCACGAGTACCTCCTCCGGGACCTCAAGGGGACAGCCCCCCACTGGCAGCCCCTGGAGCAGGACCAGCCCATGATCCTGCAGCCCACCCTGGAGCTGCTCACCCCCCTGCTCCAGAACCCCCACCGCCTGCTCCAGCTGGCGCAGCTGGCCGATGTGGAGTCCCTGGACGCCATGGGCACCTTCCGGGTGAGCCATGCCACCCTGGTGCGCGCCCTGGATGCTGGCGTGCCCATGGAGGACCTGGGCCAGCGCCTGGGCGCCTCCACCCAGACCCTGCCCCAGCCCCTCATCCAGCTGCTGGATGACCTCAGCCGCCGGGTGGGTGAGGTGGAGATCCACCAGGGCGTGCGCCTCATCCGCACCCGCACCGCCAACCTGGCCGACGAGCTGAAGCTGCGACCGGAGCTGGGCCCCCTCAAGCTGGGCTCGCTGTCGGACACGGTGCTGGAGGTCCACGGCGACGGCAACGCCTACGCCCTCCTCAAGCAGGCCGGCTTCATGCCCCAGCCCGGACGCTTCCTGGCCCTCAGCGTGGACTCGGACGAGAAGCTCTACCTGTGGGCCCTGGCCGCCCTGGCCTTCGTGGACGAGAAGGGCATGAACCACCACCTGGAGCCCGTGCAGCAGATGGTGCGCTCGGCGCTCCAGCGGCTGCACGATGAAGACCCCGCCCTCTACCAGGAGGTCCAGCGCCGGATCCCCATGCTCCACCTGGGTGGCGAGGATCAGCTGGCCGAAGAGGTGCAGCGGATCCTGGAGTACGCCGCTGGCCACACCCTCATGGTGGAGCTCACCTACCTGCCCCCGGCGGCCCACCGGACGCAGCTGCGCCGGGTGTCCCCGCGCACCATCCAGGAGGACCACCTGCTGGCCTTCTGTCACCTCCACCAGGAGGAGATGGCCTTCCGGCTCACCCGCATCCAGGGTGTCAAACTCTTGAACGAGCGGGGCTGGAGCCCCACGAATCACAGCCAGGCCGGGTAGGCCTTCCCCTGCGCAAAACCCCGGCCGAGCCGGGGTTTTTGCTTTGCTCTCCGGGGGTTCCGGCTACCCCACCAGCTCTTTGAGGCGCTTGTCGACGACCTCGGCCAGCTTCTCGGTAACATCGCGGCTCTCCTGGCGGGCCATCTGGATCTCCTTCTCCAGCTTGCGCTCCGTCTGCATCACGGACTTCTGGATCTGCGACATCATGCCTTTGATGTCGTCCAGGTCGTTGAGCAGGGAGTTCAGCCGGGGATCCGGGGGCCGGCTGTTGCCGAAGACGCCGAGGCCAGCCAGCACCGTGGAGAGGGCGGACAGCACGAGGATGAGGAGGAGCATGGGATTGCTGGACATGGGCACACCTTGCCCTGGGTTATGCCAGACCCGTGCCGAAATTCAGGCCCCAGAATGGACGAAGGGTTGCCCTCAGGGCCGCTGCTTCACCCGCTGGTAGTCCTCGGAACCCACCCGCAGGGGCTTCTCCACAGGAATCACCAAGTAGGGTTCCCCCTTCCGGTTCCCCTGCTTGGAGGCGATCTGCAGCTTCTGCTGAACTTCCTCCTTGGCCTGCCGCTCCCGGGCGACCTCGGAGGCGTGGGTGGCAGCCAGCTGCTGCAGGGTCTGCTCCTGGCGCTGGGCCTGGAGGGCGAGGGCGTCGGCCCGCTGCTTCTGCTGGTGGCCCCAGGTGCCCAGTCCGCCCAGGGCGACCAGGAGGGGCAGGGCGGCGGCGGCCAGGAGCCCCCAGGTGGGCCGCTTGCGCTCGGTGCGGGTGCGGCGCCAGGCCTCACGGCGGATGTCCTCGGCCAGGGCCTTCAGCTCCGGGGTGGGCACGGTGGCAGGGGAGGCTTCTTCGGCCCCAAGGCCGAGCAGGTCCCGGAGTTCGGCCCGCAGTTGCACATCTTCAGCGGGTTCAAAGCGCCGAACGGGGTCAAGCCTGGGCATGCGTGCCTCCAGAGGGATTGAGCTGGTCTCGCAGCTGGGCCTTGGCCCGATGAATGCGGGTCTTCACAGTGGCTTCGGGGATGGCCAGGATGTCGGAGATCTCGCGGATCGACAGCCCTTCCACCACAAACAGCCAGAGTGCTTCGCGGAAGGTGGGGGCCAGGAGGCGCATGCGCTCCCGGACCTCCTGGCTGAGGACCATCTCCTCGGCGCGGGCGGCTTGGCCAGGTTCGGCCACCGCCTCCAGGCTCAGGTTCTGGTTCTTCATGGGGCGACGTTCAGTGAGGGAGAGGGTGCGGACCGTCCCATAGAGGAAGGCCGTGGGATGCTCCACCCGGACCTCGCGCTGCATCAGGATGACGAAGGCTTCCTGGGCAATGTCTTCCGGGAACGAGGCCCCATAGCGGCGCGCATAGCTCACCAGGCGCGGGTAGAGTTCCGCAAAGGCCGTCTGAAAGGCCTCCTGGGTGCCGAAGGGGGTTTCCGGGTTGGACTGCTCCATGCATAGGCTCCGATGCCCTAGGATGCCCCATCTGGGACCTAAGTTCCGGCCCGATCCGCTCCCGGCGGCAACCCCCTCATTCCCTTCGGCCCCAAGGCGCCCTAGGCTTGGGGAATGGAACATCCCCTTCAGGCCTGGCGCGACACCCTGCGGGAGCTGGGGGTGGTGGGTCTCGTCCGCGAGCTGGCGCCTGAACCTGTGGCCCCCCCGCCCAGCCGCCGGGTCACCCCGGAAGCCCCGCCGCCGCCTCCTGCGGCCCCCGCAGCCTACGCCCCCCCGGCAGGACCCGTGGCCTGTCCCCCTGCCGCCGCCGTGCAGGCTGCCGCCACCCTGGGAGACCTCCAGTGCGCCATCGAAGGCTGCCTGGCCTGCCCCCTGGGTCCAGGGCGCATGAAGTTCGTGTTCGGCGAAGGCGACCCGGCGGCCCGCCTCCTGTTCGTGGGCGAGGGCCCGGGCCGGGATGAGGACCTGCAGGGCCGCCCCTTCGTGGGCAAGGCCGGGGAGCTGCTGGACAAGATGATCGGCGCCCTGGGCTTCAGCCGCGAGACCACCTACATTGCCAACATCGTGAAGTGCCGCCCCCCAGACAACCGCACCCCGACACCGGAAGAGGCCCGCACCTGCCTGGGCTACCTGCAGCGGCAGATCGAGCTCATCCGTCCCGACGTCATCGTCACCCTGGGCGCCACCCCGCTCCGGGAGCTGGCGGGCATCACCGAGGGCATCACCAAGCTGCGCGGCCAGTGGCAGCGCATCCAGGTGGGGGGCCGCGAGATCCCCCTCATGCCCACCTTCCACCCCGCCTATGTGCTGCGCCAGTACACCCAGGAGGTGCGCCGGGCCGTGTGGCAGGACCTCCAGGCCGCCAAGGAGTGGCTGGACCGTCCCGCAGGGTCCTGAACAGTCGAGCCTTAACCTGGGGGCCTCTCCTGTCATGCTAGGCAGAGCCTCTGGGGACCGCCATGCGCCTAGTCAATGTGTTCTTCATCGTCCTGCTGCTGCTCGTCCTGATGATGCTCGGGAACCTGTACCTGACCAATCACGACCTGCTCATGCGGGAAGTCGTGGTGTTCGGCGAGAGCATCAAGCTGCAGAGCGTCATCCTCATCACCTTCCTGCTGGGCTTCCTGCTCAACGTGCTCTACACCGGCGTCATGGAAGTGGTGCGCCTGGTCAAGGGTCTCAACGCCTCGGCCGACACCCGCCTGGTGAAGCGGATCTCCGAGCGCATGCAGGATGCGCGGGCCCTGGTGGCCCACGGCCTCAACCAGGAAGCCAAGAAGATCCTCGAGACCATCCTGGAGCAGCGCAAGGAGCACATCCCCACCCGCATGCTGCTGGGCGAGGTGCTACTGAAGACCGGGCACCCGGAAGAGGCGGTGAAGCTCTTCGAGGGCGTGGCCCGGGATGACGAGGGCCAGGTGGAGGCCCGCTATCAGCTGGCCGAGGCCCTCATGGCCGTGCGGAATCCCGAGGCTGCCGTGGCCGTCCTCAAGAAGCTGGCCACCGCCCATCCCAAGAAGGCCCTGCGCGCCTGGCGCCGCCTGCGGGCGGCCCACATGGAGGCCCAGCGCTGGGCGGAGGCCGCCGAGGCCCATCAGAAGCTCCAGGCCCACTTCGCTGCGGAGCTGACCCAGGGGGAGAAGGCCCAGGGTTCGGCCCTGTCCTATCAGCTGGGCATTGCCAAGGTGGAGACCGACCAGTACAAGGACGCCGCCCAGATCTTCCAGCAGGTCATCAAGGACGAGCCCGACTTCATCCCGGCCTACCTGGGCCTGGGGCGGTGCATGATCCTCCAGGACCAGGAGGCCCAGGGCTTCGAGATCTGGCTGGAGGGCTTCCGCAAGACTGGCGAGGGGACCTTCCTCCAGGAGCTCGAGGACTACTTCATTCAGCTGGGCCGTCCCGAGGATGGGCTGGCCCTCCTGCGCCGCGTGGCCGCCACCTCCAGGCACGCCACCACCGCCAAGTTCTTCCTGGGCAAGATGCTCTACCGCCTGGAGATTCTGGACGAGGCCCTGGATCTCTTCCAGGAAGTCCGCAGCCAGGTGGTCTACAGCCCGGTGCTGTTCTTCTACATGGCCAAGATCCACAGCCGCCGCGGCCGCCTCGAGTCGGCCCTGAACGAGTACCGCCACCTGCTCCGCAACCTGGGGATCCTCAAGCTGCGCTACGAGTGCAGCGTCTGCGGCCACCGCGCCACCGACTACGCCGACCGCTGCGATACCTGCGGCAGCTGGAACAGCAACCACTTCCTCTTCAAGGAGAGCGACCTGCCGGAGGGGCCGATTCGGGCTGAAAGCGGCAGCTGGCTCGCGATGCTCTGAGGTGGCTATCGGCTATCGGCTGACAGCCCATAATAGCAACGGGGGGGCGCCCAGGCGCCCCCCGTTGCTTTAGCTGAAAGCTGATAGCTGACAGCTGTTAGCCACCCTACGCGATAGCCTGTCGAATATCGAACAGGAGGCGCTTGAGCTCGCCTTCGGACAGCTGGAGGGGCACCTGCTGCTTGACCTCGTCCTTGCGGTAGAAGGCGATGCGCTTCACGACGATGCGGTTCTTTCCGATGCTGATTTCGTTGAACTGGATCTGGGTGTCGTCCTTGTAGGGCGGCAGGCTGCGTAGCTGGATGTACATGCCCCGGCGGTCGTGGTCCACGATCTCCAGGCGCTCCTTGAGGTAGTTCACCTGCTCGGAGAGCTTCTCGGCCTTGGTCTTGAGCTTGGCGAAGGTCAGCTTCTTCGGGATGTTGCGCTCCAATACCATCTCGCCCAGCTGCACACCCCCATCGGACCGGCGCAGAAACCCCTCCAGGGTCCCCTCCGAGTCGGCGTCCGCATGGTGGAAGGCCTCAAACCCCTGGAACTCACCCGGGAGCACGGAATCGTCATAGCGCTTTGCTTTTCTTGAAAGCTTCATGAAGCACCTCAGCAGGGTCTGACTTTCCTAGAGCCAGACCCGTGCCAGGAATTTTCTACCCTGAGCCCAAAAGCCCCACCACTGGATACAGGGTGCTTATGCTCAACAACTGCCCTGCGGGTCCTGCCCAGGGCGCTCCCGGCAGAGAATAACTGTCCACATTTGGCCAGGCAACATCGAGCCTGTTCAGTTTTCGACACTCTCTACTTTAGGCCAGCGCTGGCGATAGATCGTCCGCTCCAGGGCACGGTCATAGGCACTCCAGGAGGAGCCTCCGGACTCGTCTCCCAGGGCCCGGAACATGGCGTCCAGCTTCCCATCCAGGTCGTCCAGGTAGTGCACCAGGAGGGCCTCCGGGGTCTTGGGGAGGACTGGCGACCCGAACTCCAGGCGCCCATGGTGGCTGAGGACGATGTGGAGGAGCTGCAGGCGGAGCTCTTCCGGGAAGCCCGGCAGGCCGGCCGCCACCCGGCTGATCCACTCGGCCTCCAGGGCAATGTGGCCCAGCAGGTTGCCGGCGTCCGTGTAGCCGATGCTGCGCCGATAGCTGAGCTCCGCAGTCTTGCCCACGTCATGCAGGAGGACACCCGCCAGCACCAGGTCCCGGTTCAGGGTGCGGTAGTGGGCACAGGCCCGGTCCGCCATGGCCACCACCGAGAGGGTGTGCTCCAGGAGGCCCCCCAGGTGGGCATGGTGCATGGACTTGGCCGCTGGGGCCCGGCAGAAGGCCGCCCGCAGGTCGGTGTCGTCCTGGAACATGGCCCCCAGGAGCCGGCGGAGCCAGGGGTCCTTGACGGAAGCGAGGACCCCATCCAGCTCGGCCTGCATCTCATCGACGGGACGGGCACTGACCGGGAAGAAGGCCGAGAGGTCCCCCACCTGCTCGTCGGGGACCTGGCGCACCTTGTCCAGCTTGAGCTGGAGGCGGCCATTGAAGCTGGAGACGGCTCCCTTTACCCACAGGAAGACATCGGGCCGGATGGCCTCCAGGTCGCCCTCCACAGCGCGCACATCCCACAGGAAGGCCTTCAGCTCGCCAGAGGAGTCGGCCACCTTGAGCTCCAGGTACTCGCTGCCCCGGGTGCTGGTCTTGTAGGCCGCTTCCCTGGCCAGGAGGATGCCCTGGAAGGCATCGCCCTCCTTGAGCACGCGAAGGGGCACGGATTCGGACATGGGATCTCCTGACGCCCCTCCAGCCTCGGCCAGGGGATGCGACACTGGCTGTCTAGTGGTTCCGGGGGGCCTTGGGCGGGGTGGCGAAGGGGTCCTCGTCGGGGAAGCCCAGCTCCATGGGGATCCGCTTGTCCTCGAGGACCTCGAAGAGCGACCACTGGTCGGCCTTCTTCACGTTGCCCTCAGGCAGAGAGAGCACGCGGACCTTGAGGACCCGGTTGTAGAGCGGGAACTCCAGCTCATCGTCGGCCTTGATGTCCTGGCTGGCCTTGCGGGGCACGCCATTGACGCGCACCATGCCCTCCTCGCAGAGCTGGTTGGCCAGCTCCCGGCGTTTGATGAGGAGGCTCTTCTTCAGGAAAGCGTCGAGGCGCATATCAGCCCTTAAGGATCTGGTCCTTGGGCACCAGGTACCTGATGTTGGCACGGATGCGAAGCCCAGCCAGGTATTGCTCGATGGCGTTCTGGGCCTTGGGCTCCTGCAGCTTCTCCAGGATCTTGGGTTTCACCTCGGTGAAGGACTTGACCGGCGCATCTTCCAGGGCGATGAGCTGGATCAGGTAGAGGTCCTTGTCGGTCTCGATGGGGGCCGAGACCTGCTCAGGCTTGAGCTTCAGGGCGGCCTCCTCGATGGAGGTGCGGAGGAAGCCCTTGTTCATCCAGCCCAGATCCCCGCCGGTGGCCTTGCTCGGGCTGGTGGACTGGGCCTTGGCCAGATCCTCAAAGGACTTGCCGGCCTTCAGGTCGGCCTGGATGGCCGCCAGCTGGGTGCGGGCGATGGCCTGGTCCGCAGGGGTAGCCCCCTTGGCCAGGACCAGCTCCCGGATCCGGAAGCGGGTGGGCATGCGGTACTCGTCCTTGTGATCCTCGTAGAAGGCGCGCAGCTCGTTGTCCTCCACGGCCACCTTGGAGAAGACCTCCCGCTGCAGGACGAACTGCTGGATGGCCTGCTGCTTCTGGCGCTTGATGAACTCCGGCAGGCCGATGCCAAGGCTACCCTTGAGGGCCTGCTCCAGGTCAGCGTCGCTGGTGAAGTTGTTCTCCTTCTTGATCCCGTCGATGCTGGCCCGGATGTAGTCGTCTGTCACCGGGGAACCCAGCTCGGCCCCCTTGTCTTCCAGCAGGAAGGCGTCCACCAGGCCCTGCAGGGTCTTGTCGCGGGCATCCGTGAGCTTGGTATCGAGCTCCTTGCCCGAGAACTGCCGATAGAGGGCCGCGTGCTGCTGCTCCACAGCCTGGGACAGGCCGCGGCGGGTGATGATGTGCTTGTTCACCACCACCAGGATCTCGTCCCGGACCTCGGCCTTGGCCGGAGTCGGGGGCGGGGCCTGCGCCAGGAGGGCAGGTGCAGCCAGCAGGAGCGCCAGGGTCGGCGCGAGCAGCCTCACTTGGCACCACCCTTGGCGGGGTCAGCGGGCTTGGGAGCGGCCGGGGCCTGGGGGGCAGGCGCCGGAGGGGCGGCGGGCTTCACGAGCTCAAAGGTGATCTCCTTGCGAAGACCATCCATCAGCTCATTCCAGACCAGCATCTGCCGCTCCTGCTGGGTCCCGCGCTGAGCCTCTTCCTTGGCTTCCTCGAAGGGCACCACGCGGGAGGGCTTCCGGCTCTCGACCTTCACGATGTGGTAGCCAAACTGCGTCTTCACGGGCGCACCCACCTTGCCGATGGGCTGCGTGCGGGCTGCGGCGCCAAACTCGGGCACCCACTTGGAGGGGTCCGCATCGGCGTAGAGGCCGCCGTTGTCCTTGCTGCCAGGGTCGTCGCTGTACTTCTTGGCCAGGGCCTCGAAGGAGGCACCCTTCTTCTTGAGCTCGGCCTGGATGGTGGCGACGCGGGCCTTGGCCTCGGCATCGCTGAGGCCGGGCTGGCCCTCGGCCTGCTTCACGGACACCAGGATGTGGCGCACGGAGGCCAGCTCCGGCTGCTGGAAGCGGTCCGGGTGGGCATCGTAGAAGGCCTTCACCTGGGCCTCATCCACCGCCAGCTTCTTCTGGAGGGCCTCGCCCTCCCGGGTGAGGAACTCCCGGGCCAGGAGGTCATCCTTGGTGCGCTCGAGGGCGCGCTGGTAGCTGGGGGTCTTGTCCAGCTCCAGGCGCTTTGCCTTCACGGACAGGAGCTTGCTCTCAGCCATGCGCTTGACGAACTCCTCCTTGCCGCCCTGGACCATGAGCACCTGCATCTGCTCCTGCTGGCCCAGCAGACGGAAGGCGGACTGGAAGTCGGCCTCGGTGATGGGCTCGCCGCCCACCTTGGCGAGGAGCACGTCCTCGGGCTTGGGGGCCGGGGGAGGGGCCGGGGCCGCCACGGGCGCAGGGGCTGCAGCGGCCGCTGGAGCAGGAGCCTTGGCGGGTTCCTGGGCGACAACACCGAGAGCGAGGAGCGAGATCAGGGAAGCACGGAGCATGGGAGTCCTTGGAAGGGGGAGGCTAGCGACGCCGTCCGCCGAGAATGTTCATCAGGGCGATGAAGATGTTGTAGAGGCTGACAAAGAGGCTCAGGGCAAACCCGGCGGGATCGCCCAGGTCATCCGTGCGCAGCATGGCGGAGGTGTCCCAAAGCAGCTTGGCGGAGCAGGCGATGACCGCCACGCCGGAGATGATCAGGCTGAGGGTCTCCAGGTGGAAGATCGCCGCCGCCAGGCTGCCGAAGAACATCACGGCGATGCCGACGATGACGAAGTTGCGCAGGAAGCTGAAGTCCCGCTTGGAGGTGAAGGCCGTCACCGTGAGGGTGAGGAAGACCACCCCGGTGAGCCCAAAGGCCGTGAAGACCGGCGTGTAACCCGCCCCCTGGGCGATCACCAGGGCCACGATGCCCGCGATGACGCCCGAGACATAGGTAAAGAGGCCGAAGGCGACCCGGTTCAGGGGCTTCCGGCGGCTCACGGAGGAGGCGAACATCAGGGTGCCGAACTGGACCCCGAAGAGCACCCAGCCCAGGAAGCGGCCAGCCACAGGCACCAGGGCCATGGCCACCAGAGGGGCGCTGAGGGCCCCCAGGGCCGCCACGGCGAAACCACCCACAAGCCAAAGGTAGACACTTCGGACAAAATCAAGGCGGGACTGCGCTCCGGTGGATGCGCCCTGCCACGACTGCTGATAATCCATGCCACGCTCCAAGGGGGATCCACGGATGGATCCCCCTCAGATCCTAACATTCCCCCCCGCCTAAGATCTGCGCCGACCCACCCCGAGGTTCCGTGATTTCTTCAGCCTGGAAAAATCGTCTTCAACGGCAGGCCGACCTCCGCCGGGCCCTGGGCCGGGACCGGGCGATCCATCCCTCCGCAGGACTGGACTTCTGCTCCAATGACTACCTGGGACTGCGCCGGGACCCCCGCCTGGCCACCGCCGCTGCCGAGGCCGCTCTGGACCATGGGGCCGGTGCCGGGGCCGCCCGCCTCCTCCGGGGGGACTGCCCCCTCCATGGGGCCCTGGAGGCCGCCCTGGCCCAGTGGAAGGGCACGGAGGCCGGCCTCCTCTTCAACACGGGCTACCAGGCCAACGCCACCTTGATCCCCGCCCTCCTGGGCCCGGGCGATGCAGTCTTCTCGGACGCCCTCAACCACGCCTCCCTGGTGGATGGCTGCCGCATGGCCCGGGCCGCCGGTGCCCACCTGGGCATCTTCCGTCACCTCGACCTTGCCCACCTGAGGGAAGCCCTGGGGGCCTGGCGGGCCTCGGCCCCCCCGGAGGCCCTGGCCCTGGTGGCCACGGACGCCATCTTCAGCATGGATGGGGACGCGGCGGATCTGCCGGCCCTGGTGGACCTCTGTGAGGCTGAGGGGGCCCTGCTCCTGGTGGACGAGGCCCACAGCACCGGCCTCCTGGGCCAGGATGGGGCCGGCCTGGCCCAGGCCCAGGGCGTCTCGGGGCGGATTCCCCTGGTGATGGGCACCCTGGGCAAGGCCCTGGGCAGCTTCGGCGCCTTCGTCTGCTGCCCGGCCACCCTCCGGGACCACCTGGTGAACACGGCCCGGGGCTTCATCTTCTCCACGGCCCTGCCGCCACCGGTGCTCGGAGCCGCCCTGGAGGGTGTCCGCCTCGCCCGCAGGGAGCCCTGGCGCCGGGAGCGGGCCCTGGCCCACGCCACCCTGCTCCGGGGCGCCCTGGGCCAGGCGCCCTGCCCCTCGGCCATCGTGCCGGTACCCGTGGGCGAGGACAGCCGGGCCGTGGCGCTGGCCTTGGCCCTCCAGGCCCGGGGCTTCGATGTGCGCGCCGTCCGCCCCCCCACCGTGCCCGAAGGGTCCGCTCGCCTGCGCATCACCACCGGGGCCCACCTGGAGGCGCCCCAGGTCCAGTCCCTGCTGGCGGCACTGGGTGAGCTGGGCCTGCTCCCCGGGGGCCGAACTTGACCCGCATCGAACCCACCCGTACCCTCTGCCGGGGAGCCTCGCTTTGAAACAGACCCAGGAAGCGAAGTCAGAGCGAAGCCGGATGGTGATCCTGGAAGCGGCCCTGGCCCTCTTCTCCCACCAGGGCTACCGCAGCACCAGCATCCGGGAGATCGCCCAGGCGGCCGGCGTGTCCACAGGCAACGTCTACCACCACTTCCCCGACAAGGAAGCCCTCTTCAGGACCCTGCTGGACCAGTACTGGGCCGCCATCGACGCCCCGGACTTCCCCTTCAACCGGGCCCTGGCCGCCGGGGCCTTTCCCCACGACCTGGAAGCCCTGGCCGCCGCCGCCGAGGAGAGTGTCCGCCTCTACCGGCGCCACGTGGCCCTCATCTACGTGGACGTGGTGGAGTTCGATGGGTCGCATATCCGCAAGTTCTACTCGGGGATGCCCGCCCGCTTCGCCTCGTTCATCGACCACCGCTTCCCGGACAGCACCCTGAAGGATCAGCTGAGCCCCGGCACGGACCCCACCATGGCCCTCATGGTGGCCAGCCGCATCTTCCTGCACTACTTCGCAGTGGAGGTCCTGTTCGGGGTACCCGATCAGCTGGGCATGAGCTCGGCCTCGGCCATCCGGGAGATCTCCGGCCTCTTGCGTCACGGAGTCATGCCAGCCAAGGACCCCGCCTAGCGGCGCCTGCAAGCCAGGAAATTTGCGGCAAGCGCCCGGTCTTTCGCGCCACCCGCCCTGGACATCATTTTTGGCTTGACAGGCAGGTTCGGGAGCGCACAATCCTTAAAACATACCAACTGTTCGTTTTTACGAACCTGTTTGGTTTCAGTCTTCCTGGTATCCAGATGAGCCCAACGAGTCACACGGAACCCCGCCCCAGCCCCGACCCCGGTGCGGCGGACCTTGCAGGAGCCTCGGCATGACCCGCTTCGCCACCATCGCCGCCACGGGCTGCTACCTGCCCGAGCTCCAGGTCTCCAACGACCTGCTGCGCCAGCGCTTCGCCCACCTCCCGGAGTTCGTCGACAAGATGGAGGAGTCCTCAGGCATCCGCTGCCGCTGGCATGCCCCGGAAGACTGGGCCACCTCGGACCTGGCCCTGCCCGCCGCCCAGCAGGCCCTGGAGCGGGCTGGCCTGAAGCCCGAGGACGTGGACCTCATCATCCTGGGTACGGACTCGCCGGACTACATCACCCCCGCCACCTCCGTCGTGCTGCAGCACAAGCTGGGCGCCGTGAATGCCGGGACCTTCGACGTGGGCTGCGCCTGCGCCTCCTTCCCCACGGCCCTGGCCTGCGGGGCCGGCTGGCTCACCGCCAACCCCAACATCAAGACCGTGCTGGTGGTGGGCGTCTACCTGATGCACAAGCTGACCACACCGGATGACCCCCTCTCCTTCTTCTATGGGGACGGCGCCGGTGCTGCGGTGCTGGTGGCCTCGGATAAGCCGGGCTTCCTGGGGGCGGCCGCCCAGGCGGGCGGCGCCTACCACAAGCACTGGGGCATCTACTCCGGCGGCACCTTTGAACCCGCCTCGGTGGCCTCGGTGGAAGCAGGCCGCACCACCGTCAAGATGCTGGAGCGCTACCCCCCGGAGATCAACCACGAGGGCTGGCCCCGCCTGGTGCGCAAGCTGGCCGCCGGCTGCGGGTTCGGGCTGTCTGACATCGACTTCATCATCTTCACCCAGGTGCGCAAGCCCTCCATCGAGCTGGTCATGGCCGACCTCGGCCTGCCCATGGAGAAGACCCACACCATCATGGAGGACTGGGGCTACACCGGCTCCGCCTGCATTCCCATGGCCCTGGACGATGCTCTCGCCAAGGGCAAGCTCCACTCTGGCGACCGCCTGGTGCTGGTGGGCTCCGGCGTGGGCTACAACCAGGCCGCTGCCGCCCTCGTGATGCCCTAGCTCCACGGCTTTCTCTCTCACTCAAAAGGAATGCGTATGACCACCAAAGTTGCTCTCGTCACCGGCGCCATGGGCGGACTCGGCACCGCCATCTGCCAGGCCCTGGCCAAGGAAGGCTACCAGGTTGCCGCCAACTGCCTCCCGGCCTTCCCGCCCATGGAAGCCTGGCTCGCCGACCAGAAGGCGCTGGGCTACGACTTCTTCCCCGTGGAAGCCGATGTCACGGATGAGGCCGCCTGCACCGCCATGGCCGCCGCGGTCACCGCCGCCCTGGGCCCCATCGATGTGCTGGTGAACAACGCCGGCATCACCCGGGACAAGTTCTTCCCGAAGATGGACCGCAGCATGTGGGATGCGGTCATCGCCACCAACCTCACCAGCCTCTTCAACGTGACCCACGCCATCTCCCCCGGCATGGCGGAGCGGGGCTTCGGCCGCATCATCAACATCTCCTCCGTCAATGGCGTGAAGGGGCAGGCGGGCCAGGCCAACTACTCCGCCGCCAAGGCCGGCTGCCTGGGCTTCACCAAGGCCCTGGCCCAGGAGTTGGTGACCAAGGGGGTGACAGTGAACGCCATCGCCCCGGGCTACATCGGCACGGACATGGTCATGGCCATCCGGGAGGATGTGCGGGAGACCATCCGCATGTCGGTCCCCATGCAGCGCTTCGGCAAGCCTGAGGAAATCGGCGCTCTGGTGGTCTATCTGGCCTCTGACCTGGCCGGCTACATGACGGGTGCTACGCTCAACATCAATGGCGGCATGCACATGGCCTAAGGCCGGGGAGGAGGTAGCGGTGCTCAATTCCCCCCGATCTCCTCTGGGATCGACCTGTCAGGCTGGACCTGTCAGGTGGGACTGCACGGCTGGTTCGTCCAAATTTTTGAAGGTAGCGACTAATAGTAGCCATTACTTCCAAACAGGGTTAGCATGCCGGTAAACCTACCTACCCATCGTTTTCCCTCCCCCCCAACCCTTTGGATCGCGGGTCTTGCACCCCGTCCAACTCTTCACAAAGGATAGTCCATGAAGATCCGCTTTGCTGTTGTGGCCGCGACCGCAGCTCTCGCCGCCCTTCCCAGCTTCGCCCAGACCACCGTCGGGGTGAGCTCCTCCACCAACATCACCATCGGCGGCCTGATCGCCATGGGCGTGAAGAACGCTGAGATCAGCCAGGGCAATGCCCCGACCGCTCGCGTGACCGCGAACGAGACGGGCGTCTATGACAACACCTCCCGCCTCTGGTTCACCAGCACCTCCAAGATCGCCGACGGCTACACCGTGTTCATGCGCATTGAGAGCCGCATGCCCATGAACGTGCGCCCCGGTGACGCCCTCCTCCAGAACGCCGGCGGCGTACCTGCTGGCATCGCTGTGAACGACGCCTCAGGTTGGGCTGACGGCGACAGCTGGGCCGGCATCGGCACCCCCTACGGCAACTTCTACGCCGGCCACGCTCACCTGTACGTGACTGACGGCATTTCGGTGGGCTACCTCTCCCCCGCCCTCGAGCACCCCGGTGAAGGCTACCGTGTCTGGGACGTCCAGGCCCTGGGCATCTTCAACATTCTCGATACCTACATGACGGGCAAGCAGGACGGCGTCTCCAACCTCACCAAGCAGAACACCCTGGCCATCACCCGGTCCCGCAACATCATCAAGTGGGACTCCCCGACCTTCAAGCCGGACGCCGCCAGCATGCTGAACTTCTCCCTGGCCTGGTCCAAAAACGTGGCCGGTGCCCAGAACGTCTGGCTCTCCAACGCCAACGGCACCACCTACGAGGGTGGCCAGACCATCTTTGGGAAGGTGCTCTACAACGGCTACGGCTTCTCTGCCATGGGCACGTATGTCGACCAGAAGTTCCAGGGCGTCCTGTCCTCTGCTGCCAACACCGAGCTGAAGGCCATGCGCCTGGGCCTCTCCTACAAGGTGAACGGCTTCAAGTTCGGCGTCCTGTATGACAACACCAGCATGGTGAACGGCGGCCTGAACGCTGCTGGCACCATCATTGGCAACTCCGGCCGCACAGCCATCCAGTTCCCCTTGTCCTACCAGTGGGGCGATCACGGCATCTATGCCACCCTAACCACCGCCGGCAAGACGGAATCCCAGGACAACACCGGGGCCAAGCAGATGACCTTCGCCTATGACTATGCCCTCACCAAGCGGGCCTTCCTGGGTGTCGCCCTCACCACCATCAACAACGACTCCCGCGTGAACTACCAGGGCTTCCTCACGGGCTACAGCGCCTTCGGCACCAGCAGCCTGTCCTACGGCGAGTCCTGGCGCCAGCTCAGCCTGAGCCTGAACTACTGGTTCTAGACCCCAGCCTGGAAGCCGGGGCTTCGGCCCCGGCTTGTTTCTGGACGCAAGACGCACGGCAGTTCCGGGGGGCGGCAGCGCATGCCGGCCGCTCCCCCCTTCTTACCTTCGGTAGGCCCCCACACGGGGGGTCTCCATCGGAACGCAACAGCAAGCCTGGCTGGGGCCCTCTGGGCCGACAGCACCCCAAGGAGGCAACATGAAGCTTGATCCCAAGACCCTGTTCCGGACCGCCGCCGCCCTCGCCTTCTGCATGGGCGTGGCCGTGGCCCAGGACATCAAGATCGCCCACGTCTACGACAAGACGGGCGTGCTGGAAGCCTACGCCAAGCAGACCCAGGCCGGCCTCGTCATGGGCCTGGAGTACGCCACCGGCGGCACCATGATGGTGAACGGGCACAAGATCGTCCTCATCGAGAAGGACACCCAGGGCAAGCCCGATGTGGCCAAGGCCCAGCTGGCTGCCGCCTATGCCGATGACAAGGCGGTCCTCGCCATCGGGCCCACCAGCTCCGGCGTCGCGCTGGCCATGCTGCCCGTGGCCGAGGAGTACAAGAAGATCCTGCTGGTCGAGCCCGCCGTAGCTGACTCCATCACCGGCGAGAAGTGGAACCGCTACATCTTCCGCACCGGCCGCAACTCCTCCCAGGACGCCATCTCCAACGGTGTGGCCCTCGACAAGGCCGGCGTCAACATCGCCACCCTGGCCCAGGACTACGCCTTCGGCAAGGACTTCGTGAAGGCCTTCCGGGGCGCCATCAAGAACGCCAAGCTGGTGCACGAGGAATACCTGCCCGCCACCACCACCGACTTCACCGCC
>CAIMFT010000133.1 GCA_903840385.1 uncultured Holophagaceae bacterium
AAGACCAAATAGGCCGACGCACCGCGCAAGCGGCGAGGGTTGACCCGACCGAGTCGGCGGGTAGGTCGCACGAGGTGGCTGGTGACAGTCATCCCAGAGGAATGACGCCCCGCGACAGAACCCGGCTTACCGATCCACCGCAGCCTCCGAAAGGGGGCTGTGTCATTGCTGTCCGGGGGTTCCTTGCTGCGCAAACACCCCCGGGCCCCCGCGCTCGAGTCGGGCAAAGCCCTCCGCTCGCTTTACTCCCCGGGGCGGATGATCGGAGCCCGAGTCTGGCCCATAGTGGAGGCATGCGCCGCCCTTCGCCCCAGACCTCTGCCTTGCTGGTGACGGCTCTGGCCTTCCATGTGGACACGCTCCTCTACTACCTGCTGGTGCCCCTGCTGCCCCGGTACGCTCGGGACCTGAACCTCAACCCGATGGCAGTGGGGGTCCTGTTCGGCAGCTATGCGGTGGGGCTGCTGCTGGCCACCTTCCCGGTGGCGGTGCTGACGGACCGGCATGGCCGGCGGGCGCCCATGCTGTGGGGGCTGGCTGGGCTGGCTGCGACCACCCTGATCTTCGCCTTCTCCCGGAACTTCGGCCTCCTGGTGGCGGCCCGCTTCCTCCAGGGGGTGGCCGGCTCGGCGACCTGGCTGCCGGGGATGGCCCTGCTGGCTGAGCACTTCCCGACGGAGTCCCGCGGCAAAGCCATGGGCACTGCCTTCGCCGCCGCCAACATGGGGGTGCTCATCGGCCCCCCGGTCTCGGGCTTTCTCGACCAGCATGTTGGCCCAGCCGCGCCCTTCGTTCTGGGGGCCTGCCTGGTGGCCCTGGATGCCGCCGGGCGGATTTTTCTGCTGCCGGGGACGGAGCCTGAGCGGGGTCCGCGGCTGCCCTTCCGGCAGCTGTTCGCCAACCCTGTGATCCGGCTGTTCGCTGGGGCCATGGCCCTGGGCTCCGGGCTCTGGGCCCTGCTGGAGTCCACCCTGCCCCTGGACCTGGACCGCCGCCTGGGCCTCGGCTCAGCGGCCATCGGGGTCTGCTTTGCTTTCGCCGCCCTGGCCCATGCCATTACCTCCCCGCTGATGGGTCGGCTCTCGGACCGCATTGGGCGGGTGCGGGTGCTGCGCATGGGGCTGGTCCTGGTGGTGGTGCTGCTCCCCATCCCGGCCCTGCTGCCCCAGCCCTGGCTGGTGGTCCTGGCGATGGTGGGCCTGGGCAGTGCGACCAGCTTCATCATGAGTCCCTCCAGCCCCGCCCTGGCCGACCAGGTGGAGCGCCTCGGCAGCCAGAGCTTCGGCTCGGCCTTTTCGATCCTGAACCTGGCCTACTCCGTTGGCATGATGATTGGTCCCTTGGTTGGCGGGGCCCTGGTCCAGGCCGTGGGCCTGCCCCTGGGGCTGGGGCTCTGTGGCCTGGGCTATGGGGCCTACCTGTTGGCAGCCCGGGGCGTCACGGTCTGAGGGCCCGATAGATCCAGCGCTCGGCTTGCTCGGTCCAGGGGCTGCCATTCAGGCCGCCAGAGGCTGCCACCGGCCCGAACCCGGCCCGGGCCAGGGCGGTGCGAACTTCCCCATCGGAGGGAATCCAGATGTCGTGCCGGAAGCTCTCCCCCTGGCAGCGGCGCTCCGTGATGATGCGGCGGCCATCAGGGCTCCAGGTGACCCGCTCCTGGTAGTTCCCGTCTTCGAAGGCCAGCCAGCGCCCCTCGATGGGGGCCGTGTCCGCCCGGAGGCTGGTGCGCCCCACCAGGTCCAGAAGCAGCACGCCGCCGGGGCGGAGCACCCGGGCGAACTCCTGCAGCTGGAGGAGGTTCTCCTCGTGGGTGGCGAAGTAGCCCCAGCTGGTAAAGGCGCAGAACACGCCGTCCGCACAGCCGTCCCGGAAGGGTAGGCGGCGCAGGTCGAGGCGGGCCAGCGGCGCCGGGCGTTCCTGCCGGTGCCGGGCCAGGTTCATGGGGCTGAGGTCGCCGCCGACCACCCGGAGCCCCCGGTCTCGGAGGAAGGGGTGGAGGCGCCCCCACCCGCAGGGCAGGTCCAGGACCAGGCTACCGGGAGGCAGGTCCAGGAGGCGGGCCAGGGCAGGGCCCTCCAGGGCAGCATCCTCGGCCTTGTCAGCGTAGATATCGAAGTAGGCGGGACGGTCAAAGTCCCAGGCAAACCAGTCCATGGCCCGAGTGTGGCAGAGGCCAGGGAGTGGCCTAGGCCTCGTCAGTCTCGGCTTTCACCAGGATGGCGGGGGGCAGGGAGGCGCCATCGTCCGCAGGGCCGGTCCAGAGGTAGCGCGTGCCGCGCTTCTGGCCGATCTTCCCCACGAGGCTCGCCTCTTCCAGCTCCGTGAACATCCGGCGGAGGGTGGCAGGTGCCCAGTCACAGTCCTTGAGACCCAGGGACTCCTGGGCTTCGAAACTGTTGAGGGAGCCGCGCTGGCGGAGGGCGCCCATGAGGTCCTGCTTGATGCCCTCCAGCTCCGCCTGGGTGCGGCGGGCCTTGATCTTGTAGGAGGGGCTGGCATCGGCCTCGATGGGGGCTGGAGCAGCGACCACGACCGCAGGAGCGGACTTGGCCGGGGCAGCGGCCTGAGCCTGGGCCTGGACCAGCAGGTGGTCCATGTACATGTCGCCGCGCTCAGGGTGGAAGAGCACCACCACGGAGCTGGCCAGCACGCCTTCCTGGCCGAGGGCCTGGAGGATCTTTTCGCCGATTCGGACTTTTTGATCGGAATTAAGGAAGGGGGATTCAATGGTAACAATGGCCATGGGTTCTCCAATTCATTTATGTGACTACGTATTATCTATTGAGATTGTATAGATGTAAAGTAGACTTTTTCCTAAGCCCCCTTCCAACCCCCTGCTGAGGGATACATGCGCAAACCGAAGGCCGAAAGACCAGAGGAACAGCAGCGTTTCGAGAGCTTTTTACGCTCCCGGCAGCTGAAATTAACGGGGGAGCGACTGGACCTGGTGGCGGAGGTTTTCGGGCAGTCCCACCACTTCGACGCCGACCAGCTCCACATGGCCCTCAAGCAGAAGGGGAAGGCCATCAGCCGGGCCACGGTCTATCGGACCCTGGACCTCCTGGTGCAGTGCGGACTCGTTCGCAAGAGCAGCTTCGGGGACCACCACGCCCACTACGAGGCGGCCCAGAAGGACGAGCACCACGACCACCTGATCTGCCTCAACTGCGACGCCATCATCGAGTACTTCCGGGCGGACCTGGAGGCCCTCCAGGACCAGATCTGCAAGGAACACGACTTCCAGCCCATGCACCACAGCCACCAGATCTTCGGCCTCTGCCGGGCCTGCCAAGGCAAGACCACCGACGGCCCCACCCTGGCCCACCGCATGAGTCAGCTGAATACTTAGCTGTTGGCTGATAGCTGAGAGCTGATAGCTGAGAGCCAGTGCCTGGGGTAGTCTTGGCCATGGCTAAACTCTCCCTGCAGGATCTCCAGCGTCTTCCCAAGACCGATCTGCACGTCCACCTGGATGGCAGCCTTCGCATTCCGACCATCCTCCAGCTGGCGGAGGAGCAGAAGGTCAAGCTGCCCGCCGACTCCATCGAGGGCCTCCGCCCCTTCGTGGAAGTGGGCGATGACTGCAAGTCCCTGGTGGACTACCTGCGGGCCTTCGACGTCACCCTCTCGGTGATGCAGACCTACGACAGCCTGGTACGCACGGCCTTCGAGCTGGCTGAGGATGCGGCCCTGGAGAATGTGCGGTACCTGGAGGTCCGCTACAGCCCCATCCTTCACCAGAACCAGGGCCTCACCCTGCACGCCATCGTCCAGGCGGTGCTGGAGGGCCTGGGCCGCGCCGAGCGGAAGTACAACATCAAGACCGGCGTCATCCTCTGCGGCATGCGGCACATCTCGCCGGATATTTCGTTGCGGCTGGCTGACCTCACCGTGGCTTTCAAGAACAAGGGCGTGGTGGGCTTCGACCTGGCGGGGGCCGAGGAAAACTTCCCCGCCAAGCGGCACAAGGACGCCTTCGGGCGCGTGCTTCAGAACAACATCAACTGCACCCTCCACGCCGGTGAGGCCTACGGGCCGGAGAGCATCCACCAGGCCATCCATCTCTGTGGCGCCCACCGCATCGGCCACGGCGTGCGGCTCATCGAGGACGGGGACCTGCTCAACTACGTGAACGACCACCGGATCCCCCTGGAGTGCTGCCCCTCTAGCAACCTGCAAACCAAGGCCGTGAAGAAGATGGCTGACCACCCCATCCGCCTCTTCTACGACCTGGGGCTGAGGGTCACGGTGAACACCGACAACCGGATGGTGACCAACACCTCCGTCAGCCAGGAGTTGCTGGTCATCCACGAGGAGCTGGGCTTCAACCTCGAGGAGATCAAGGAGCTCATCATCATGGGCTTCAAGAGCGCCTTCCTGCCCTATGCCCTCAAGCGGGCCCTGCTGGCCGAGGTTGTCCACGAGCTGAAGGCCTTTCAGCCCAGCAGCCTGGAGAGCCGGCGGGAACAGCTCTGAGCCCGGCCCCCCGGGCTCTGATATCCTGACTGGAGAGGTCAGGATTATGCTGGATCGCCTTGCGGATTTTCTGGGTAACCACGCCCGCCTGCTGCTTGCCACCCACGAAAACCCTGACGGCGATGGGGTGGGAGCTGCGGTGGCCCTGGCGGCCCACCTCAAGGCCCAGGGCCAGGCCGCTCGCATCGTGGTGACCCCCGGGCTGCCGGAGAACCTGCGCTTCCTGGACCCTGAAGGCTGGGTGGAGGCCTATGACCCGGCGGGAGCTCACCAGGACCTGGCGGCCTGGCCCGATGCCTGGCTGCTCATCGATGCCTCGGAGCCTCGGCGCATGGGTCCCCTCCATGAGGCATTCCTGGCCACGGGGGCCCGCCGGGCCTGTCTGGACCATCACCTCAAGGACGGCCCGAAGGACTTCGACGAGGAGTTCCGGGACCCCACCGCCAGCGCCAGTGCCCAGCTGGTCTACGACCTCCTGCGGCCCCGCCTGGGGGGTTCCTTGCCACCCGTGGTGGTGCAGGCCCTCTATGCCGGCATCGTGAGCGACACGGGCAACTTCCGGCACTCCAACAGCACCCCCGCCATCCACCAGGCCGCTGCCGACCTCATCGCCCAGGGGGCCCAGCCCGCTCGGATCTACAACGCCCTCTACCAGACCGCTACGCCCGCCAAGCTCCACCTCTTCGGGGAGGCCATCCGGGGTCTGCAGCTGCGGGAAGCGGGACGCTTTGCCTATGTGGCGGTCTCCCGGGCCGATCTGGCCGCCTGCGGGGCCACCCCCGAGGACCTGGATGATCTGGTGGAAGAGCCCCGGCGCCTGCAGGGTGTCGAGGTGGCCGCCCTCTTCTCGGAGACGCCGGACGGTCGGGCCAAGGTGAGCCTCCGCTCCCGGGAGCGGGTGGATGTAAATGCAGTCTGCCGGCTCTTTGGTGGCGGTGGCCACCGGCTGGCCTCGGGTGCCAAGGTGGACCTGCCCCTGGCGGACTTCATCGCCCAGGTGGAGGCGGCCGTGGTGGACCGCATGCGCCAGGACCTGGCCTGAGGTCCGGCATACCGGGGTGCTAGTCTGGGGAGTGGCTCCATTTTTCCCTCGGGCGGCATCCAAGACCTGAACGCCCTTCTCCGGAACCCCCCATGGCCCCCAAAGACCCCAGCAGCGCCCCCAAGCTTGAGCTCTTCTGCAAGCTCCAGGCGGACAAAGTCCCCTTCATTGCCAAGGCCAACGTGCCTTCCACCTTCGGGAAGTTCGTGGTCTATGGCTTCCTGGAGCACGCCACGGGCAAGGAGCACCTGGCCATCGTGGCCGGCGAGATCGACGCCCGCCGCCGCATCGCCGTGCGCATCCACTCCGAGTGCTGGACTGGCGATGTGCTCGGTAGCCTCAAGTGCGACTGCCGTGAACAGCTGGAGGAGGCCCTCCGGCATGTGGCGGAGCACGGGGGCATGGTCCTCTACCTGCGCCAGGAGGGCCGGGGTATCGGCCTCCTGAACAAGCTCAAGGCCTATGCCCTGCAAGAGCAGGGCCTGGACACAGTGGAAGCGAACCACTCCCTGGGCTTCCCGGACGATCTCCGCACCTACGACTGTGCCGTGGAGATGCTCAAGTTCTTCGGCATCACCAAGGTCAAGCTGCTCACCAACAACCCCCGGAAGATCGGGGCCCTGGTGTCCGCCGGCATCGAGGTCGAGCGCGAGCGGCACCAGCTCGCCGCCAACCCCCACAACCTGCGCTACCTCAAGACCAAGGCCCGCAAGAGCGGCCACATGCTGGACTTCGAGGAAGAAGCACTCTAGCTCATGCCTGTACCTGTTTCCGATCAAACCATCTACGACATCTCCCACGTCATTCAGCTGGCGGTGGCGCCGGTCTTTCTGTTGACGTCCATCGGCACCATCCTGGGTGTGCTGTCGGCGCGCATGGCGCGCATTGTGGATCGGGCCCGGGTCCTCATGGATCGCCTGGAGACCGCCCCTGCGGAGCGGGTGGCAGCCATCCGTGAGGAGATGCACACCCTGGCCAAGCGGCGGCACTACGTGAACCTGGCCATCACCTTCGGTACCACTGCCGCCCTCCTGGTGTGCGTCAGCATCGCAGTCGTCTTCCTGGGGGCCATGCTGAAGGCCAGCGTGACCACCGCTGTGGCCTCGCTCTTCATCCTCGCCATGGGTGCCTTCGTGGCAGCCCTGGTCTTCTTCCTCCGCGAGGTCCTGCTCGCCGTGCGGAGCCTGATCCTGGGCTGAACATCCGGGTCATCCGGGAACTCCGGGAGATCCAAAAATCCGGCCCAGGCCCCTAGAGGCTCTTGATGGCGGTGATCTCCTGGGGGCTGAGGTAGCGCCAGGTCCCGGGCTTGAGCAGGGGGTCGGCGAGGGGGCCGAACTGTACCCGGCGCAGCTTGCTGACGGGGTGCCCCACGGCAGCGAACATGCGGCGGATCTGCTGGTTCTTGCCTTCCGTGAGGGTGACCTTGAGCCAGGGGTTGTCCCCCTTCTCGGCGATCTCGATGTGGCACGGCTTGAGGCGCCGCCCACTGAGGAGGAAGCCCTCCTGGAACTCCCGCAGCAGCTCAGGCTTGGGGGTCCGGTGCACCTTCACGAGGTAGACCTTGGGGACTTCGTGCTCGGGGCCCATGAGGATCTGGGCCAGGGCCCCATCATTGGTCATGAGCAGCAGGCCTTCCGAGTTGTAGTCGAGGCGGCCCACCGGGTAGACCCGGCCGGCCACATCTTTCAGCAGGGCCATCACCGTGGGGCGGCCCTGGTCGTCCTTCACCGTGGTGACGTAGCCCTTGGGCTTGTTCATCAGGATGTAGACGGGCGCCTCGCGCTGGATGGGGATGAGGTCCACAGTGATCTCGTCCCGGCGCGGGTCGGCCTTGGTGCCCAGCTCCGTGACGGTCACGCCGTTGATCTGGACGCGGCCTTCCAGGATGATCTCCTCGCAGGCCCGGCGGCTGTCTATGCCGGCGGCGGCGAGGATCTTCTGCAGGCGCTCATCATTGGCACCCGGGGCGCGGGGTGGCCTGCGCTGAGCGGGCGGACGCGGGGCGCGGACCTTGGGGGTCTCCGGCGCGGCCGTGCGGGTGCGCTTGTCAGGGCGGGGCGAGCGGGTGTCTGCCTCAGGGCCTGCGGTGCGAGTGCGCCCAGCAGGGCGGGGGGTGCGGTAGTCGGTGCCTGCCTCCGGTGCCGTGCGGGTGCGCTTGTCAGGGCGGGGCGAGCGGGTGTCTGCCTCAGGGCCTGCGGTGCGAGTGCGCCCAGCAGGGCG
>CAIMFT010000134.1 GCA_903840385.1 uncultured Holophagaceae bacterium
CGCGTGTGCGACCTCAGCTTCAACGCCAGAATATGGACATAGTTCTGTGTCCGGTTGATGTGGTTGCCGGTCTCGGGGTCGCGCGTTTCCGCCAGATGGGCCAGCGCCCGGATGCTGACGAGTTGGGTCAGGTCGTTCTCGGCCATGCGCCGCGCGATTTCGGCTTCGAGGATCACGTTCTGGTCTTTCAGCCAATCGCGTACCTGCTTGTTCTCAAGCTGAGTGCGCACTCTGGCGAGCACCACGGCCGGCTTTATCGGCTTGGTGATGTAGTCGGCGGCGCCGAGTGCCAGGCCGTGTTCCTCGTCGCCCTGATCAGACATGGCGGTCAGAAAGATCACGGGGATATCTGCGCTTGGCGGTGTTTCGCGGAGCCTGGAAAGCACCTCGTAGCCGTCCATGCCGGGCATCATTACATCGAGCAACACCAGGTCCGGCCGGGGATCGCTTGCCGCAGCATGCAGTGCGCTCTCGCCCGAACTGGCGGCGCGCACGTGATACGTCGTTCGCAGCAGATGGGTCAGCAAGGAAAGATTGGCTGGTTCGTCATCTACTATGAGGATGGTCGCCTGGGTCATGTACTCACCTGCTCGGCAGGGTCACCACGTTGACCCAGAATTCGTCGATCAGCGCCACGATCTTCATGAACTGCGCCAGGTCCACCGGCTTGGTCACGTAGGCGTTGGCATGCAGGTCGTAGGCCATCAGCACGTCCTCTTCGGCGCGCGAGGTGGTCAGCACCACCACCGGGATGCGCCTGAGGTCGGGATCGGTTTTGATTTCGGCCAGCACCGCGCGCCCGTCCTTCTTCGGCAGGTTCAAGTCGAGCAGGATCAGATCCGGCCGCGGCGCATCGGCGTAGCGGCCCTGGCGCCGCAGGAACTGCATCGCTTCGACGCCGTCCTCGACGACGTGCATGAGGTTGGTCATCTTGGCGTCGTGCATCGCCTCCTGCGTCAGGCGTGCGTCGCCCGGATTGTCCTCGGCCAGCAGGATGACGATCGTACGGTACTCGTTGCTCGGGGGACTCATGGACTTTTCTCCTCGGGAAGCGTGAACCAGAACACCGCGCCGCCTTCGGCGGCGGAGTCGATCCCGATTTCCCCGCCATGGCGCTCGACGATGCGCTTGCAGATGGCGAGACCGATGCCGGTGCCGGGATATTCGCGCCGCGTATGCAGGCGCTTGAAAACGACGAACAGCTGGCCGCGATACTCGGGGGCGATGCCGATGCCGTTGTCGCTGACGGTGAAGCGCCAGCGCCCGGCGGCGCGCACCGCCTCCACGCGCACGCGCGGCGCGCGATCCTTGCAGAACTTGATCGCGTTGGCGATCAGGTTCTGAAACAGCTGCACCAGTTGCGCCTGATCGGCCATCACCACCGGCAATGGCTGCGCATCGACCTTTGCGCCGGTCTCGGCGATCCGCATTGCCAGATGCTCGAGCGCCTTTGACAGCGCTGCGCCGCTGTCCACGGGTGCCAGAGGCTCGGCCCGCGTGCTGACGCGCGAATAGGTGAGGATATCGTCGATCAGGGTCTGCATGCGCAGCGCCCCATCCACCGCGTAGCCCATGAATTCGCGCGTGTTCGCATCCAGCGTATCGGCGAGGCGCTTCTCCAGCAGTTGCACGTAACCGACCACCATGCGCAGCGGCTCCTGCAGGTCGTGCGAGGCGATATAGGCGAACTGCTCCAGATCGGCGTTGGAGCGGGCCAGGGCCCGGGCCGAGCGCTCCAGCGCGTCCTGCGCAGCGCGCTGCTTGGTGATGTCTACTACCGTGCCCAGCATGCGCGCCGGGCGGCCGTCTTCATAGGCAAGGACCTGCGCCTGTGCTTGAATCCAATGAATGCTCTGATCCGGATGGATCACCCGGCATTCGAGAAAGAACCGGCCCGTGCCGGAGGCTTCCTGAAAGCAGCGAACGAAGTGCTCGCGATCTTCAGGCACAACGTGCCGCAGGGCTATCTCCTGGCCCCATGTGGCGGGGGCTGATTCATAGCCGAAAATCCTGTCGTGCTGGAGCGTGCGCCAGGCCGTGTCGTGGATCAGATCCAGGTCCCAGACGCCCATTCCGCTGTGCTGCAGCGCCAGATCGAGCCGCTGCTCGGTCGCAATCAGCAATTCCTCCGCCTTCTTCAGCTCGCTCACGTCGCGCGCGGCGGCAAACACGCCTGCCACCTTGCCGCTGCTGTCGCGGTAGACGCTGGCGTTGTAGAGTACATCGGTGATTTTGCCCGAGCTGTGCCGGATCGCCAGC
>CAIMFT010000135.1 GCA_903840385.1 uncultured Holophagaceae bacterium
CCTGACACCTTCAGGGTCTAGTACAAAAAGAAACTAATCCAACGCTAAGACGCGAAGACGCGAAGAGAAGCGAAGAAGGATCGACTGGGAATGAGCTCTTTCCCAGGCTTGTTTCCTTTTTCCTTCGCGTCTTCGCGTCTTTGCGTTGAATCTCTTTTTCAATCAGTCCCGCAGGAAGTGGCAGGTGTAGCCGCCGGGGTGCTTGATCAGGTAGTCCTGGTGGTAGTCTTCGGCGCGCCACCAGGGGCCGGCGGCGGTGATCTCGGTGACGATGGGCCGCTTCCACTTGCCGCTGGCGTCAACCTCGGCCTTCACCCGCTGGGCCGTGGCCCGCTGGGCCTCGGAGTGGTAGAAGATGGCGCTGCGGTAGGAGCTGCCCAGGTCATTGCCCTGGCGGTTCAGGGTGGTGGGGTCGTGCATGCGGAAGAAGAAGCGCAGCAGGGCTTCAAAGGTGGTCTTGGTGGGGTCAAAGCGGATCTGCACGGCCTCGGCATGGCCGTCATGGTGCTCATAGGTGGCGTTGGCCACGGTGCCGCCGGTGTAGCCCACCTCGATGCCCAGGACCCCTGGCTGGCTCCGCAGCAGGTCCTCCATGCCCCAGAAGCAGCCCCCGGCGAGGGTGGCGGTCTCTTCTGTTACCACCGGAGCGGCCTTCCCAAACAGAGGCAGGAAGCGGCCCAGGCCCTCCTTCTCCAGGTCATCCACCGGCACGAAGCGCAGGGCGGCGCTGTTGATGCAGTAGCGGAGGCCGCCGCGGTCCCGAGGGCCGTCATCGAAGACATGGCCCAGGTGGCTGTCCACGGCGCTGGAGCGCACCTCGGTGCGGATCATCCCGGCGCTGACGTCCCGCTTCTCCACCACGGCCTCTTCGGCCAGGGGCTTGGTGAAGCTGGGCCAGCCACAGCCCGAGTCGAACTTGTCCAGCGACGAGAACAGCGGCTTGCCGCTCACCCGGTCGACATAGATGCCGTCACCGTGTTCATCCCAGTATTCGTTGCGGAAGGGCGGCTCGGTGCCCGCCTCCTGGGTGACGTGGTACTGCATGGGGGTGAGCTTCTGCTTGAGCTCAGCCGGGGTGGGTTTCTGGGGTGCGGTCACCTTGTCCTCGCGGGTTGCCGGGGGAGTCCGGGGGGTGGTCAGGGCAAGACCGAAGCCCGCCAGCAGGGTGGCTAGGGCTAGGACACCCAGGATGGTGCGGGGTCGCATGGAGGCCTCCGGTTCCTTGTTGGATGCCGCAGGACCGGGATCCGGTGCGAGGGGATGACGCAGAGGCTATGCTGGGCCCATGTGCGGCCGCTTTGCCCTCCATGCCACAGGCCAGGAACTGGCCCTGGGGCTTCGCAGTCCCAGGCTGGCAGGCCTGCGGATCGAGGCCCGCTACAACATTGCACCCGGCCAGTGGATCCTCGTGGTGCGCCCCGAACGAGACGGCCTGGGGCCGGGCCTGGCCCAGTGGGGGCTGGTCCCCTCCTGGGCCAAGGACCCCCAGCAGGGCCCCCGCCCCATCAACGCGCGGGCCGAGGGCCTGGAGGCAAAGCCCACCTTCCGGGGGGCCTTCCGCCATGGGCGCTGCGTGGTCCCTGCCAGCGGCTTCTACGAGTGGAAGGCCGAGGGCGGCCGCAAGCGCCCCTTCTACATCCGCCCCCGGGCTGGGGGGCTCTTCCTGTTCGCCGCGCTGTTCAGCAGCTGGGCGGGCCCGGACGGCGAGCTTGATACCTGCGCCCTGGTCACCACAACCCCCAATGCCGTGATGGCCCCCATCCATGCCCGCATGCCCGTCATCCTGTCGCCGGAGGACCTGGAGGCCTGGCTGGATCCGGGCCACCGGACGGCAGCGACCCTCCTGCGCCCCTGTGACGCTTCCGTGATGGAAGCTTTTCCTGTCAGCACAGCCGTAGGAAATTCCGGGAACGAAGGGCCGAGTCTGATCATCCAAGTGACAGACTGAACCAAACCCAATCCGATGCCCCTGCCGCACGGAGGTCCCATGCCGCCAGGAAACCTGCGTCCCAAGCCCCAACCCCGCCTCATCGAGCGGGTCACTGCCGAGGCCTGTCTAGCCATCGCCCACCGAATCCAGGGAGACCTGCAGGCCCAGGGGGATGAGCCCGGCGCAGGCATCGCCCTGGAGGTGGCGGAGGCCATCCGCAAGGAGCTCCTCGAAGGCGTCTACTTCCCCCTGCCCGCCCGGCCCTGAGAGGCCTTCAGTCCAGTGGCTCAGCCCTGAGAGCTGCTCTCGCCAGACTCCCGGGCAAAGGCCACGTAGCCCATGTCCACCTCATTGATGTGGTGGGCCAGCCAGTCCGCAAAGAACAGAGCCACGTCCGCAGTCACCATGAACCCACCCTCCTGGCGGACCTGGAGGTCCTGGACCCGGGCCAGCATTTGGGTGTGTTCCTGGATGTGCTCCTGGAGCTTCGGGTACCCCATCTCCCGCATGTGGCGCTCTTCACTGTCGAAGTGCTCCAGGGTGTAGTGGGCCAGGAAGTCCAGGCTCTCTTTAACCTGGGCCGAGGCTTGGCCGGCCTTGAAGGACTCCGCCAGGGCATTGATGGCCTCGAAGAGGGCCCGGTGCTGGTCGTCAATCAGGGGGATCCCAGTCTCAAACCGGGCTTCCCAAAGGGCAATGCGCATGGGTCCTCCTCGGCAGTGACTCCAACGGCGGAGAGTTGTCTAGGTAGTTATCTAAACATAATAGCCTGGATCCCCGGGGCCGCCTGAACTCACCCTTCGTCAGCCGAGTGGACCAAAGTGGCGGCCCCGGCAGTCCGGGCAGATGCCGTGGCTGAACTGGGAGTGGGAGTGCTCGTGGACATAGGCCTCCAGCTGGCTCCAGGCCCCCGCCTCGTCCCGGACTTTGCGGCAGTGGCTGCAGATGGGGATCACCCCCCGCAGGGTCCGGATCTCCTCGAGCGCAGTGCGGAGCTGACCGATGACAGCCTCCTTCTCCGCCTCGGCGGCCCGGCGCACGAGGACCTCCGTCGTGAGCTGCTCGTTGGTTCGAGCCAGCTCCCGGAAGACCAGCTCATAGGGATACTCGATGCCCGTCTTGACCAGGGCAACGTAGATGAGGGCAAAGCTGAAGATCTTCAGGTAGTGGCCCACCATGTTGGCCAGACCGAAGTTCGAGATGTAGATCGTGAACGCCAGCTCCGTGCCGATGGCCAGGAGCAGGGAGCCCAGGATGGCGTTGAAGACCCGCCCCTCGAAGGCCGCCCGGTTGCGCAGCAGCAGCCACACATCCACCGCCAGGATGGCGATGATGACGAACTCGCTCACGATCTTGAAGCGCGTCTGCCCCTGCCCCGCCACGAAGCAGACCGGGAAGATCCGCCACAGGAAGATGCTGGCCACGATGAGGGCCGTCACCGAAGAAAAAACCACCAGCAGGTGCGTGGGCCGGGGCTGGCGGTGGGCACCCAGGAAGAGGAACCCCGCCAGCAGGGTCAGGCTCTCCAGGTAGCGGGTGGCAATCCACAGCTGGTTGGCAGCAAAGGCGTGGGTGGGGAAGACCGCCATGCCCTGGTAGGCCAGGGTATGGAGCAGGTCGAGCAAGCCCAGGGCCAGGTAGCCGACCCCCACAAACAGCAGGTAGCCGTTCTGCAGGAAACGCCGGGAGCTCCAGGTGATCATGAAGACCGAGAAGGCCACCACAATGCTGAAGACCTCAGCCAAGGTGTGGAACAGCAGGTAGCTGAACCGGGAGGAGAGATAGAGGCCCACCACCAGGACGCCACCCAGTCCCAGCCGCCACCGGTGCTCCTCCACCTGCGCCATCAGACCCACTGGCACAGCCCCCCCTGGATAAGGCGGGCAACAGGCCCACCAGAGACGGTATCGGCTGGTCCCCCAGTGGGCTTAAAACCTGGACAATTTGGGCGGATGGCATGGCCGTCAAGAATTCAACAACCTTTGTTTTTATGACTTATTCAATCATGTCCCGCCTACAGGCCCAGGAACAGGTCGATCCGGCGGACCGCCCCCGTGCGTTCGAAGAGGGCGGCACTGGTGGCGGCGTCCAGGGCGAGGTCTGGGAAGGTCTGGGTGGTGCCGTCGCTCCGGCGCACCAGAACCCGGGGCCCCCCCACCCGGTGGGCCAGGATGGGCACCTGACAGAGGGTGAAGGCCAGGGAGTCCTTCTCCAGGTCCAGGGTGTGCTCCTCGCCAGCGGCGTCCACGTAGGCGAAGCGACCGGGCTGGCGGAGAAACTCCGCCGGGTTCACCATCCAGGGGAGGAAGCGGACCTGCCCCCCGCTCACCTGAACCCCCATCTCGCTGAAGCGGCTGAGGAAGTCCTCCTTCACCTGGCCGGTCATGCCCGGCTGCTGCACCCCGGCAAAGCCCGGCGTGTGGGAGTAGGGGTCCGTGGGGATAGCGCCGTAGGCTGCGGGGGTCTTGTGGACACCCAGGCCCTCCTTGATCTCCCGGTAGTGGTCCCGGAGGCGGGCGAAGCGGGTGGCGTCGCCACCGGCGGCGTCTCGCAGGAGCTCGTCCACGGCCAGGAGCAGCTTGGAGACCATGTGCCAGTAGATGCAGCCGAGCCCCTCGTACTTGTAGAAGGTCCCGCTGCGCCCGGTGAAGGACTGGTGGTCGAAGACCTCTTCGAAGAGCTCCACCAGCTGCGGACCCTCGGCCTGGGCCAGGGCACCGAAGGGCCCCTGCGCCAGCTCCGCCAGGGCCGAGGCCAGCTTGTCGGCATTGCGGAAGGCAGCGTTGAAGTGCACCTGGCCCTCGGCATCCCGGGCCACGATGCGGCCATCGCCAGCCTCCAGCAGGGTGCGGAGCAGCTCCGAGTGGGAGACCGCCCCCTCGGGGATGATGTTCTTGTCCAGGAAGGCCGGGAGGGGCCGATCGGGGTAGAGCAGGTAGCTCGCCTGATCCGGGCGGTAGAGGCTGCTGCTGCGCAGGGCGTCCAGCAGGACCAAGGCGTCCTCGGCCCCCAGGGCGCCGGAGCTGAGCACGGCCACCTGCCCCTCCAGCATCTCGTAGAGGGTGCGGACCTCGATGCCCTGCGGGGTGACCTTCATCAGGTTGTAGGCGTGGTAGAGACCATCCTCCCGGCGGTTGGCCCGGATGCTGTGGTCCAGGTGGCGCAGGGCGGAGGCGCAGAAGGCCGTCAGGCGGGGCATGGTCAGGGTGGCCTGCGCCCCGGAGAAGCCCCCGGCGTAGATGGCCTGGCGGTAGTCGCTGCCCGCCCGGCCCAGCGGATCCAGCAGGGCCTTGCGCCCCCCATCGGAGACCGGGCCAGCCAGGCCGGCCTCGCCGGCTTGCAGAGCCGCAGCGATGCTTTCCAGGAGGGTGCCGAACTCCTGGGAGACCTGCACCTCGCGGGGGCCCTGGGCCTCGAAGAGGCGGGCCAGGAAGGCGAGGTACCGGCGGAGGTAGTAGAGGGTCACCATGGACACGCCGGGGCCCACCAGGGCGTTGTTGGCGTCGTTCCACTCGGGCCGCTGGGTGTTCATCCAGATACCCGCTTCCGGGATGAAGTTGGCCAGCTTGGTCAGGGCCACCAGCAGCAGCTTCTCGGTGAGGGTGGCCCGGGTGGGGCCGTCCGCACCCATGAGCAGCTTGCCGTCCGCCCCCAGGGTCCGGGCCAGGGCCAGGGCCTGGTCGTGGCCGTCCTGGTCGAAGGTGATGGTATGGCGGGGATCCGCCAGCAGGTCCGCGTAGGGCTTGATGCGGTAGGGCACGTTGGCGAAGGTGAAGAGGCGGCGGTCCAGGAGCCCCTCCAGGCGACCCGGATGAAAGCGCTCCGAGGCCTCCAGCAGCTTCAGCAGGTAGATCACCTGGTGATCCCCCCAGTAGCCGATGAAGGACCAGGGCTCGCGGTGGTCAATGACCTCCCAGTCGAAACCTTCCCGCATCACCCGGTAGGGGTTGTGGCCATCCGCCGTGGAGGCGTTGGTGAACTTGAAGATCATGCTCTCCAGGAAGCCCGGATAGGCGTGGCCCAGGGCCTCCCAGTTCTGGAAGATGTCCCGCCAATTGCCCTGGTAGTCGAGGATCCGCTGGCCGCGGGAGTCCCGGACCCGGATGGAGAAGATGTTCCAGGGTCGGCTGGGGTCCCCGTGGCGCCGACTGAAGGTGAGGGGCAGGTATTCCCGAACCAGGCGCTCCAGGTCCGGGTCCCCGAGGGCCCCAGCCCGCTCCAGCAGTTCCCGGTGCGGCAAGGTCTCGGGCAGGGCCGCGAGGAACCCCTCGTGGCGCGCCGCCACCCCCGAGTTGAAGCAGCCCAGGAAGCGGCGGAGGTCCTCCCGGGAGATCTGGTAGCCCTCCAATGGAACCCCGCCGCGCATGGCGTTGAAGAGGGTGTTGGAGAAGTGCCGCCAGACGCTCAGCTCATCCTCGCTGGCCTGCAGGCCATCCGCCCCGGCCACGATGCGCACCAGATTCCGGGTCCCGCGCTCCACATCTTCCAGCACCTCGGGACGCAGGTCCGGGCCCGCTTCCAGGCGCTTCCGCAGGGCCTGCACGCCGACGGCGTCGAGGCTCAGCTCGGCCACGATGAGCCAGTCCTTCCGGGCGCCGGGTTCCAGGGACAGGGTGGTGTTCAGCAGGTAGGCACCCCGGCGGCCCCGCAGATCCGTCTCCTCCCGCAGGGGCTCGCCCCGCCGGAAGGCGCCGAGTTGCTCCGTGGACAGCAGATGGACCGGCGCCTCCAGACCGGCGGACCAGGCGGTGTTCACGCGCAGGGCTTCGCTGGGCTCCGCCTTGTCCACAGGAATGGAGCTGAGGCGAAAGAGGGCCAGTCCCGAGGGGGCCAGCAGCTCTGTGCGCTTGTAGCCGTCCCCCAGGGTGCTCAGCTCCATCTGGAAGCGGCGGCCCAGGCCATAGGGCAGCACGTTCTGGATGCCGTCCACCAGAGCCACGGACAGCGAACCGGTCCCCAGGTTGTGGAGGGCCGCGCGGCGGACGAAGCCGAAGCGCTCGCTGGTCATCCACTCGTAGCGGAAGGCGAGGCCCAGGTCATGGTTCACTTCCTCAAAGAGGATCCGGTTCCCATAGACGCTCTTGCAGAGGTTTCGGGTGATGCGGTAGAGGCCCTCGAAGCGGGGGGAGAAGGGCTCCCACAGCGAGGCTCGGCCTGACTGCAGGACCCGCAGCAGGGTCTTGCTGCCGGTCTGGTCGAGGCTGTCGTGAATGCGGTCGTCGGAGTAGTAGGGGAAGAGGGCGTGGTCCGGGTCCTTCCGGCCGGCGGTAAGGGCACCGTTGCTGGAAATGAACAGCCAGTGGTCCGAATCGCTCACCAGGCTCATGAAGAAGGGCGCCATGGCATCCAGGTTGGTGATGCGGTAGAAGCGCTCCCCGTCGATGTCTTCGAAGGAGCCCCGGGCCGCCGAGGGCGGCGGGTTCAGAGGGGTGTCCGATACGAAGGTGCGTTCCATGTGTGCTCCTGCCCTCAGCGAGCCCGGCCCCGAGGGCTAGGCTTCGCTTTCCTGGGCGCGCTTCCGGTCCTTGAGGTCCTGTTCGATCCGGATCATCTGCCGGTCGTTGAGGGGATAGGCCTGCATGAGCGCGGCAGCCACCAGCAGCATGATCCCGGGGATGAGGCTCATGGACAGGCGGATGCCGAGGAGGGAGCTGGCGGTCTGGTCGGCGTTGGCCACATACCCGAAGAAGGTGAGCAGCAGCCCCGTGACCCAGGCTCCGAAGGCCAGGCCGATCTTGGTGCCAAAGATGGCCGAGGCGAAGACCAGGCCCGTGTTCCGGCGGCCCAGGCGCCACTCGGCGTCGTCAGCCGTGTCGGCGAACATGGCCCACAGGATGGGCGAGTTGAAGCCGATGATGAAGCTGGCCAGGATCTGCAGGGTAAACAGCAGCCCGATGTCCGTGGGACCGGCGAACCAGAAGCCGCAGATGATCGCGCCCCCCACGCCGATGGCGCCCATGAAGATGGCCTTCTTGTCGAAGCGCTTGGCGATGGCGGGCGTGATGACCACCGCCGCCAGGAAGGCCAGGGCGTTGGACACCAGGAAGGGACCGAGCAGGTCGTTGCGGTGCAGGAAGTACTTGAAGTAGTAGGCCGACACCGAACCCCGCAGGACGAAGGAGGTGATCATGAGGACCATGACGCCCAGGATCACCACGAAGGACCGGCTCCCCGCCATGTCCCGGAGGTCGCGACCGAGGTCCGCCGCCTGATCCTTGGGCGGGGCCACCCGCTCCCGGGTGGACAGAAAACAAAGGACGAAGAGGGCCACGGCCACGATGCCGTAGAGGACCATGGTCAGCTGCCAGCCCCGGTTCAGGTCCGAGGGCAGCGCCAGGAAGTCCCGGGAGAGGAACCAGCGCACCCAGGCCAGGGGGGCCTCAAGGAAGGGATGCTGGGCCCGCAGGGCGGGGCTCATTCCGAACCACTGGGCCAGGCTGGGCGTGCAGTACTGGACCACCACCGCCACGGAGAAGGCCCCCACAAAGCGGAAGGAGGCCAGGGAGGTCCGCTCCTTGGAGTTGGGCGTCATGACCCCCATCAGGGCGCTATAGGGGATGTTCACGGCGGTATAGAGCAGCATCAGCAGGCAGTAGGTGACGTAGGCGTAGACCAGCTTCCCGGAGGCGCCCAGGTTCGGCGTCGTGAAGGTGAGCACCCCCGCCAGCGCCAGGGGCACGGCGAACCAGATGAGGTAGGGCCGGAAGTGGCCCCAGCGCGTGCGGGTGCGGTCGGCCACGGCGCCCATGAGCGGGTCGGCCACTGCATCCAGGATCCGGGTGACCAGCATCATGGTGCCGACGGCCCCGGCGGAGATCCCGAAGACATCCGTGTAGAAGAAGATGATGAAGAACTCGAAGGTCTTCCAATAGAAGTTGGAGGCGGCATCGCCAAGGGCGTAGCCCGCCTTCTCCCGGAAGGACAGGAGGCCGTCTTCGGGTACCTTAGGGTCCTGCTGCATGGCGTCCCCCTTCCCTGCTTCGCTCACGAAACCTCCACGGTGATGGACCAGTTGGCCGTCGCTCGGGGCGCCAGCAGCCGGGGCTGGCCCCACCAGTCCCCTCGGCCTTCCGCCAGGGAGTCCGGTGCGCCGGTGGTGGGCTCCAGGGCCACATGGTGGAACCCGCCGTGGCCTCGATTGATCCAGACCCCCAGGTAGGGGACCTCGGCAACCTCCCAGCGCAGGCTCATGCGGTCCCCGGTGATCCCGTTGACCAGAGCCGCCTGGCCCGTCTGCAGCGGCCCGGCGAAGCCCTTCACGCAGCCGCGGGGCATGCCCGGGACCACGCCCTCGTCCAGACGAATGCCGGGGAAGGGCTCCGGGTAACCCCAGATGTCACCTCGGCGGATGGATGCCCCGATGCCCCCGTCCAGGCGGAGGCTCCGCACCTCGGCCGGCAGCTCGAGCCGGTCACCGGGTTCGAGGGTGGTGAGGGGGTGCAGGCTCCACAGGAAGGGCTCAGGCTCGGCACCGAGGTTCTCCAGGGCATAGTCGAAGCGAAACGCCCCGAAGCCGTCAGCTCGGATGGCACGGGTGAAGCGCAGGGGACTCACGTACAGGGACACCGTGGCCTGCAGCACCTTGGCCTCCAGGGCCTCGGGGTCGAGGTCCCAGCGCTGGCACCAGACCTCGCCGTGGTCCGGCAGGGCACGCCCCTTCACCTCGCAGGCCGCCACCGTGGGCACGCACTCGTCGAGGCCGGCCTGGCAGCTATCACCAAACCCTTCGCCGGGCTGGCTGGGCCAGAGCCAGCTGGGTTCCGGACGGTGCCAGCACCACTCCCGGTCTGAGTCCAGACTGCGCAGGCCGATGATCCGCCCGCCCAGCTCTGGAACCATCCTCAGCTCCACCCGCCCGCTGCGGAGGCCCTGGACGGCATGGCCCTGCACGACCTCGGCGAAGGTCGTGACCACAGGCAGGGGCAAGACAGGCGGCATTCAGGGTGCCTTCTGGGCCAGGGCCCGGCTGGGAACGGTCAGGCGGACGCCATCGCTGAAGGTGACGGTGAGGGGCGCCGTCCCTGCGTTGTAGGCCAGGTAGGTGCGCGCGCCATCGGCGCGGCGGAAGACGCTGTACAGAGTGGTGTCGGCGGTGACGCTGAAGTCCGGCGGGCCCATGCGCTGGAGGCTCAGCAGCCAGTGCAGGGCATGGGTTCGGGTGTCCCCCAGCTCCACAGCCCCCCAGCGCTTCCACTGGGCGAGGGCCCCCGCAGGATCGGCCAGGGCCAGGTACTTGGCGAAGATGTCCTGCCAGAGGTCCGGCGGATCGGCCCGCCGCCCGGTCAGCGCATGGGTGGCGGTCTGGCTCGGAAGCTCCGCCAGGCTCTTCTTCACGAAGGCGGGATCCTTGCCCAGGTAGAGGGAGGCCGTGGTCAGCGGCAGCAGGTTGATGCCCTTGATCTGGCGGGGCTCATCCGTCCACCAGGTGTTGTGGGCGTACTTCCCCCCGAACAGCATGGAGACCTCAGTGTTTAGGTACTCCGGCGGCAGCACCTGGTGCGCCAGGTCGAAGTAGTAGTGCTGGATGCTCTGGATCTCCGTCGTGTAGAGCCACACGCCCAGGTCCCGCAGGGCTTTGTCGCCGTTGGCCTCGCCCCAGAGGATCAGGCCGGCCCAGGCGTTCACGGCCTCGGAGGAGGACTCCTGGTTGTTGCCGAAGGGTCCCAGGCCGATGCCAGAGGCCCAGGAGTGGCCCTCGTAGGGATCAAAGGCCCGGAGGAAGGGGTAGTCGCTACCACCTCGGCGGCTGGTGGCGATGTCCGCCACCAGCAGGTCCGTCATGGCGCCCCAGCGCTCCTTTGCCGCCCACGCGGGGTCCCGCAGCGCAATCTCCGCCACGGTGCGGATCCAGTAGCCGTAGTGGAAGTGGTGGTCGTTGACCTGCTCCACGCTGAAGTACTCTTCGGGGTAGGACACCACAGTCCCCAGCTTCTGGGCGTAGCGGAAGTAGGTCTTGCGGCTCTCCCCGGAGAACCACGACTCGATGCGGCCCTTGAGGAGCTTGAGCAGCTGGTCCCGGGTCTCCAGGTCCCCCTGCTGCTCCGCCACGCTCATCAACAGGGCGATGCGCTGGAGGCCCTTGCCCTGCCAGTAGGGCCCGGTGCCATTCTCCAGCATCATGCGCCGGGCGTTGCGCCGGTCGTTGTCCAGCAGCTCACGCAGCTCGGAGAGCCGGGTGGGGTCCTGTACGGCGGGCCACCAGGGCACGAAGCCCGCATAGGTGGCCGTGGTCTTGAAGGTGGCTGCGGGCAGCAGTCGGATGGCGCCGCGCAGACTCTCAAACCCTGGCAGGGTGCGGCCCTCCAGCGAGGCATTGCCATGCCACTGGTGCGGGTAGAGGCCCAGCAGCGGAGCGCTCTCGGTGCCCTCCATGACCTGGGTGGTGGCCTGGAAGGTGGTCTCCACCGAGCTGGAGGCGGCCTCGTAGCGCCAGGTGACCCGGGTGTCCTGGAGGAAAGCATAGGCATGGCGCAGGAAGAGCCGCAGGGTCGCCGGCTGCTCATCGGGCAGCGCCGCTGCGGAGAGGTAGTCTCTACCGGCCGGCAGGCGGGCCAGCCACTGCCGCTCAGCCGTCTGATCCCAGACCACGCCAGCAGGGCCGAAGAGCGCATAGACCCGACCCTTCACCTTGAGCGCCAGAACCCGGGGATCTTCGGTGGCGTGCACCCGCACCCCTGCGTCTGGCAGGCTGATGCGGTAGCCGCCTCGGGAGACCCGGAACGTGGCGAAGGGACTGCCGTGGGCCACGGTGGCAGTCATGCGGTCAGCATCCTTGGCGAAGGCGATGTCGATGGCCCAGTCAGAAGCCTTGGCCAGCTTGGCTGGCCCCGGCACAAAGGCCTCGGGGGCAATGATGATGGGATCCCGATGGGGGTAGTGGATCTCGGTGTCCTTGCGGACCGTGGCCACAACCTCCTTGCGCGGCAGGGCCAGCTCCAGGCCGCCCGCCGCCGCCCGCACCGTGAGGGGCTGGACAAAGAGCACCTCGGGCTGGGCGCTGAAGATCAGGGCTGAGTACCACTGGTTGGTCTGGGCTGCGGTCTTGAGCAGAGCCTCCGTGCGCATGGGTGCCGATGGAACTTCGTTGTCAGTACCCTGGGTGTCGAGCCGATAGGCCCCGGCCCCCGCTTTGACGGTCTGCGCCTGCCCCGTCCAGGCGACGAGTAGCAAGAGGGACATCGTTCGGAGTTTTTTGACAAAGGCAGTTGGGTTCATGGGCACCTTCGGTTCTGCATTCTATGGAAGCAAATACTTGAAAAAAGCCTATTTTTCAGGCTAATCAAAAATCACAATCAATTACCAATAAAGACCATTTACTTCTCGTTTTTTTGGATCCACTTTGATGCTGGTCCTTTGGGAACCCACCAAGCAGGTGGGTCGCCCCCGGAGGGCATCACCCCTGTTCGTTCCCTCCACCCCGATTGAACAAGGTGCACCATGCCAACCGAAATGTCCGTCACCACCCTGGGCACCAGACCTGCCGAAGGCCGCTTGAGCCTCCTGCGGCGGGGCCTCCGCGTGGGCCTGCCCCTGCTGCTCGTGGGCTGCGGGTCACTACTCGGTGCCCAGGGCCTCAGCTACGGTCCCTTCACCCTGAGTGCCTTTGCCAAGGGCGAGTGGGGGCGCAACAGCAACCAGGGTGCGGACGCTCAGCTCTATCCCCTGGAGAACAAGCAGCGCGCCTGGGCGGATCAGCTGGTGGTGGGGCATCCCTACGGTACCGAGACCCGCCATGTCACCCTCTTTCAGCCCTGGCTAGGGGTGAAGTTCGACATCGGTGGCGGCTTCAAGCTCTCGGCCCTGGTGAGCCAGCGCTGGCGCGACGGCAACAACGACATCCCCGGCTTCATGTACGAGGAGAACGTGGCCATCAGCCACGAGAACTACGGCAGCCTCCGCATCGGGAAGATGACCACCCGGGCCTGGAGCATCGCCGACTACCCCTACGGCACCAACGTCGGCCTGGCCGATCAGTGGGGTGCCAGCGGGGCCGGCTATGGGCTCAACACCCGGGCCATCCGCTACACTGCCCCCACCCTGGACTTCAACGAAGGGGACCTGGTCCTGGAAGGGACCTACGACCGCGGCAACATCGCCTTCAAGGTCAATAAGCCCCGCTTCATCGAGCTCTACGCCCAGTACCACAAGGGCGACCTGGTGGTGGACGCCATGGTCCAGGACACCCGCAATGGCACACCCATGGCCTGGGGCCACGGGCCATTCACCGGCCTGACCCCCTTCCCCAAGGACGACGTCAAGCTGGGCGGTTCGGGCCAGGGCATCGCCATGGTGATGGCCCGCTACGAGCTCAACAGCCGCTGGCAGGTCTCCGGCGGCCTGCGTCGCAACCGCTGGAGCGGTGCCTATGCCGTGATCACGGACCCCAATGCGCCGGCGCAGTGGAACGACATGTTCAATGTGAACTGGGATGGCAGCCTGAACGGCGTGGCCAATCCGGGCTATGCCGCCACCTCCGTGGACGGCTTCGCCGGCCTCCGCTACAAGTGGACCAAGCTCTCGGCCTGGACTGCCATCGAGCGGCTGGGCAAGGCTGCCACGGCCAATCCCAGCGAGCGGGGCCAGGGCAACTACGCCATCTTCAACACGGCGGGCCTGCAGTACGAGGTGGGCCGGGGCCTGGCGGTCTACGCCTGTGTGGGCGTTGTCACCTATGGGCACCTTGGCCTCTCCCCCATGTCCATGCCAGGGAACTCCGCCTTCACCGGTGTCGACTCCCGCATCACGAAGAGCGGCAACTGGTTCCTCATCGGCGCTGTCTACGTTCTTTGATCCATAAGGAAACCCGGCCATGACGATTACACCCTCTGCACTGGTCCGCTCCACCCTGGCCCTCCTGCTCGCCGCCCTCCTCGAGGCCTGCGGCGGCGGCGGCGTTGTGCCCTCCAATGGGGTCACCATCCGGGCTCTCCCGGCGGAGTACACCTCCCGCCACGCGGTGGCCTATTCTCCCTTCCGCACCGCCAACCGGGACACCGAGACCATCACCTCCGCCATGATCAAGCAGGACCTGGACCTGCTGGTGGCGGGCAACTTCAAGCTGCTCCGCCTCTTCGACAGCTCCGATGCCGTGTCCCGCCAGACCCTTCAGGTGATCAAGGACAACGGCATGGACATCAAGGTCCAGCTGGGCGTCTGGGTGGCCAGCGGCAACGAGACCGCCACCCAGGCTGATATCGCCCGGGGGGTGGTGCTCGCCAACACCTTCCGCGACATCGTCCTGGCCGTGAGCGTCGGCAACGAGTGCATGGTGAGCTGGTCCTTCAACCCCGTCTCCACCGCCAAGATGGCCGGCTACCTCGGGCAGGTCCGCAGCTCCATCACCCAGCCTGTGACCACCGATGACAACTACGCCTTCTTCGCCTCGGCCCCCACTGAGATCCTGAAAGCCATCGACTTCGTGGCCCTGCACACCTACTCCATCCTGGACACCGTCCACGACCCCGGTTCCTGGGACTGGCAGCAGGCCTCCGTGGCCGCCAGCACCCGCGCCACGGCCATGATGGACGCCGCCCTTGCCAAGGCCATCAAGGACCACGACGCCGCCCGGACCTACCTCGACCGCATCGGCTTCACCTTCCTGCCCATCGTCATCGGCGAGACCGGCTGGAAGGCCACCGTCACTGGTGGCGAGACCTACCGCGCCCACCCTGTGAACCAGAAGATGTACTTCGACCGTCTGGCCACCTGGAAGGCCAGCGCCGGGGCCCCCAAGAACATCTTCTACTTCGAGGCCTTCGACGAGCCCTGGAAGGGTGGTGACGATGGCTGGGGCCTCTTCAATGTGTCTCGCCAAGCCCGCTACGTGGTCCAGGGCCTCTATCCCAGCAGCACCTGGGAGCCGGGCACCTACACCGCGGCCAACGCCCTCTTCTACATCCCCACCGCGGTGAACGCCGCGGTCACCGCCAACCGCTACACGATCTATGCCGAGGCCACCACTGCCGGAGAGGCCTTCCCCAGCGAGACACTCATATGGAACGCCTGGCAGAATGGGACCACGGCTGCTGCGGCGGAAGTCAGTACCGCCGCCTTTGAAGGGACCAAGAGCACCCAGATCACGCCCATTCCCCTCTCCTGGGGCTGGGGCATGACCCGCTCCTTCCAACTGGCCTCGGAGGATCTGTCCAACTTCCAGGCCACAGGCACCTTGAACTTCAGCGTCAAGACCACTTACAGCGGCAAGATCGAGGTGGGCTTCCTCACGGGCACGGCCGCCAACGCCAGCCTCTACGACGTCTACGTCGCCATCGGCCCCGGTGAGTATGGCTATGTCAACGATGGCGCCTGGCATCCCGTGAGCATCCCCATCAGCGCCATCACGCCCCACGGCGCCATGGCCTTCGGCATGACGGATGCCACCAAGGCCAAGCTTGACCTGAAGATCGTCACCAACCCCTTTGTCCTCGCCGACCGCTATGGCAACACCGGCAAAGCCACCAACGCCAACGTCACCACCCCGATCCTCATCGACAACATCTACTGGGCCAAGTAGCCCTTTGCACACCTCAGGGGGCCGCCGAGATCCGGCGGCCTTCCTGTTTCCAGCCTAGATGGCCCCGGGAAGAAGGCATGTTGCTGCGCCGCACCCTGACCCCCCTCGCCATCCTGCTCGCCGTCGCAGGCACCCCGGCCTGGGGCGCCCTGCCCGACGACCTCCCGCCCCTCTTCGGGAGGGCCCTGGCGGACTGCGTTCAGACCAGCGCCGCTGGCGACCGCTTCAGGCCCCTGCCCCCTATGCGCTTCGTCAAGGGCAGCGCCCAGGACGGGATCCTGGTCAGGGTGAACCTGAAGGCCCCGCGCCAGACCCTGGAGGGCCTTGGAGGGGCTCTGACGGAGTCCTCCGCCTATGTGCTGGCCCACCTGGGCAGGACGCGGCGGGAGGCCCTCCTGGAGCGCTGCTTCGGTCCCCAGGGCGCCCGCTTCACCCTGACCCGCACCCCCATCGGGGCCTGCGACTTCAGCGTGAGGGGCAGGTTCTCCTACGACGATGTGCCGGGGGATGTGGCCCTGCAGCACTTCAGCATCGCTCCGGACCAGCGCGGCTTCCCCGGCGCCCAGGACCCGACCTATGCCCTCCTGCCCCTCATCAAGGACGCCCTGACCCGGGAGCCCCGACTCAAGCTGGTGGCCAGTCCCTGGACCGCACCGGCCTGGATGAAGGACAACCAGGACTGGTACGGGAAGGGCGTCGGCGGCACGCTGCTCCCGGAGCACAACGACACCTTTGCCCGCTACATGGCCGCCTACCTCAAGGCCTACCGGGCTGAGGGGGTGCCGGTCTGGGCCGTCACGCCCATCAATGAGCCCCTGGGCAACAGTGGCCAGTGGGAGAGCATGGAGTTCACCGCCACCGGCCTGCGCACCTATGTCCGGGACCACCTGGGACCCGTGCTGAGCCGGCAGGGGCTGGGGCACGTCAAGGTCCTCCAGTTCGACCACAACCGGGATGCCCAGGCCCTCCGCTTCGCCCGCACCCTGCTGGGCGACCCCGCCACGGCCCGCTACCTCTGGGGCACGGGCGTCCACTGGTACAGCAGCACCAACAGCGCCCGCACCGAAGTGCTGGATGAGCTCCATCGCCGCTTTCCGGCCAAGGTCCTCCTCCACACCGAGGGCTGCATCGACGGCATCGGCACCGCCGACAATGCGCCGGGCGGAGCCTTTGCCGGCTGGCAGAACGATGCCTGGTGGTGGACGGCCTCAGCCACGGACTGGGGCTTCCACTGGGCGCCAGCGGAAGAGAAAGCCGACCACCCCCGCTATGCCCCGGTGCACCGCTACGCCCGGGACCTCATCCAGGGCCTCAACCACTGGCGGGTGGGCTGGATCGACTGGAACCTGGTCCTGGACCGCCAGGGCGGCCCCAACCATGTGAACAACTTCTGCGCCGCCCCCCTGATGGTGGACACCGCCACGGAGGAGGTGCATGTCACCCCTCTCTACTACGTCCTAGCCCACTTCAGCCGCTATCTCCAGCCCGGGGACCGCATCACCCAGGTGACCACCGTCACCCCGGGTCTGGGGGCGGATGACTTCCACGCCACCGCTGCCCTCAGCCGGGATGGGCAACACCTGGTGGTCATCGCCTTCAACAAGACCGCCCGAGCGCTCCCCTACCGCATCCAGGTGGGCCGCCACCAGGCCGCCCTGAGCATCCCGGCCAACGCCCTCCAGACCCTGCGCATCCCCTTGGCCTCCCTCCGCTGAGGGTCTGCGCCCCAGGGCGGATTGCCGGGGGGCTCAAGACAAAGGGCCGGCTTCCGAAGAAGCCGGCCCTTTGAGTCGGAGCTGGGAGGGAAGAGAGCCTGCCAGCTAATGGAAGTAAATGTTATCCAAGTAGATGACTTGGGCAGCAGTGGTATCAAACTTGAGCTGCCGGATGGTGGTCAGATCGAAGCCCGCCGGAATGGTGAGCTCCAGGTCTGTCCAGGCGCCCTGTACCAGGGTTCCGCTGCTGATCGGAGTCTCTGCGGTGGCATTGATGGGGAAGAACCGGAAGCTGGTGCCGTTCGCGGTCCAGTAGCTGACGTGCAGGACGCCCTTCCCGGTGATGTTGAGGACGCCTGTTCCGGCGGCGTCTCCTCCATTGGAAGAGATGGCGATGCCCTGGTAGAGGTTCAGGTCCAGTTTCTTGACGGTCTTGGAGCCCGCCACATAGTCAATCAGCGAACCGCCCTGACCCCAGTTGGGATTCCAGTCACTCACAGGGGCGTTGGTGTAGGTGCTGCTGCTGTTGAAGAGAGAGATCACACTGGCTGCGGCCAGGGATGGCGCGGCAGGGGCCGTGGTGGGGGCCGTAGTCGTGCCGCCGCTACCTGCATGGAAGTAGATGTTGTCCAGGTAGATGACGCCAGCGGTGGTGGTATCGAACTTGAGCTGGCGAATTGTTGCCAGGTCGAAGCCCGCCGGAATGGTGAGCTCCAGGTCTGTCCAGGCGCCCTGTACCAGGGTTCCGCTGCTGATCGGAGTCTCTGCGGTGGC
>CAIMFT010000136.1 GCA_903840385.1 uncultured Holophagaceae bacterium
GGCTCTCGATGCCCGCCTCCTGCAGGGCCGCAGCCCGGGCGGGCCCCAGGCCACGGAGGACCGTGACCTTCGAGACCAGCGGAAGGGGAGCCAGGGACATGCCTCAGCCTAGATCCCCTGGGCCTCGATCGGAATACCCGCAGGGCGATAGCGGGAGTCAAAAAGGAGGTGAGCCTCGCAGAGGACTGCGTTTGTCTAGATTATTGTCTAGATATAGATCTATACAAATATTAATATTATTGAATTTATAAAAAATTTCTGAAGAATATTGCATGCCCTTGGACAGTCCTCGGGCTGTGCCCATGGAGCATCCATGCCGGTCCTTCCAGTTTCGGTTCCGGCCCAGGTGGTGTCTGCCCCCGTTCTGCCACCGCCCGCCGGTCTGAACCTGGCGCCGCCGCTGGCCTCTCAACCCAGCCCAGCCCCCTCTTGGAACCACACCGATACAGCCCTGGAGGCGGTCTTCTGGACCACCTTTGCTGTGGACTGGTTGCAGACCCTGGAGGTGGCCCGCCACCCGCAGTGGTGCATCTCCATCCCCTACTCCCAGGAGCTGACCTCGAGCGGCTGCGTGGTGACCAGGCCAGCCCAGGTGGTCCATCCCGAGCGCTATACCGAACACAACCCCCTGCTGGGCCGCCACCCCAGCGCCCGCAAAGTAAATGCCTACTTCCTGGCCACGGGCCTGACCTACTACGTGGTCACCCGGAAGCTCTCCACACGCTGGCGCCGGGGGGTCACCCTGACGGCCATCACCCTGGAGGTCCTCGCCGTGAACGGCAACATCCAGGCTGGTATTCGTATCCGATAGGTGGTCCTCAGACGTGGCTGGCGCAGCGGGCCATGGCTTTGACGAGGGCCTGCTCCAGGTCGGCCCAGAGGTCGTCGGGGCTCTCGAGGCCCACAGAGAGGCGCAGGAGGCCGGGGCCTATGCCGCTGTGCTCCCGGGCCGCGGGGTCCAGCACCCGGTGGGTGAGGGCGGCGGGATGCTGGATGAGGGTGTCCACGCTGCCCAGCGACACCGCTGGCGTCATGAGGGCCACTTCGGCCATGACCGTGGCTGCAGCCTCGTAGCCGCCCTTGAGGTCAAAAGCCATGAGGGAACCCGGCCCTTTCATCTGTCTTCCCAGCAGACCCATGGGGTCCTGGCCCGGCAGGCCCGGGAAGCTCACGGAGGCCACGCCGGGATGGGCCGCCAGACGCTCGGCCAGGACCTGGGCACCGGCCTGCTGGGCGCGGACGCGCAGCGGCAGCGTGGGCAGGCCCCGGTGCAGCAGGTAGGCCGCCAGGGGATGGAGGACATTGCCCGTGATCACCCGGACCTTGCGCAGCTCCGTGGCCCAGTCGGCGTTGGTGGCCACCAGGCCCGCCAGCACATCGCCGTGGCCGCCCAGGAACTTGGTAGCGCTGTGGAGAACGAGGGTCACGCCGTGCTGGATGGGGTTCTGCAGGATGGGCGTGGCGAAGGTGTTGTCCACCAGCACGGGCACCGGACCGGCCTGGCGTACGACGTCGGCCAGGTCCAACAGGGCCAGGGTGGGGTTGGCGGGGGTCTCCACCATGACGAGGGCAGTGTCGGGCCGCAGGGCTGCGGCGATGCCATCCGGCTCGGCCCAGGTCACCTCCAGGCCCAGCATCCCCGAGGCCAGCAGGTGGTCCGTGCCGCCGTAGAGGGGGCGCACCGCGACGATGTGGTTGCCCCGCTGCTTGGCGGCCATGAGGCTGGCGGTCACCGCCGCCATGCCAGAGCCGAAGGCCACGGCCTCCTCAGCGCCTTCGAGCTGAGCCAGGGCCTGCTCGTAGCGGGCCACGGTGGGGTTGTAGAGGCGGGAGTAGACGGGACTGCCCACGGGCAGGCCCCCCATGGCCAGGGACTCGAGGCTGCGGCCGCCTTCCTCCAGGTTGTGCACGGGGTAGGTGCTGCTGAGGTCGATGGGCAGGGCGTGGAGGCCCTGCTCGTGGAGCACCTCGCGGCCAGCGTGCACCGCCTGGGTTTCCAGAGACATCGAAGCGGTCGGTCGGGGCATGGTGAGACTCCAGTTCCACTCAATGTAGGTTTAATCAATTCGGCTTTCCGCCGAATTGATTTCGTGAAAAGATTGAAAACATGGACATGGACCGAATCGACTTCGTTATTATCGACTTTCTTCAGAAGGATGCTCGGCTATCTAACAAGGAGCTGGCCGCAGCCGTGGGTCTGGCGCCCTCCTCCTGCCTGGCCCGGGTACAGCGGCTGCGGGCCGAGGGGGTGCTGCGGGGCGCCACCACCGAGGTGGACGCCGAGGCCCTGGGCGTGGGCCTCCAGGCCCTCATCGCCGTGCAGCTCAGCCAGCACAGCCGGGCCCGGGTGAAGGCCTTCTGGAAGCACGCCCTGGGCCTACCCGAGGTGCTGGCGGTCTTCCACGTGGCCGGCACCCACGACTTCCAGGTGCACGTGGCCGTGCGCGATGCCCACCACCTCCGGGACCTGGCCCTGGACGCCTTCACCACCCGCCCCGAGGTGGCCCACATCCAGACCAGCCTCATCTTCGAAGTGGCCCGGGGCCGGGCGATGCCGAACTACCTCAAGGGCCGGTGAACCAGACCGGGCGAGGTGCTTTGTATCCCCTTCATCCCCTTCCTCCCTGTTTTCAAAGCTTTTCATTTACAGGGATGAAGGGGATGAAGGGGATAAACAACAGAAAATCCTGTTGGGAAACGGCAGGCCAGACCAGGGCTACTTCCCTGTTGATGCCCCACCCAGCGCCCCCCACTGGGCGGCCGTCCGGGCCACCGGTGCCTCTACCCTATTGGGTCATGGCCCGCTCGATGCGGCGGTCGGGGATGAGCCAGATCAGCGCCACCACCCAGTAGAGGGTGAACCCGAGCCAGCGGTTGTGCCATAGGTCGCCGGGTTAAGACCCCAGGGCCCGGTCCGCCAGGCGACCCAGGTCACCGCTGCCCTGGCTGTTGGCGAGGCTCTTGGTCAGGGCAATGAGCAGGGCTTCGGCGGCGCTGGCGGGCAGGTGGGGCAGCAGGTCGGCGGCGGCGGCCACGGCGATGAGCTGATGGGCGTGGTTGAAGGTGGGGTCGTTGCGGGTGGCGGCCTCGGCCAGGGTGGCCAAGACCTGATCGCTCTGGTCGGCGCGAAGCAACCCCTGGGCGTGGCCCATGGCCAGGGCGGCTTCGCCGTCCAGGAGGGCGTCCAGCAGGGCCGTCACGGTGGGCTCACCGCTGGCCTTGGGCTGCACCCGGTCCTCGGGCTCGTCCGTGGGGAAGAGGTTCACCAGGGCTGCGGCCTGACACCAGACCCGGGGATCCGCAGGCTGGGTGCGGGCCAGGGTGGCCAGGTAGGCGAAGGTCCAGGCGGTCTTGCCTTCCAGGTCGCGCCGCGCGTCCAGCTGCTTCTCCGCCGCCGCCAGCACCAGGGTCGCCAGGGTGTCCCCACTGCCCTGCCCCGCCTGCAGCCGGGCCGTGAGCAGATCCAGCACCGCCACCAGGCCCAGGTCGCAGACCTCGCGGGCCTGAACGATCAGATTTTCTTCCTCCAGCGCGCCGGGTGACCAGGCCACGGGTGAGGGGGACTCCCCCAGGCGCTTGGCGGCGCGGCGGGCCCAGAAGGTGTCCTCGGTGCTGGCGGCCACCCAGGCGGCCAGGCCCAGCAGGCGGCGGCCCGTGGCCTTGGGCTGCTCCAGCAGGTCCTGCAGGTCGCCCAGGTGATCCGCCAGCACGGCCTTGTGGCCCACATTGGCCATGTCCAGCTCGGTGAGCCGACCCAGGCGCTGGAAATCCGCACCTACCGGCTGCTCGATGCCCTGGGCTTCCGCGTAGGCCAGGGCAGGCCGGCGGGTGGCGATAAAGGCCTCCAGGTTCTTCGAGGTGCCACTGCCCTTGGCGGCGAGGGCCTGGGCCTGGGCAGCCGGGGTGCGGCGGCCTTCGTGAGCGGCCATGTGCAGCTGAATGGCCAGGGCCCGCAGGAAGCTCGGCTCCGCCAGCAGGGGCCGCAGCCGCAGCACCGCCCGCAGGCCCGGAATGCCGTGGGGCACATGGGGCAGGTAGGCCTCCCAGTCGATCCGAGGCACCAGCACCTTCACCGCCTCCCGCACCCCATCCCGCACCCCTTCTGGCGCCGTCACCTGCGCAGCAAAAGCCGCAAAGAACGCCGCAGAAGGCGCCTCCAGCTCCTGTAACCAGCGAGGATCAACGGACATGAAACACCAACCGAAGAAAAGACAAAGGCACACCGCCAAGACGCCAAGATGCCAAGAAGGGCCGCCAAGGTTTTTTTTCTTGGCGTTCTTGGCGGCTTGGCGGTGAATTCCTTTTTTGCCGACCCGTCACGCCCCCTCCAGTGGCAGGTGCCAGGCTTCGGCGATGAGCCTCGCCCAGTGGTGGGACCAGGCTCGCTTCCACACGAGGCTGCCCTCCTTCATGTCGGCGGCCTCCAGGCGCTGGCGCAGGTCCGCTTGCAGAGCCTCGGCGCGGAGGCCCAGGGCCGCCTCGGCCAGGGCCAGCAGGGCACTGCGGGCCTCCCGCTCCTGGTCGTGGTGGACGAGGTAGCCAGAGGACTCGGGGGAGGGGGCCGCGGCCCGGAGGCGCTGCCAGGCCTCGAAGGCGGCCTTGGCGGCAGGGTCATCCACGAGGGGGGCCTGCACCTGCGTCCAGCCTCGGCCCACAGCCAGGGCGGGGCCCGCCCGCAGGTCGGCCTCCCGGAGCTTCACGGCCTTGGCCACGTCCCGCTCCAGGTGCTTGAGGGCCACGAAGGTGCGGGGCTTCTCCCGCTTCTCCTGGCGATCGAAGTAGGCATTGAGGGCCGAGACCACCAGGTCCATGGGAATGGCCTGAGCCTCCCAGGCCAGCACCTGTCGGTAGTCGTCGGTGCTGAGCAGGCCGGCCCGGCCCCAAGCGCGGAAGGCCCACTCCCGCTCCAGCCAGTCCTTTTCCTCGCGGGTGTAGGGCATCAGCGGGCCGCCGGGACTTCGGGCACCAGCCAGGTGCCATCCTTCAGGTGGAGGGCACCATTCTCCCAGGCCAGCACCTCCTCTGGGATGATCTGGGCCTTGGCAAAGCCCCGCAGGCGGAAGGCCCCGGCGCCCAGGACCTTGCCCTGCCGGTCCCAGACCTGGACCTGCCAGAGGGTGCCCTGGTGGTCGCCCACCTTGAGGAACACGCCCTGCTTGCCCTCCCCGCCCCAGGCCGCGTCCGGGGGTACGGCAGCGGGGCGGGAGGGGGCGCCGCCACAGGCCACCAGGACCGCCGCCAGGACGGCTGTCATCACTTGGATCATCGAAGGGCGCGCCATGCCGCCATTCTACCCGCTAGACTGGTCCTCCGAGGGAGGCCGGCCCTGATTCGCGAGCAGATCCACTACAAGAACCGCAAGGAAGTCGATCGACTGCGGGAAGCAGGCCGGGTGGCGGCCAATGCGCTGCGCCTGGCGGCCCGCGCTGTGCGCCCCGGAGTCTCCCTGCTCGACCTCGACCGCATCGCCGAGGCCTACATCCGCAAGCAGGGGGCCACCCCCAGCTTCAAGGGCTACCACGGCTTCCCAGCCACCCTCTGCACCTCCGTGAATGACCGGGTGGTGCACGGCATCCCCTCCAGCTACGTGCTCCAGGAGGGCGACGTCATCGCCATTGACTGCGGGGCCAAGCTGGACGGCTTCCACGGCGACACCTGCCTCACCGTGGGTGTGGGTCAGATCACCGAGGAGGCCCGCCGGCTCATCCAGACCGCCCAGCTGGCCATGTTCGTGGGCATTGAGCACTGCCGCACCGGCTTCCGCCTGGGCGACATGGCTTCGGCCGTGCAGGCCTTCGCCGAGGAGCGGGGCTATTCCATCGTTCGCGAGTACATCGGACACGGTCTGGGAAGGGCCCTGCACGAGGAGCCGCAGGTGGTCTTCGCCGAGCAGAAGCCAGGCACTGGCTTCCGCATGGAGCCCGGCATGGTCATCACCATCGAGCCCATCCTGAACACCGGCTCCCACAAGTGCGTGGTGGAAGCCGATGGCTGGACTGTGCGCACCAAGGACGGCGGCCTCTCCGCCCAGTTCGAGCACGACATTGCCATCACCCGGGGCGATCCCGAGATCCTCTCCCTGCCCGATGCGGAATACGAACTGGAAGACGGATTCTGATCTTTCGGCCCTCCCGGGGTGTGGGCGCAACTTAAGGCCTGACAGCCTCCTGAGCCTGTGCTAACATCTGCCATGAGACGTCGTCCGCGCAAGGTTCTGGGCGTCCCGGCACGAGTCTTCGCCGGGAACATCACGCTGGGAACACCGCGTACCGAACCTTCGATTTGAGCCCCGGGAGCCACCGATGGAGAGGCATCGCCCCATCCAGACCC
>CAIMFT010000137.1 GCA_903840385.1 uncultured Holophagaceae bacterium
CCCTCTTGCATTGGGGCAGCCCCTAGCCCGGGGGGCGGTTCGCTGCCATCCAGGCAGCCACATCCAGCGTGTCCAGCAGCTTCGGGTCGTTGCCCGTGGTCTTGGCCAGGTGCTCCTTGGTCTTGATCACCCGCCCGGTGGCGTCGAACCAGACTCCCAGCGTCTGCCGGTAGATGGCCTCGCCCGGTCCCGGCAGGGGAATGGGCCAAGGAGTGATGACCCACAGGATGATCAGCTTCTTCCCGGTGTAGGTCCGGGTGTAGGCGAACCAGGCCTCCTGGGGACCGACCCTCTCGGGCTCGCCCAGGAGGGCTCGCACCTCAGCCCGAGTTCGCCCCTGAACCGCTAGGGCCTCGAAGGTTTCCTGGGGCACGATGGCCGTGTCCGGCGGGCGGCCGACAGCCATGGGGATGGCGCAGCCTGTCCCAAGCAGAAGAGCTGCCGCGACCAGCAGGTGGCCGCAGGTGCGGGCACGCTCGGAGCCGGCCATGGGTCCTCCTGCAGGGTGGCCTCAAGAATGTTCGTCCACCGAGGCCCTGGCAAGCGGCATCCTCCCGCCTGGAGCGGCACCCGGCCTGACCCTGTCAATATCAATCTCGGAATCCTCGCAGAGGATTCCGAGCAGGCAAGGAGCATGGCTTGGCCCAGACCGGCGTACAGATCATCAGCGTGGAACCCGGCAGTCTGGCCGAAGAGGCGGGGCTCCAGCCCGGTGACACCCTGCTGGAGATCCACGGTGAGGCCGTGCTGGACCAGCTGAGCTACCAGTACCTCATCACCCGGGAGGACGAGGCGGTGCTGCGCCTGCGCCGGCCGGATGGCAGCACCTACGAGACGGAGCTGGAGAACGGCGGCGATGCCATCGGAGTGGACCTGGCCCAGGATGAGGTCAAGGTCTGCCGCCAGAACTGCGTCTTCTGCTTCGTGCACCAGATGCCCAAGGGCTTCCGCAAGTCGCTCTACCTGAAGGACGAGGACATCCGCCTGTCTTTCCTCTACGGCCACTTCACGACCTTGTCGAGCAGCGACGACGCCGAGCTGGACCGCATCGTCCGCGAGCGCCTGAGCCCCATCCATGTTTCGGTGCATGCCACGGACCCGGCGGCCCGCATCCGGGTGGTGGGTAATCCCCGGGAGGGCGACATCCTGCGCAAGATCGACCGGCTGCTGGCCGGCGGCATCGATGTCCACACCCAGGCGGTGGTGGCGCCAGGACTGAACGACGGCGCCATCTGGCAGCAGACCCTGGAGGACCTCTGGGCCCGCCGCCGGGAGGGCCGGGGCAGCGTGCTGAGCCTCTCCTGCGTGCCCGTGGGCCTCACGGCACACCGGGATGGCCTGCCCACGGTGCAGGATGTGGACCCCGCCTTTGCCCGGGACTGGGCCCTGCGCTGGAAGGCTGAGGTGCGGCGCTACGCCGCCGCCAACGATGGGGAGCCCTGGCTCCTGCTGGCGGACGAGTGGTTCACCCGGGCGGGCCTTGAGGTGCCGGGCCGGGCCTTCTACTCGAAGTCCTGGGCCCAGCTGGAGAACGGCGTGGGCCTGGTGCGCCGCTTCCTGGAGCACAGCCGCCGCTTCCTCCGCAGCCCCCGGGCCCAGGGCTTTGCCGGCCGCAGGGTGCTGCTCCTCACGGGCCCCAGCTTTGCCCCCGCCCTCAGCCGCGTGGCAGCGGAGCTGAACCGCGCCGTGGGCAGCCACCTGCGGGTGGTGGCGGCGAAGAACTTCAGCTTCGGGGAGACGGTCACTGTCGCGGGCCTCCTCTGCGGCGCCGACCTGAAGTACGCGGCCCATGCGGACCGGGATGCCCGGGGCGGCAAGCCCGACTGGGTGGATGCGGTGGTGGTGCCCTCCGCCAGCCTGCGCACCCACACCGGGCCCACGGACCAGTACACCCTGCGGGGCGTGGTGGTGCGCGAAGAGGGCACCTTCCTGGATGACCTGACCCTGCCACAGCTGGCGGCCGACCTGGGCGTCCCCACGGTCCCCAGCGGGGCCAACCTCTCCCACCTGCTGGACCACCTGGAAGCCGCCGACCGCGGTGCCTTCCGCGGTGGAGCCCTGCAGACCGCCTTCCACCCCCAAGGCCTGAACCAGCCCCAGGGTGCCTACAACCCCTAGGTCGGGAGGGCTTCAGAGGGGGCAGGAGCCAATAACAAAGAACAAAAAGCTGGTTCCAGTGCTCCCCGCATGGGTTTTCAGGGCTGAACCTTCGGCCCACCCTGACTTCTTCAACCGGACTTCTGTCGGCACCTTCGGCTCAGTTTGGGCCAATGAGGGAAAACACCCACTTTCATTTAGGGAAACACTCATTGAAAAAAAACATCACACGCTAATAAAGGAATATTTAATGTTACTAATATTAAAGTACAAACCAATAGAAATCACCTACTAGCCTCTTTTGGGAAAAATCCATAACCTGCTGGAAGTTGTTTTAAATTCCTTGAGATTGCCTTACTAGATGAACCATGGGAAAGCCATGCTCCGCTGCCACGGGTGAATGGACTTTACCTGCGGCGCCGCCCAACCGATGAGAGGGTCATCATGGCTGTTCCTGGCGAATCCTCTGACGAGGGCCCCGACCTCCGAAAACAGGCCGAAGCAATAATGGGGGGCCATGCCGCTGCATCGCCCGAGGCAGCACAGCCCATGACGCTCGCAGCCACCCAGGCGCTGCTCCACGAACTGGAGGTACACCAGATCGAGCTGGAGCTCCAGAACGAGGAGTTACGCAAGGCCCAGCGGGACCTGGAAGCCTCCCGGTCCCGCTACTTCGAGCACTTCGACCTGGCCCCGGTGGGCTACTGCACGTTGAGCGGGAAGGGTCTGCTCCAGGAAGCCAACATGGCTACCACCGATCTCCTGGGCCTACCCCGGGCAGCCCTGATACACCAGCCGTTCACCCGGTTCATCCTCCCCGAGGACCAGGACACCTTCTACCTGCTCCGAAAGCGGCTGCTGGAGCAGGGCGGGACCCAGGGCTGCGAGCTGCGCCTGGTGCAGCAGCACTGCCAGGGCCGCGTCATCTTGCAGAGCGCCGTCTGGGTCCAGCTCGTGGCCACAGCCGCCCAGGACGATGACTGCCAGCCTGTGATGCGCGTCGTACTGACTGACATTGATGCCCGCAAGCGCCAGGGGTTTCAGAATCAGCTCGAACAGTCCCTGATGGCCTTCCTCCTGGGCGACCACCCTCTGGAGGAACTACTCGAGCACCTCCTGGGCCGGTATGAAGCGCTGCTGCCGGGCCTGTGCGGCGCCGTCCTGGCCCTGCAAGATGACCGGTGTCACTTCCGCATCCTGGCCGCGCCGAGCCTGTCCCTGAGTGCCCGCAAGACCTTCGAGAGCATGGCCGTCAGTCCCAGCCTGGCCCCGGAGGCCGTCGAGGCCCTACTCAGTAAGCCGCGTCTGGCGGCGGACATCAATCTGGACCCCCTCTTCCTACCGCTCCGGCCCCTGGGGAAGTCCCTGGGCCTGAGGAGCTGCTGGTCCCTGCCGATCCCCGGTGCTCCGGACGAAGTCCTGGGCATCCTGGCCTTCTTCTCTGACAGCCCCCAGCGGGAGCTGGCCTGGGAGACGGAAAGCCTGGAGCGGGCTGCCCTGCTGGTCGGCGGTGTCCTCGTCCGCCAGCGGTCCAAGGACCAGCTGCTGGAGAGCGAGGCCCGGTTCCGCCTCATGGCCGACCAGGCCCCGGTGCTTATCTGGCTATCGGACCAGGACCAGCTCTGCACCTACTTCAACCAGACTTGGCTGGACTTCACTGGCCGCACCCCCGAGCAGGACGCGGGCCACGGCTGGGCCGAAGTGATCCATCCGGACGATTTGCAGCGCTGCCTGGACATCTACACCAGCCACTTCGACCGGAGGCAGCCCTTCCGCATGGAATACCGGCTCCGCAATGCGGCGGGCGAGTATCGCTGGCTCCTGGACAATGGCCTGCCCCGCTTCGACACCCATGGTGCCTTCCTGGGCTACATCGGCAGCTGCATCGATCTCACGGACCGGATTCAGTCGGAGACGGCGCTGGAGGAGGCGAACCAGCGCATGGAGGGCGTCCTAGAAGGCACCCATGTCGGCACCTGGGAATGGAATGTCCAGACCGGCGAGACTGTCTTTAACGAGACCTGGGCGGGGCTCCTGGGCCACACCCTCGCCGACCTTGCACCCATCAGCATCAAGACCTGGAAGGCCCTGTGCCATCCCGACGACCTGAAGGTGTCTGGCGACCTGCTGCTGCGGCACTTCGCAGGCGAACTTCCCTACTACGACTTTGAATGCCGCATGAAGCACAAGGACGGCCACTGGGTCTGGGTGCATGACCGGGGCCGCCTCCTCAGCCGCACCGGGGACGGCAGGCCTCTTCTGATGTTTGGTACCCACGCAGACATCTCTGCCCGTAAGGAGTCCGAAGCCGTTCAGCTCGAGTCTCTAGAGCGCCTCAGGAAGATCGCCGCCTCGGTACCTGGTGTGATCTATCAGTACCGGCTGCGGCCCGACGGCAGCTCCTGCTTCCCCTACGCCAGCGACGCTATCCGCGATATCTACCGAGTGAGCCCGGAGGAGGTTGCCGAGGATGCCTCCCGGGTCTCTTCAGTGCTGCACCCGGATGACCTGGCCCTGGTGTCGGCCACCATCCAGGAATCCGCCAGGACCCTTGAGCCATGGACCTGCAAGTACCGGGTCCGCTTCGAGGACGGAACCATCCGGACCCTCTCGGGGAATGCCCATCCTCAGCGAGAGGAGGACGGGTCCGTGCTGTGGCACGGCTTTATCACTGACATTACGGAGCCTCAGCACCTGGAGGCCCAGCTGAACCAGCTCCAGAAGATGCAGGGCCTGGGTGCCCTGGCCAGCGGCGTGGCCCACGACATGAACAATGTACTGGGGGCCATCCTCGGGCTGGCCTCGGTCCATGTGGAGATCCAGGACCCCGGCAGTTCCGCCTACCGGGCCTTCGAGCTCATCACCAGGGCCTGTGAGCGAGGCGGGAGCATGATCCGGAGGCTGCTGGGCTTCGCCCGCCAGAGCCTGGCGGAAGACAAGGAAGTGGACCTGAACACGCTGGTTCAGGACCAGGTGATGCTCCTGGAGCGCACCACCGAGACCCGGATCCGGCTCGAGATGGACCTGGCCGCAGATCTGCACCCCATGCGTGGGGATGCCAGCGCCCTGGCCCACCTGCTGCTGAACCTCTCCCTCAACGCCCTGGATGCCATGCCCGACAAGGGCAGCCTCAGGTTCCGGACCCGCAACGCAGATGAGCAGTGGATCGAGCTCTTGGTGGAGGACACCGGGTGCGGCATGCCTGCGGAGGTCCTGGCGAAGGCCATGGACCCCTTCTTCACCACCAAGCAGCAGGGCAAGGGAACGGGCCTGGGACTCTCGATCGTCCACAGCACGGTCCTGGCGCACCGGGGCCAGATCCAGCTCGACAGCGAGCCAGGCCACGGAACTCGGGTGCTCCTGCGCTTCCCCGCCTGCGAGAGGGCCTCAAAGCAGACCGTACCGGAGGAGGTTGCGCCCGCACCGCTGGAAACCAGTGGAACCAGCCTCAGTGTCCTGCTGGTGGACGACGACGAACTGATCCAGAGCTCCATTCAGATGGTCCTGGAGGCCCTTGGTCACGGGGTCATGACGGTATCCAGCGGCGAAGAGGCCCTGGCGAAGCTGGAGGCGGGACTCCTGGTGGACCTGGTCATCCTGGACATGAACATGCCGGGACTGGGTGGGGCTGGCACCCTGCCGCACCTGCGTGCCTTGCGCCCAAAGGTGCCCGTCCTGCTCGCCACGGGTCGAATCGACCAGACCGCACTGACCCTGGCCTCGGCTCATCCTGGGGTTACCCTGCTCCCCAAACCTTTCGGCCAGGGTACGCTCCGGAATTCCATCAAAAGCCTTGGCCTGGGGTGAATGGCGTTTTCACAGGTGCTGTGAATCCTGGTGGCCGAGCCTGGAGATTATTACTGATGACATGGCGTGTCTTGAGCCTAGATCCGGAGTCCTGACCTCACGGATTCCGGTTCGTGTCTTCTCGGTATCGGCTGCGCCGATACGCGAGACAAATTGAAATATTGTGGTGCTCCGTTTCTGTTGTATCTCTTTGCCATCCATCCTTCTGCCTGCCTCGGTCTTCTGCAGCTTTTCCTTTGTCCTCTTCTGGCTCCGCCCTAGGATGCGGGGATGCCCCTTGCTTCCGCTCACTCCCGCAGCCGCTTGGCGGCTCGCCTGATGCTGGTGGGGTCGGCGTTCTGTTTTGGGCTCATGGCCATCCTGGCCCGTAAGCTCACGCAACCGGCCATGGGCTTCACGCCGGGCCACCTGGCGGTGCTTCGCTTCACCGTGGGTGCTGCGGTCAGCCTGGGGGCCTTTGCGGCCATTCCCGGGCTCTACCGCCCCACCAACCACCGGCTGCTGGTGGCGCGCGGTCTGTCTGGCGGCGCCGTGGTGGTGCTGTACTTCTACGCCCTGGCTCGGATTCCCGCCGGGGAGGCCGGCATCCTCTACAACATGTTTCCGGTGCTCGCCACCGTGATGTCGCTGTTCTTCTTCAAGGAGCGCCCCACCATCCACCTCTGGCTGGCCATCCTGGCGGCGTCCCTGGGGGTGGGCCTGGTGCTGGGGCAGGGCCATGCCGGCTTCGGCTTCGGGCCGGGCCAGTGGGCCGCCCTGGGAGCTGCGCTGTTCGCTGCCACCAGTGCCAACGCCATCCGGGCAGTGCGCCACACGGACAACGCCGCCACGATCTTCTTCTTTTTCTGTCTGGCGGGCCTGCCGGTGGTCCTGCCCTTCGCCCTGTCTGCCTGGCCCGGCGGCCTGCTGCCCTGGGCCCTGGCCATCCTCATGAGCTTGCTGGCCTTTGGGGGTCAGATCCTCATGGCTCAGGCCTACGGTGCCCTCTCCATCCCCGAGGCCGCCGCCTGGCTGCAGCTGCTCCCCATCGTCCAGTACCTGCTGGCAGTACCCCTGCTGGGCGAGCGGGCCACCGCTGCCGGGCTGGCGGGGGTGCTGGTGACCGTGGCCGGCGTGGTCTACGCCACGGCCATGGGGCAACGGCGCTGAGGCGTTCCTGCCCACAAGCAGGCCTCCCCTGAAAATTCGACACGCCAGAACGGAACTGATCACCGCCAAGGCGCCAAGGACGCCAAGAAATGCCTAGCCCCTCGGGCGGGGTCACAAGGCCCGCATCGCCAGAGGGGGCAGCCACCCCCTCAGCATGGGCTGTATCCCGGGGGCGCTGGGGCTGCGGTTCTTGGGACGCAACCCCGGCGCCCCCGGGATCACTTCCGGCTGTGCCGGAAGCCGCCTACGGCGGCCCATGCGAGTTGTGACGACGTCTCTTGGCGTCCTTGGCGTCTTGGCGGTGGCCTTTTCATCTCAACCCTGGCGCCGACACGCCGGCATGGGGTCTTAGTGGTGCTTCTTGAATGTCCGGGAAGCTGGCAAAAAGAAGGGCCCCGCAGGGCCCTTCTGGAATGGCGCGACCAGCTAGCGGCTGAGGGTGAGTGTGTAGGCGTTGTTGGCATCGAAGGCCCCGCCGTAGCCGAGGACCTTGATGTAGAAGACAGCGCTGCTGCTGGCGGTGTTGGTGTAGGTGACGGTCTCGGTGCAGCCAAAGGAGCTACTGTACTTCAGGGTGGACCCGGTGCTGCTGAGCAGGTAGAGGTCGTAGTCCTTGGCGGGGCCGGTCATGGCCACGGTCAGGGTGCGGCCGGCACCGACGGTGATGCGGAAGTAGTCCTGGTCCGAGGCGCTGCTGATCTTGCCCGAGATCCTGGTGATGGTGTCGGCCACGGTGTTGGCGGTGCCGGTGCTGTTGTTGCTCTCGACCTCGGTGTAGAGACTCACCACGCTGGGATTGTTCACGGTGAAGGCGACGGTGGCGGAGGTGCCGATGTTGCCGGCGGCGTCATAGGCCTTCACCACCAGGCTGTGGGTGGCGTTGCTGAGGGTCTTGGAGTCCAGGGCCAGAGCGTGGGGGGCGGCGGTGGTGGTGCCCATGAGGCTGCCGTCGACGTAGTACTCAACCCGGGTGACGGCCACGTTGTCCGTGGCGGTGGCGGCGAGAGTGAGCGTACCGGCGGTCCCGGTGACGCAGGCGGAGGCTTTGGGAGCGGTGGTGTCGGGCACCGGGTTGCTGATCGTGAAGGTCTTGGCAGCGGAGGTGCCGATGTTGCCGGCGGCGTCGTAGGCCTTCACCACCAGGCTGTGGGCGGCGTTGGTGAGGGTCTTGGAGTCCAGGCTCAGGGTGTAGGGGGCGGCGGTGAGGCTGCCCTTGAGGCTGCCGTCCACATAGAACTCGACCCGGGTGACGGCGATGTTGTCGGTGGCAGTGGCAGCCAGGCTGATGGTGCCCATGGTTCCGGTCGCAGTTGCGGTGGCGACCGGCGCAGCGGCATCCGCAACGACCCAGGCGGCGCCCACATTGATGCCGTGGAAGGCGTTCCACACGGCCTGCTCCTCCACGCTGCCGGCCTTGTAGAGGTCCTTGGCGGCGGTGATGGCTGCCGTGCGGGCCGAGGCGTAGTTGGAGCAGGAAGTGAGGTAGGTGGTGAGGGCCCGGAACCAGATGGCGGCGGCCTTGTCGTTGCCGAGTCCGGTCATGCCTGCGGGCAGGTAGGTGGTGCTGGTGGCACCGGTGGTGGTGGCGCCCTGGCTCAGGAAGTAGAAGGCGCGGTTCATGGGGCCGCTGGAGTAGTGCACGTCCAGTGTGCCGACGCTGGCAGACCAGGCGTCCGGGCTGCGACCGTCGAGGCTGGGCTTGTACAGGTAGCGCAGGGGGGTGCTGGAGAGCTGCTCGCCGATGGTCCAGTTGCCGCCGGTGTTGCCGATGGTGGCGCCGGAGCCGCCCCGGGCGTAGAACTCGATGAGGGTCCCGAAGATGTCGGAGTTGGCTTCGTTGAGCCCACCGGACTCGCCAGAGTAGGTGAGGTTGGCGGTGCGGGCGCAGACGCCGTGGCTCAGCTCGTGCCCGGCCACGTCGAGGGCCGTCAGGGTGCTGAAGCCGGTGCCATCGCCGTAGGTCATGCAGAAGCAGCTGTCGGACCAGAAGGCGTTGTCGTAGCCACTGCCGATGTGGACCCGGCTGTAGGTGGCCTTCCCGGTGCCGTCGATGCCATTGCGGCCAAAGACCAGCTTGTAGAAGTCCCAGGACTTGGCCATGCCGTACATGGCGTCCACGGCGGCGGTCTGGCCATTGGCGGCGGTGGTGGAGGCAGTCTCCACGAAGTTGAGCCCATCGCCCCAGGCGGTGGCGGTGTTGGTGTAGACCGTGCCTGCATTGGCGGCGCTGGTGGCGGCGTGGTTCATGTTGGTGACGTAGTTGCCGCCGTTGCCCCGGGTCAGGTCGCGCAGCTCATAACCGCTGGCGGTGCTGTTGGTGTTGAGGGTGACCACGCCGGAGTACTGGCTCTTGCCCGTGGCGGTGGCGGCGGTGGTGTGCAGGGTCTCCCACTTGCTCAGGATGGCGCCGGTGTGGGCATCCACCAGGTAGTCCGTGTGCCGGATGCCATCCAGGTCGTTCTCCAGCTCGGTGTGGATGTGGTAGGCCAGCGAATGCCGCACCACCTCGCGGCTCAGGGCGGTGGCATCGAAGGCGTCCTCCTGGGTCGGGCGCAGGGGGCGGCGGAGCACGGTGGTGGTTTGGGGATAGACCACCAGCTCGGCGGTGGGTGCCAGGGCGAAGGGGCCCTGGGGGGCCAGGTCGTGGTGGACCACGGCCAGGGCTTCCCCCTCCGCCATGGCCGGCATGACGTTCAGCTGGATGTTGCGGTGCAGGGCATCGGTGAGCGGCAGCTCGCTGCCTTCGCTGTCCATGTGGGTGATGGCGTCGCCACCCCACACCCGCACGCCCTTGTAGCGCTGGACGAAGTGGCCGTGGGTCTGGCCCAGGGGATCGGAGTGGGCGTCACGCAGCTGGAAGCCGTGGTCCTGGTCGAGTCCCAGCTGGACCCGGCTGGCGGCGAGACGCTCAGAGGCTGCGGCGATGCGCAGTCCTTCCTGGGGGGAGCGGCCGGCCAGGGGAGTGGCGACAATGGAGAGGGCGAAGAGGGTGCAGAGGGCCACCTGAGAGGCGGCGTGGACCTGGGTCGGATGCTGGGCTGATGACATGTGATCCTCCGTGGCGAAGGGCACCGGAAAGTTGCTTTGGGACCGGGCCCGCGTGGGGACTTTGGGATCGAGCGGCTCATCCTGAAGTCCAAAGGCCGGAAGCCTTCAATGCCATTTGAGGGGGAATAATCGGCCGTGAAAATACGCTTGATACCTTAGATTCCTCGAGCACAAATTGCCGAGAAGAAGCTGGCACGCACCCCGAATTCTGCCTAGTCTTGTCGAGAATTTTTTTCCTCAAGTTTTTCGTGTAGGGCACTTGTAGATGGGTTTCTAGACATTCATATCTGCTAAGCCCAGGTACAAAAAAATCAGGACCCCCGCAGAGGTCCTGATTTTTTATTTGGTGAAATGTGCGCTGGCTGTTCGTCAGCTTGCTGCTGCGGGCCGCTTTTTGAGGGACACGGCCACCTTCACATCGCCGCCGTCCTGGCCTTGGAACTTGTCGAGCTGCTCCAGGGACTTCTTCTTGGCGCTGTCCGAGGCGAAGCGGATGGCATCAAGCACATCCACCATGGCCTGGAACTTCACGTCCTCATCAACCTTCAGGAAGACCTTCCGGTAGTTGAGGGGCTGCAGCAGCACGGCATCGGGCAGACGATCCTTGAGGCCCTGTGCGTCGATCTGGTCCTGCTGCAGGGTCATGGTCCCATCCTGGTTCAGCTGGATCAGGATGTTGTTGGGATCGGGCTTGGGCGGCGTGGCGGTCTGCACGACCTGGGGCACGACGACCTTCATGGCCTTGCTGAGGCCGGGCACCATCACGATGAAGACGATGAGGAGCACCAGCACGATGTCAATCAGCGGGGTGACATTGATATCAGATTTCTGTTTGCCTCTGGCGCCACCGGCATCCATCAGTTGCCCCCTTCCTTCTTCTCGCCCTTGTCTTCGCTGGTGACGATGGACGCCTCATCGGCGCCCCCCTTGCGGCAGACCTGGAAGAGCTCGTTGATGTACTTGAAGGGGAGGTCGGCATCAGCCTTGATGAACACCCGCTTGTCGTTCAGCTGGGAGACGTTCCGGTTGATGAAGTCCTCCAGCTGCTGACGCTGGCCTTCATCGTTGATGAAGAAGCGCATGTCCTTCGCGTCCTTGTCATCGATGAGGACGGCACCGGGGCCGGTCACTTCGTACTTGTCGTTGCGCTTGGAAGTCAGCATCAGGGTCAGGTACTTCTGTCCGGCATCCTGCTGCTGCTCGACCTTCGGGGCATGCTTGGCCAGCGGCAGCTTCACGGCGTTGTTCACGGCGGGTGTGATCACGATGAAGATGATCAGCAGCACCAGCACGATGTCCACCAGCGGCGTGACGTTGATGTCGGCCTTCATTCCACCCTTGGAACCACCTGTATCCATGGTGTGTTC
>CAIMFT010000138.1 GCA_903840385.1 uncultured Holophagaceae bacterium
GGTCATCACCATCGAGAAGGGCAAGAAGGAAGGGCGCAAGATGCCCTACCCCGTGCGCTACGACTTCGAGATGGAGCGCTGCATCTTCTGCGAGTTCTGCGTGGAGAGCTGCGGCTTCGACTCCATCATCCTGAACCACCAGTTCGAGCTGGCCACCTACAACCGGGAGGACTTCTCCATTGGCATGGAGGGGTTGGGCCAGAACATGTTTGAGCCATCCCCCGTCGGCAAGTTCAGCGTGGCCGAAGACTGACCCTTTTTCGCAGATTACCGAGGACGCCCCATGGAACATTTCATCGAAACGATCGGCCGGAACATGTTCGCCATCTTTGGCGTCATGGCCCTTGCCGGCGCCGCGATCATGGTTGCCTCCAAGAGCGCTGTGCACAGCGTCCTGGGCTTCCTCTTCGCCATGCTGTGCATCGCCGGCTGCTACCTCTCCCTGCAGGCCGAGTTCCTGGGCATGGCCCAGATCCTCGTCTATGCGGGCGGCATCGTGGTCCTCTTCCTCTTCGTGGTCATGCTGGTGGAGCTGACCAAGCACCAGGGCGGGGACATCTTCCACCTCCAGTCCCGCTACGCCGTGGTGACCGTCCTCCTGGGCGCTGCCGCCTTCTCCGCGGTGTTCCGCAAGACCCTGTTCGGCGCCGCCTCCAAGGAGGCCCTGGTGCTCCGCTCCGACCTGGCCAAGGGGCTGGACGTGGCCACCCACAACGCTCAGGCCGTGAGCCGCGGCCTGTTCGCCGACTACCTCCTGCCCTTCGAGATCCTCAGCGTGATCCTGCTGGTGGCCCTGGTGGGCGCAGTGGTGCTGGCCAAGACGGAGCGGGTGTGATGGTCAACCTCAACGCGGTCCTCCTCATCTCCTTCCTGCTGTTCTCCATCGGCGTCATCGGCGTGCTGATCCGGCGCAACGCCCTGGTGATCCTCATGTGCGTCGAGCTGATGCTCAATGCCGCCAACCTGAACTTCATCGCCTTTGCCCGCCACAGCGGGTCCGTCTCCGGTCAGGCCTTCGCCCTGCTGCTCATGGGCTTCGCCGCCGCTGAGGTGGCTGTGGGTCTGGCGCTGGTGGTGGCCCTCTACCGCAAGCGCGACACCGTCCAGGTGGACGACATCAACCTGCTGAAGGGATGACGACGATCATGACTGCCGACATGACCCTGGTGCACGCCGCAACCACCGCCGCCTCCACGCCGAGCACGCTGCTCTGGCTGATTCCCTTCCTGCCCCTCTTCGGGTTTCTGGCCAACGGCCTCTCCGGCCGCAAGCTCAAGAACACGGCCGTGGTGGATCTCTTCGCCCTGGGCTCCGTGGGCGCCTCCTTCCTGCTCACCGTCTGGCACTTCTACCAGCTGACGGGCCTGCCCCACGACGGCCGGTCCCTCCACCAGAGCCTCTGGACCTGGTTCAGCGTCGGCGGGGCGCAGGTCCTGGGCGGGCTGAGCACCGCCAAGATCGAGTGGGCCTACAAGTTCGATGTCCTCAGCGGCTGCATGGCCCTGCTGGTGACTGGCGCCGGCTTCCTGATCCACCTCTTCAGCACGGGCTACATGGCCGAGGAGCGCAATGACGGTCGCTACTACCGCTTCATGGCCTACCTGAACCTCTTCGTGTTCAGCATGCTGAACCTGGTGCTGGGCGCCAACATCATGATGATGTTCCTGGGCTGGGAGGGCGTGGGCCTCTGCTCATACCTGCTCATCGGCTTCTACTTCGAGAAGGAGTTTGCGGCGGCGGCGGGCAAGAAGGCCTTCGTCACCAACCGCATCGGTGACTTCGGCTTCATGATCGGGTTCTTCCTGATCTTCCAGATCTTCGGCAGCCTCGACTACGACACCCTGATGGGCTCCGTCCGGGAAGTGGCCAACCTGAAGGCCATCACCCTCTACGGCCACACGGCGTCCCCCACCTGGTGGTTCAACCTCATCGGCTGCTGCCTGTTCGTGGGCGCCATGGGCAAGTCGGCCCAGATCCCCCTGTACGTCTGGCTCCCGGACGCCATGGCGGGCCCCACCCCGGTCTCCGCCTTGATCCACGCGGCCACCATGGTGACCAGCGGCCTGTACATGATCACGCGGATGAACTTCATCTATGTGAACGCCCCCACGGCCCTGGCTGTGGTGCTGGCCTTCGGTGCGCTGACCGCCTTTGTGGCCGCCACCATGGGCCTGGCCCAATACGACATCAAGAAGGTGCTGGCCTACTCCACCGTGTCTCAGCTGGGCTTCATGTTCATGGGCATGGGCGCCGGGGCCTTCAGCGCCGGCATGTTCCACGTCTTCACCCACGCCTTCTTCAAGGCCAGCCTCTTCCTCGGGTCCGGTGCGGTCATCGCCGCCTGCCACCACGAGCAGGACATGCGCAACATGGGCGGCCTCAAGAAGCTCATGCCCATCACGGCCATGAGCATGATCCTGGCCACCTTCGCCATCGCCGGCATCTTCCCCTTCTCGGGCTTCTTCTCCAAGGAC
>CAIMFT010000139.1 GCA_903840385.1 uncultured Holophagaceae bacterium
CAGCCCCTTGCCGTAGCGGTAGGTGGTGATGAGGTTGAAGCTGGGGATGATCTCGTCCAGGTAGAGGCTCACGTCCGCCAGGAAGCTGGCCTCCTCCCGGCCGCTCTCCCGGGCCAGGTCGGTCACCCGGGTGCGGAGGTCGGGGTCCGCCAGCAGCTCGTCCTTCAGGCGCTGCTTGCGGGTGACCGTGACGGGGTTGAGCCGGAAGCCCATCTCCCGCCGGGTGCGCAGGGCATGGCGCCAGGACCAGCGGCGGAACCAGCGGCGCCCGAAGCGGCGCAGCAGGAGCAGGGCCACAAGGACCCCCGCCGCCAGGGCCAGCCACACAAATTTGGGAGTCATGCGCCGAGTATGGCCCTGTCTTGGTGAAAAGCACTTGAAACAGGGATGAAGGGGATGAAGGGGATAACCGCAAAAGCCTCAACCACGGATGAAAAGGACCAGTGCAGGGTTAACCACAAAGAACACAAAGGGCACAAAGATGAGAGGGGCCGCCTTGCCTTTGCCGTTAATTCCCCTTCATCCCTGTTCTCTTGTTTTTTGTCCTTCTTTTTTTTCTGTGGGCCCAGGTTCTGCCGCCCCAAACCGGAGCTACTCAAACCGCAGGGCCTCGATGGGGTCGAGCTTGCTGGCTTTGGCGGCGGGGTAGAGGCCGAAGATGACGCCGATGGCGGCGGGGACGGCGAAGGCGCTGACCACGGCCCACAGGGGGATGCGGCCCACGGTGCCCAGCAGGGCCTTGCCGAGGATGGCGCCCAGACCGTAGCCCAGCACGATGCCCACGGTGCCACCGAACACGGACAGCAGGGCCGCCTCGATGAGGAACTGCAGCATCACGTCCCGGCGCTTGGCACCCACGGCCTTGCGGATGCCGATCTCGCGGGTGCGCTCGGTGACGCTCACCAGCATGATGTTCATGATGCCGATGCCGCCCACCAGCAGGGCGATGGACACCATCCCGCCGGCCACAGAGGTGATGATGCCGGTGATGCTGCCGATGATGGAGGCGAACTGTTTCGGGCTGAAGACCTTGAAGCCCTCCTGCTCCTTGGGCTTGAGGCCCTTGATGCGGCGCAGGGCGTCGCCCACCAGGTCGGCGCCATCGTCGGCGCTGATCTTGGGATCGATGCGCACCTGGAAGAACAGCTGGCGGCGCTGCTGGTCCGTCAGGAGGGCCAGGCCCGTGGAGAGCGGAATGATCACGTTGCTGTCCGGATCGCTGCCCAGGGTGGTGCCCCGCTCTTCCAGGACGCCGATGATCTCGAGGCTGAGGGTGGGCGTCTGCATGAGCTTGCCGATGGGGTTGCCCCGGATATCGAGCTTCTCAAGGACCTTGGGGCCGATGATGGCCACCTTGTTGCCCAGGCGCAGGTCGCTGGCCACGAAGTTGCGGCCCATTTGGAGCGCCACGTCGTTCAGCTCCAGGTAGCTGTCATCGGTCATGACCATGCTGGTGGTGGTGGTCCGGCCGTTGGCCTTCAGCTCGCTGCTGGAGATGGACAGGGGCGTCACCTGGGTCACCTGGGGAACGGCCCGCTGCAGGGCCCTCAGGTCGTCCTGGGTGAGGTCCCGGTTCTTCACCTTCACGTACTGGTCGAAGGGGATGTCCTGGGGCATGAGGGGCCGCACGAAGAGGGTCTGGCTGCCGGCCCGCTCGATCTGCTTGAGGACGCTGCGCTCCAGTCCCTGCACCAGGCTCACCACGATGATCACGGCGGCCACGCCGATGATGATGCCCAGGGCCGTGAGGATGGACCGCAGCTTGTTGGCCCGCAGGGCCTTCAGGGCAGCCTGGAAGGGTTCCGCGGCACCCATCACGGCTTGGCGCCCTTCTTCTTCCGGGCTTCCTGCTCGACCTGCGTGTCGGACTTCAGCTTCAGCTTCACCGAGGCGCGGTCCTTCAGCTCCTTGAGCTTGCGGATGGGCCCAGTGAGCACGGTCTCGCCCTCGGCGAGGCCTTCCTTGACCTCATAGAACTGGGAGTTGGCGATGCCCGTCCGCAGGGCGCGCTCAGTGACCCGACCCTCCTTGTGGACCATGACCACACTGCGGGTCTCCGGGCTGAGGAGGCCCTTCTTCTGGGCGTCCTCCAGGGTGCCTTCCCGCTCCAGCACGGACTGCAGGGGTACCCGCACCACTTTGGGGGCCTCCGCCGTGAGCACCACGGCTCGGGCGCTCATGCCAGGGCGCAGGCGATCGATGTCCTCGGTGGCCATGTCGAGGGCCACCTTGACGCGGTACATGTTGGAGTCCTGGCCGATCTTCTCGGCGGCGGTGGCGATCTCCCGGACCTTGCCCTGGAAGACCTTGCCGGGGAAGGACTCCACGGTGACCTGGGCGGGCTGCTGGAGCTTGAGGCGCACCACCTCGCTCTCATTGACCTTGATCTCGGCGATGAGGTCGCTCATGTCGGAGATGACCATGAGCACGGCCCCGGGCAGGTTGCTCATGCCGGGGATGGCGGTCTCGCCCCGCTCGGCCTTGAGGCCCGTGACCCGCCCTGAGATGGGGGCCACCAGGACGGACTTGCTGAGGGCGTCCCGCATGGAGGCCACATTGGCCTTGCCCTGCAGGATGGCGGTTTGCGCGGTCTGGAAGCTGAGGTCCGCGCTGTCCCGGTTGAGGCGGGCCTGGCGGAAGTCTTCCTCGGAGATGAGGCCCTGGCTGAAGAGGGACTCCATGCGCTTGAAGGTGTCCCGGAGCTTGGTCTGGCTGGCCTCCAGGCGGGCGGCATCATTGGTCTGGCCCGCCAGGGCGGCCTCGGCCTGGACCAGGCCCTGCTTGAGGCGCTCCTGGTCGATGGTCACCAGCAGGTCGCCGGCCTTCACGTCCTGGCCGTCCTTCACGTGCAGGGCCTTGATCTCGCCCATGACCGAGGTGCCGACGTTGATGCGGATCATGGCCTGGATCTCGCCGCTGGCCACGATGGTCTCGCGGATGTCGCCCTTGCCCACCGCATCCCAGGCGAAGGCGCTGTCCTCGTCCCGGGCACCGCCGAAGGTGACGCCCAGCACCAGGAGCAGGACCAGGGCCACCCCCCCTGCGATGAGGAGACGGGTCTTCGACGAGGCCATCTACTTGGCCCCCATCAGGCGCAGGCCGAGGCCCGCCACCAGGGGCAGCAGCACGCAGATCACCGCACCGGCCGTCTTCATGCGGAGCAGGTGACGCAGGGCCAGGTAGGCCAGGCCGACCTCGGCCAGGTAGAAGAGGTCCATGGCGTAGAGCAGGGCCTGGAGCTTGAGGCCGTCCACATGGATGAAGTAGCCCAGGGAGGTGGGCGCCACCTTGTCCGGGGTGAGGCCACCGATGGGGCGCACCAGGCAGATGATGGCGATGAGCAGCATGCCGGGCAGCTTCACCAGACCAGGTACCACCGCGGCCGTGAAGGCCTGGGTGTAGGTGGGGGCTGTCTCTTCGGGCAGGGCCTTGCCGATGAGCCAGTAGAAGAGGCCCACCAGAGCCAGGCCAGCGGGGGTGCCGAAGATCACGCCCAGGGCACTGAAGGGCAGGATGAACTTCTTCTGCATGTCGATGATGGTGTCGATCTGGGCCGACGTGATCTGGGGGTTGCGCTCCAGGATGGGCCGCAGCATCTCGTCGGCATCGACCTTCATGGCCCACACCATGGTGAGGACCATGGCGCTCACGAGAATGGCACCCAGGGCCCAGCCCCAGGTCGGGGTCTGGTTGAGGCGGCGGAACAGCGCGATGGGATCCGTGAACACCCCGGCAATCTGCTCCAGGAGACCGGGGGCCTTGGGCTTCGGAGCCTCGGGCTGTTCATTGAAGAGGGTTTCGGGCTGCTCGGTCATGTCAAGGACCTCCTCGGAGGGATCAGGGAACTTTATCGCACCGGGACCGGTCCGACCAGCCACGGAACCTCGACGGACGCACGGAAGGCCAAGCTCCGCCTGCTAACCTGGGTCCCGCTACCCCTCCCCGGAGTGCCTCCCATGCCTGCGCTGGATCGACTCGCTGAACGGCAGCTGGTGCTGGTGACTGGGAAGGGTGGCACGGGCAAGACCACCCTGGCGGCGGTGCTGGGTCACCTGCTCGCGGCGCAGGGCCGGCGGGTGCTGCTGCTGGAGGTGGAGTCCCGGGAGAGCCTGCACCAGGCTCTGGGGGCCGAGCCCTCGGGTGGTGCGGTGGTGCAGGCCGGTCCCCGCCTCTGGTTTCAGAACCTGCGCCCCCAGGCCGTCATCGAGGAACTGGTGCAGGAGAAGCTCCCCATCGCCTACCTGGCCCGCCGCATCATCGAGAGCCCGGCCTTCCACCACTTTGTGGAGGGGGCCCCGGGCCTGAAGGAGACGGCCCTGCTGGGGCACGCCTACCGGGTCCTCCATGGCATGCACCGGCCCGAGGTGGATGTGGTCATCGTGGACGCTCCGGCCACCGGCCACGGCGCCACCCTGCTGGCGGCCCCTGGCCTGATGGCTCAGGCGGCCGAGGGCGGACAGCTGGGGGCCATGGCCTCGGACCTGGCGGCCTATCTGGCGGACGCTTCCCGCTGCGGCGTGGTGGTGACCACGCTGGCGGAGGAGATGCCCATCCAGGAGACCCTGGAGCTGCTCCAGTCGCTCGCCACCCGCCTGGACCTGCAGCCTGACCTGGTGGTGGTGAATGGGCTCTACCCGGCCGTCCCCGAGGGGGGCCCGCGGGGTGCCTGGGCCGGGCTCCTCCGGGCCCGCCACTGCCTGAACCAGGCGGAGCGGGCCCGCCTGGCCCAGGCCTGGGGCGGCCCCCTGGTGGACCTGCCCCTCCTGCCCCAGGAGCGGGGGCCTGCCCTGGTGGCGGCCCTGGCCGAGGCCCTGCGGGGGGCGGACCGATGACGAACTCGCTGCTCCAGGGGCACCTGCTCGTGGTCGTCGGTGCCGGCGGCGTCGGCAAGACCACCCTGGCGGCGGCCCTGGCCCTGCGGTCGGCCCAGGAAGGGCAGCGGACCCTGGTGATGACCTTTGATCCCTCCCTGCGCCTCAAGGACGCCCTGGGGGTGGGCGACGACGCCAAGGACGCCGCGGTGCGGGTGGTCGGAGTGGGCCCTGGCGAGCTGGATGCGGCCCTGCTGGACGCCAAGCGCACCTTCGATCGCCTCATCCGCACCTATGCACCGGACGCCGCGGCCGCCCAGCGGATCTTCTCCAACCGCTTCTACCGGGACCTGGCCGGCAACCTGGCGGGCATCCTCGAGTACATGGCCATGGAGCGGCTCTTCGAGATGCAGGCCGAGGGGGGCTATGACCGCATCATCCTGGACACCCCGCCCACCCGCCAGGCCATGGACTTCCTCCAGGCCCCGGAGCGCATGCTGCACCTAGTGGACAACAAGGCCATCCGCTTCGCCCTGGATCCCTGGTGGGACGGCGAAGGCCGCCGGGGCCTCACCTTCCGCCTCCTGGCCAAGGGGGCCATGGACCTCTCGGATCGCCTCATCGGGCGCCGCTTCCTGCTGGACGTCGTGGAGTTCATCCGGGCCTTTGCCCCCCTGTTCGATGGGTTCAGGGCCCGGGCCGCAGCGGTGGAGGCCCTGCTCCGGGCGCCGGCGACGCGCTTTGTCCTGGTGGCTGGACCCGGTCCCGAGCGGGTCCCGGATGCCATGTTCTTCCTCCGCAAGCTGAAGGAGACCGGCCACCATCTGGGTCCCATCGTGGTCAATCAGCTGCATCCCGACCCGGGGGCGGTCCGGGGCAAGGCACCGGGCCTGGGGCTCCTCCGCTTCCTGGCGGACCGGGATCGGCGGGGCCTGGAGCTGCTCCAGAGCCTCTTCCCGGAGGGCCAGGAGATCCTGCCCATGGCGCTGGAGCTGGACCCACCCACTGATTTGGAAGGACTTGGGCGATTTGCCCAGCGGCTGGCGGCGGCCCGGCCAGGCGGGGCTCAAAAATAAATACCGCAGTGCGGAAGAAAAGACTGGCGCGATTGCCGCAATGCGGTAAATTGGACTCTGGAAAGGGGTCCAGGATGATCCGCCTCATTAAACGGTACGGTGGCGCCAGCCGGAAGCTCTACGACACCGAAGAGAGCCGCTACGTCTCCCTCGAGGAGCTCTCGGCTTGGATCCGCTCCGGGCAGGAGCTCCAGGTGGTGGACAGCAGCACCGGTGAGGACGTCACCTCCCAGACCCTGGCCCAGAGCATCTACGAGGATCACCGGCGCGGCTCCGGCCTGCTCTCCGGCGACTTCCTCCATGAAGTCATCCGCCGGGGCGGCGAGGCCCTCGCCGTGGGCGCCGACCGCGTCCAGGCCACGGTGGACAGCGTGGTTCGAACCTCGGTGGACCGCCTGACCCAGGCCTCGGCCGCCCCGGAGGACATGGCCCTCCTGCGCAGCCGCCTCGCTGAGCTCGAAGCCGCCCTTGCTGAACTCGAAGCCCGGACCGATGCCCCCAAGGGCCCCGGCCGCTCCCGCAAGACCGCACGCTAACCCAACCCTCCCGGCCAGGGTGCCGGATGAAAGGAGCCAGACCATGGCCATCAAGAAGAAGTCCGACCTCATGCCGAGCCTGAAGGAGTCCGCCTACCACATCTGGCTGGCGGGTCTCGGCGCCTACAGCGTCGCCGGCGAAGAGGGCAACCGCCTCTTCAAGCAGCTCGTCGACAAGGGTGCGGAGCTGGATGAGGCGAACAAGGAGCGGATCCTCGAGCTGGCGGAGCGCGCCAAGGGCCTGCAGGGCGATGCCAAGGGTGCCTGGGAGAAGCTCTCGACCCCCTTCGAAGGCGGCCTGGCCACGGCCATGCACCGTCTGGGCGTCCCCACCCGGGAAGAGATCGTCAACCTCACCCAGCGGGTGGAGGAGCTGACCAAGCTCGTCGCCAAGACCAAGGCCACCCCGAAGCCTGCGGCCAAGCCCGCCGCCAAGGCTGCCGAGGCTCCCAAGCGCAAGGCCAAGGCTGCCAAGGCCTGAGGGGCTTATGCCCTCGGCTCGCCGCAACAAGGGACAGCGGGTGGGGCTTGCCCTGGCCGCTGGAGGAGTGCTGGGGGGCGTCTACGAGGTAGGCGCCCTCCGGGCTCTTGAAGAGGCCATCGAGGGCCTCGACCTGAACCGCCTGCGGGTCATCGTCGGGGTGAGCGCCGGCTCCTTCATCGGGGCTCATCTGGTCAACGGTGTCACGGTGACCGAGATGCTCCGGGGTCTGGCTGCCGAGAGTGGCGGCGAGGCCATGTTTGACCAGTCCATTTTCTTCCTGCCGGCCTACAAAGAGATGGCGCGACGTGGGCTGCAACTGCCCTCGGTCATCAGCGACGCTCTGACGCAGCTGGCCAAGGGACCGGAGGATCCCTCCTTCATGGGGACCCTCGAGGGTCTCGGCCGCTCCCTGCCCGTGGCCCTGTTCAGCAATGAAGGCATCCGGGACTACCTGGTCAAGTCCTTCTCCCAAGCCGGCCGGAGCGACGACTTCCGGCGGCTGTCGCAGAAGCTCTTCGTGGTGGCGACGGATGTGGAAACGGGCCGCCGGGTGGTGTTCGGCGACAAGGACATGGAGCACATCCCGATCTCTCTGGCGGTGCAGGCCAGCACGGCCGTGCCTGGCCTCTACCAGCCGGTGGAGGTGGAGGGTCGAGTCTGCGTGGACGGCGTGCTGCTGAAGACCATGCACGCCTCCGTCGCCCTGGAGCATGGGGCGGACCTGCTGCTCTGCGTCAATCCCCTGGTGCCCATGGAGACAGGCTCGGAGGATGCCCGCGAAGCGCTCGGCAAGCGGGCGGTCCAGCGGGGCGGGCTGCCGGCCCTGCTGTCCCAGAGCTTCCGGATCCTCATCCACTCCCGGGCCGTCCTGGGCATGGAGCGTGCCGCACAGAGCCATCCGGACAGCGATCTGGTGCTGTTCCAGCCTGAGTCCACGGAGCACCGGCTCTTCACGAACCTCTTCCGCTTCCGCTCCCGCCGCAAGATCTGCGAGATCGCCTACCAGCAGACCCGGCAGGACCTCTGGCGCCGCCGGGAGCAGCTCGGACCCCTGTTTGCCAAGCATGGGCTGACCCTGCAGCTGGACGTGCTCGCCGATCCCTACCGCACCGTCTGGGACTGCGTCGAACATCCGAAGGCGCGCGTGCTGAGCGTGGCTGATCAGCTGGATGGGGCCCTGCGGGTCCTGGAGACCGGCCTCACCCGCAGGCGGGGCAAGGGGCGCTGAGTCGGGGGCTTCAGTCCTCCAGCTGCACCTTGGCCAGCTCCACGTCCAGGCGCTCCATGGCGTCCATGGGCTGGGCTGCGGCTGCTTCGCGGTAGAGCGCCTCAGCCTCCTTGCGGCCGGAGCGGCCCTTCAGCAGGACCAGGCCGTTGGCGTACTCGATGCGGTAGATGGCTGACTCCGGGAACAGCTCGAGGCAGGTCCGGTAGTGCTCCAGGCCGATCTTCTCCTTGGCGCCGTAGGTGAGGCTGCCCATCAGGCTGCCCACCTTGTCGATGACCTCGGCGTGGTAGGTGCCCAGGGCGGCGTGGGCGTCGGCGTGCTCCGGGTCCAGCTCCAGGGCGCGGGTGAGGCTGTCCTTGATCTTGCCGCCCAGGCCCTGGGCCAGCGCCTTCACCACGGAGATGCCCTGGCTGTAGCGGCCGAGAGCGTAGGCGTGGAGGTAGAGGTTGAAGGCGTCTTCGGGCGCCTTGACCAGCCGCGCCTCACAGCGCGTGGCCACCTCCTGGAAGAGCCTCAGCTGAACCGCCTCGTCCTCCTCCAGGTAGTTGGCGTAGATGTTCTGGGCGTGGTTGGCCACGTTGGACCCCGCTGCGCCGGCCGCCAGGCCTGCCTCGACCGCCTGGGCGAACTCGCCGGCATGGTAGTGGAGCCAGGCCTGGAGGACCTTCTTGTCCTCGGGGAAGGGCTCGCGGTTGCCCTTGTGGAGCCGGGGCCAGGCCTTCTTCGCCGTAGCGGCCGTGTACACATAGGTCTTGTCGGCATAGGGAAATTCAGCCCAGGCTTGCTTCGCCATCGAGAGTCCTCCCAAGGGATGCTGGTGTCAGTCGTAGTCCAGGCCCGCCACCACGAAGATGTAGCCGCGCATGGCCTCTTCGGG
>CAIMFT010000140.1 GCA_903840385.1 uncultured Holophagaceae bacterium
CGGGGCGGCAGACGGTGCAGAGGGGCACGCTGCCGTCCTGGGCGGGGTCCAGGCCCAGGTGCAGGGCCTGGGCGCGCAGGAAGCCGTGCAGGTCCAGGTGGGGCTTGCCGGTGGGGCCGGGGGCCTGGAGGTCCTCCCGCCAGGCGGGGTCCAGGCGGGCGGCGTCGACGACTTCGAGGCCGACTTCGAAGTGGCAGGCGAGGATGGCCGGACCCAAGGCCCAGGCCAGGTCGCCGGGATGGCCCCCCAGGGCCTGGAAGCGCGCCACACCCCGGCGCAGGATGCCGCCGCCGGGGTCCGCATCGCCGTGGCCCGTGGCGCCTCGCCAGCCAGCATGGAGGGCGGCGACCCAAGGCCTGCCGTCGGCCAGGGGGCCTGCCAGGAGGATGGGCACGCAGTCCGCCACCCGCACGCCGATGGGGAAACCGGGGGTGCTGGTCCAGATCCCGTCCGCGGCCACTACGGCCTCGCCCGCTTCCACCACGCCGCAGCGGTGCACCTGGTCCAGGCGCCGGGGGGGCAGGGTCTCAGGGGCGTCCAGGCGGGTGGAGAAGCCCCAGCGCAGGGGGAAGGGAGGGGGCGTGCCGGGGGTCAGCACCGGGGCCTCAGCCTCGCCCAGCCAGCCGAGCCTCCAGCCACTGCTTGATGCGGGCGGCATCGCCCAGACGGGAGTACTTGCCCCAGGAGTCCAGCAGCACGACGAGCACCGTGCGGTTGGCCATCTGCACCTGCATGGCCAGACAGCGGCCCGCCTCCTCGATGTAGCCGGTCTTGGAGAGCCCGATGGACCAGCGGGGGTTGCGCACCAGAGCGTTGGTGTTGGGAAAGGCGATGGCCCGACGGCCCGACTGGATGCTGGCCTCGCGCCGGGTGCTGAAGTCCCGGATCTCCGGGTAGGCGCAGGCGGCATTGAGGATCAGGGCCAGGTCCCGGGCGGTGGCCACGTTGTGGGCCGAGAGGCCCGTGGGGTCCTCGAAGTGGGCGCGGCTGAGGCCCAGGGCCGTGGCCTTGCGGTTCATGGCGGCGACGAAGGCCGTGAGGCCACCTGGGAAGGTGCGACCCAGGGCATGGGCGGCGCGGTTTTCCGAGGCCAGGAGGGCCAGCATGAGGGCCTCCTCCCGCAGCAGGTGGGTGCCTACGGGCAGGCGGGAGTGGCTGTGGCGCAGCTCGTCCTTGTCCTCGGCGGTGATGCTGATGGGCTCCCGGGGGTCAAGGTGGGCGTCCAGCAGGACCATGGCGGTCATCAGCTTGGTGAGGGACGCGATGGGCACGACGTTCGAGGACTGCTTGTCCACCAGGGTCTGGCCCGTGGCCTGGTCCAGCACCAGGACCGAGGAGGAGCGGAGCATGAGCTTGGTCTCCTTGACCACCTTGGGCTTGGCGGACTTCGCCTTGGGCTTGGGAGCAGCAAACAGCGCGAAGCTGGCCAAGCTGAGGGCCAGGATCCGCACTCCCAGGCTGAAGGTCATCCTGACTCCGAAAAAAAGGCTGCGTGTTGTCTCAATCAGTCTATCGGAAAACGCCTAAGGCCAGAGCAGGGCCAGCAGGCTGAGGTCGGTGACGGCCCAGGCGCCCAGGCCCCAGTACATGCCGGCTTCGTGCTGGTGATCGGTGCGGGTGCGCCAGTCGCTCAGCCAGGGCAGGAGCACCAGCAGCCAAGCCGCCAGACTGGGGAGCAGGAAGACGACCCGGCGACCAGCGGCCAGCAGACCGGCGGCGAAGCAGGCATGAGCCACCACCATGGCCAGGAGGGCCAGCAGCAGGCTGCGGCCGATGCCCACCTGGATCACCAGGGTGCGGTCACCCCGGCGGGAGTCCTCACCCACTTGGTAGATCTGGGTCATGGGGTACAGGGTGGCGAAGAGGCAGCCGAAGCCAGCGGCGGCCCACAGGACGGCGGAGGAAAAGGGGCGCCCCGTGACCGCCCAGCCCCCCAGGGGGGTGAGCAGGCCGAAGCCCAGGCAGTTGATGAGCAGGTCCCAGCCCGCCCGGGCCTTGATGCGGGCCGGCGGCACGGAGTAGAGGATGCTCATCACCACACAGGCGAGGTTGATGAGGGCGAAGGGCAGGGGCAGGAGAAAGCCCAGTCCGGTGGAAGCGGCCAGCAGCACCCAGGCAAAGGCCTCCAGGTGGGTCGGCGGCTTGGGGGGGCACTTGAGGTACCCGATGTCGCCCTCATCCTGGTCATAGGCGCTGTTGATGGCCAGGGTCCCGCCGTTGAGCAGGGCCACGAAGACCACCCAGCCCAGCAGGGCGGGGCCCAGCGGTGTGCGGGTGCCCGTGGCCAGGAGGGTGCCCAGCAGGAAGTGGCCGGTCATGATGGGCCACTCCAGGGGCCTCAGGTGCAGGAGGTAGGGCAGCAGGCTGGGGCCCACCAGGCGCTCAAAGAGGCGGCGGACCGGAAAGCGCTCATCGGTCATGCGGCCCCTCCGCGGCGCAGGGGCTGCACCTCGCCAGGGGGACGCCGCGGCTCCACCAGGGCCTCCATGGCCTCCAGCAGGTGCGGCAGGTGGAAGTCCGTATCGACGCACATGCCGTGAGGCAGCGAGAGGGGGATGACGTAGGAGGGGACCTCAGGCAGGCGGGTGATGCCTTTGAGGAGACGGTCGCCACAGGCCACGGCCACGATGAGGTCAGGCCGGTAGTCCCGCGCCTCCCGGTAGGCCTTGTGGCTGCGGTTGGTGATGCGCCCGTCCCAGCGGTTGAGCAGGGCGGCCTCCAGGTAGTCGCCCACGGGGCAGAGGCCACAGTCGTAGCAGGTCTGCAGGTCCTCGAGGATGGGCGCCTTGCACTTGGCCAGCTGGATGCAGTGGGGCAGGAGGATCAGCGCCTTCCGTGCCCGCCTCTGCAGAAAGGTGGCCCGGACCCGGCGGTTGTTGTAGGCGCAGAAGGAGTCGATCCAGGCCTCCTCGAGGCCCAGGCTCCGCGCCACCGGCCGCAGGGCATTGGCCCAGAGGGCGTCGTGCCGAGAGAGGGCCGAGGGCTGGCGACCGTAGGCAGGGCCCCGCAGGAGGCTGGGCCAAGCGGCAGCCAGGGCTGCGATACCGACCAGCAGCCACCAGCCCCGGCCCTCAGGATGGAGGGCGGCGGCCAGGAAGGCCCCGGAGGCGAGCGCCAAGGGGAGGCCCCGACGCACGGCCAGGAAGAGCTTGCCCGTGGCCTCGGCCAGGGGAAGCGCTTCAGGCCCGCTCAGGGCTGCCTTCACTTGGCGGCCCCAGCGAGGCCCACCATGCGCTTGAGGTCATCGTCCTTCCAGCGCAGACCGCCGCCGAAGAAGACCGTGCGGAGGTCCTTGTTGCCGAAGTCCTGGACGCCGGCCTGGATGTAGGCGCCCTTCCAGAACTGGTAGCTGCTGGTGAAGCGGTAGCGCGGGTTGGGCTTGTCCTCCCGCTTGGTGAAGTCGTAGGCCAGCACACCCATACGCAGGCGGTCGTCCAGGCCGCGGTACTCCACGCCGCCGCCGCCCTTGCCCTCGACGATGCCGGCGGAGAACACCGCGGGACCGAGGCGCTTGGCGAACTGGGCCGACACGGTGAAGGCCTGGTCGGTGGTGACGGACTTGGTGATGACGGGCACCAGCACCGGCAGGCCGGTCAGGGGGTCGATCTGGGTCACGGTCCGGGTGGACTCGGACAGCTTGCCGTCCGGCGTGCTGGCGAAGCCCAGGGCGTACCAGTAGTCGGGGTTGGGCACGATGTCGAGGCCCAGGCCCACGCGGCTGTCCTTGCGCTTGTCCCACTGGGCTGCGTTCATGTCGAGGCGGAAGTCCATCTTGTTGAAGCCGCCCAGCAGGCCGTTCACGTTGTCCACGGCCTCGTTGATCTTCTTCACGGTGGCATCGTCGTTGAGGAGCTTGCCGATGGTGCCCTCGCCCTTGTTGATGCGGTCCGTGAGGACCTTCATGTTGTCGGCCGTGCTCTGGAAGCTCTGGGCCAGCTTGCGCACATCACCCATGACGCCCTTCAGCTCGGGGCGCCCTTCTTCCAGCAGGCCGTTGAGGTTCTTGCCCACGTTCTCGAACTGCTGGGCCAGGCGGGGCAGGCGCTCGCGCAGGTCCGTGGAGAGGGCCTCCACATTGGCCATGGTGTGGTTGATGGCCCCATGGTTCTCCTGGGCCATGGCCCGGAACTCGCCGGTCAGGGTGCGGATGTTGTCGACGATCTCGTCCAGCTTCTGCCGACCAGCCTCGCCGCCGATGGACTCATTGAGGGACTGGGTGATGCCCTTCACGTTCTTGCCGATGTCGGCCATGGTCTCCATGAGGTTGTCGAGGCTGACGCCGGCCCGGCTGGGCAGGGGACGGTCCTGGGGCAGGGGACCCTTGGCGCTGTGGCCGGGATCCAGGTCGATGAACTTCTCGCCGAGGATGCCGATGGAGCCCAGGGAGACCATGGCGTCCGAGTACACGGTCACCTCCGGCCCCACGGTGATGACCACCTTGGCCCGGGCGCCGTCCAGGACGATGCGGCGCACCTCGCCCACCTTGACGCCGGCCACGCGCACGGCGCTCTGCTGGTTGAGGCCCGCCACCTGGTCGAAGTAGGTGATGCGCTCGTTGTGGTCGGACTTGCCCACAAAGTCCAGCTTCTCGGCGCGGAAGATGAGGAAGGCAATGACAGCGATGCCGGCGGTGAAGAACATGCCAACGCGGGTCTCTAGCTTCATGCGAGGGCCTCTTTGTGCTTGGGGGGTGGGGGATCCTGGAGGAAGGGGCCATCGGCGTCCCCCCGCAGGAACTGCTGCACCACAGGGTGGGGATTCTCCCGGAACACTTCGGGAGTCTGGCAGGCGATGCACTCGCCGCGGAACAGCAGGGCGATGCGGTCCGCAATGATGAAGGCCGACTTCAGGTCGTGGGTGATGGTGATGGTGGTGACGCCCAGCTCATGCTTGAGGTCCAGGATCACCTTCCCGATGACGTCGGTCATGACCGGGTCCAGGCCTGTGGTGGGCTCGTCGAAGAGCAGAATCTTGGGCTTGAGGGCGATGGCCCGGGCAAAGCCCACCCGGCGCTTCATGCCCCCGGAGAGCTCTGCAGGCTTGAGCTTGTCGGTGCCCCGCATGCCGACCAGGGAGAGGCACTCCTCCACCCGGGCGGTGACCTGGCCTTCAGTCATCTTCTGGTGCCGCCGGAGGCCAAAGGCCACGTTCTCGAAGACTGTCATGGAGTCAAAGAGCGCCGCCATCTGGAAGCACATGCCGATGCTCTGGCGCACCTGGAAGAGCTCGTCCCGGGACAACCGGCTGATGATCTTGCCCTCGACGGCCACGTGCCCCGAGTCCGGGGTCAGCAGGCCCATGATGTTGCGGAGCAGGACGGTCTTGCCTGTGCCCGAGCCACCCAGTACCACGAGGCTCTCGCCCTCCTCCACCGACAGGTTCACGCCGGAGAGCACCACCTTCGGGCCGAAGGCTTTGCTGAGGTTGACGACGTCGATCAGACCCATGACGTCATACCAGCAGCAGCTTGGTGAGGAAGAAGTCGGAGATGAGGATCCAGAGGCTGCTGGTGACCACGCTGCTGGTGGGAGCGTTGCCCACACCCTCGGCCCCCCCCTGGGTGCGGTAGCCCTTCCAGCAGCCCACCAAAGCGATGATCATCCCGAACACGAAGGCCTTGTAGAGGGCGATGCGCAGGTCCCGGAAGGCCAGCAGCTTGTAGAACTCGTTGCCGTAGACGTAGGCGCTCTGGCCCTCCACGCCCACCAGGATGAGGTAGCCGCCCCAGAAGCCCACGTAGACCGAGACGGCCGTGAGGATGGGCAGCATGACAGCGGAGGCAATGAGGCGCGGCACGAAGAGGTAGTGGATGGGGTCGGTGGCTAGGCACTCCAGGGCATCGATCTGCTCCGTCACCTGCATGGTGCCCAGCTCAGCGGCCATGGCACTGCCCACGCGGCCAGCCAGCATGAGGCCCGTGATGACCGGGGCCAGCTCGCGCATCACGGCCAGGCCCTCTACCTGCGAGGCCAGACCTTCGGCCTGGAACTGCTTGAAGCCAAAGGCCAGCTGGACCGCGAACACCATGCTTACGGCCAGGCTGGTGAGGACCACCACCGGCAGACTGTTGATGCCCACGGCCTGGAACTGCCGCAAGAGGTTGGCCCCATCGAAGGGGCGCTTGAAGATGGCCGCGAAGGTCCGTCCGGACAGGACGGCAAAATCCCCAGCCGTGTCCATGGCCCGCAGAACACCTGAGCCGGCCTTGTCGAAGAAAGTCAGAACCATGGGGCTCCGTGGGGAAAACACTACTTTACCTCAGACGGCCCGCGTTGACGCTTGCGAAGCCGGGTGGCAGCGTCCTCCCGAACGGTCTGGGGGGCCCTGCTCAGTGCGATGCCGTCCGCGGGGACATCCTTGGTGATGGTGCTGCCCGCCCCGACCAGGGCGCCATCGCCGATGGTGACCGGCGCTACCAGTTGGGTGTCGGAGCCGATGAATACGTTCCGGCCGATCGTGGTGCGGTGCTTGCGCACCCCATCGTAGTTGCAGGTGATGACGCCGGCCCCGATGTTGGTGCCTTCGCCGATCTCCGTGTCCCCCAGGTAGGCCAGGTGGTTGGCCTTGGCCCCGGGATGGAGGCGGGCCTTCTTGGTCTCGACGAAGTTGCCCACGTGGACGCCAGCGCCCAGGTCCGTGCCTTCCCGGAGGCGGGCGAAGGGGCCGACCTTGGCACCGGCACCCACGAGGGCGTGCTCAATGACGCAGTAGGGACGGACCTCTACGCCCTCGGCGAGGGTGGCGTCCACGATCACCGTGCCCTGACCGATGCGGCTGCCTTCACCGATGCGGACGTCGCCTTCGAGGCGCACACCGGGCTCCAGGAGGACGTCCGGCGCCAGCACCACGCGGGGGCCGACCAGGGTGCTGTCCGGGTGGAGGAAGGTCACGCCCTCGCGCATCCAGTGCTCCTGGATCCGGCGCTGGGCGGCGGCCTGGAGGGTGGCCTGGTCGAGCCGCGAGTTCATGCCCGCCAGCTCATCCGGCGGGCAGACGGCAACCGTCACCGGCTGGGTGCGGGCCACGGCCACCACGGCATCTGTGAGGTAGTACTCCCCCTGGGCATTGTCATTGCGCAGGGCCTGGAGGGCCGTCCGCAGGGGCGACCAGGGCAGGGCGTAGGCACCCCCGTTGACCCGGCGCACGGTCAGCTGCTCCGGGCTGGCGTCCCGGGCCTCCACCATGCTGGCCAGGCTGCCGTCGGCGTGCTGGAGCACCCGTCCGTAGGCGCCGGGGACTTCCAGATCCATGGCCAGCAGCAGGGCATCAGCAGCGCAGAGGCGGGCCACGGTGGCCGAGGTGGTGAGGGGTACGTCGCCGCAGAGGATCACGATCTTGGTGGCGCCCAGGCGGTCGAGCTCGGGGATGCAGGCCTGAAGCGCGTGACCCGTACCCTGGGGTGGGCCCTGATCGACTGTGGAGACGGGGCAGGGCAAGAGGCCAGCCTGCTGCCAGCCTTCGAGGGCAGCGAGGACCTGCTCCTTGCCGGAGTGGACCACCACGACGGCAGCGCCCAGATCGCTGGGCAGAGCGCGCAGGGCCCAGAGCAGAGAGGCGTCCCCCAGGATCGGGTGGAGCACCTTGGGGAGGCTCGACTTCATCCGGGTCCCAAGACCCGCTGCCAGGATCACCGCCACCGTGCTCATGCCACCTCCCGCCTCCAGCCTACATCAGCACCGTCCTGCCAGCGGTCTGTCAGGACGGTGCAAGGCCGCCCCAGGCGGCGGGACGGGCCCGGCCGGCCAGGTGGATGGCGAGGGCCGCAGCGGCCTGGAAGTTGGTGGGATCGGCACACCAGCGCCCGGCCTTGTCGAAGGCGGTGCCGTGGTCCGGACTGGTGCGCACGTAGGGCAGGCCCAGGGTGACGTTCACAGCCCGGTCCGGCTCGAAGAGCTTCACGGGGATGAGGCCCTGGTCGTGGTAGAGGGCGATGATCAGGTCGAACTCGCCCCGGGCCGCCCGCAGGAAGAGGCTGTCTGAGGGGTGCGGACCGGAGAAGCGGGGTGCCTCTGGTCCCGCTGGAAAGCTGGCCGTAGCCTGGCGCAGGGCCTCGTTTAGCAGGGCCTCCTCGCCGCCAAAGGCACCCTGCTCCCCGGCGTGGGGGTTGAGGGCGCAGAGGGCCACGGCCAGGCCTGTGCGCCCCGTGAGGGACTGGAACTGGTGGGCTGAGAAGGCGAGGGTCTCGGCCACGGAGCGGGCGTCGAGGCCCTCCACCACGGAGCGCAGGCTCTGGTGGACGGTGTGGAGCACCACGTTGAGGGTGGGGCTGAAGAAGGCCATGCGGGTGATGGGAACCCCGGCCAGGGCCTGCAGGAACTCCGTGTGGCCCGGGAGGTCAAAGCCCGCCAGGTGGGCCGCCGCCTTGGCCATGGGCAGGGTCACCAGGGCGTCCACAGTACCATCCAGCGCCAGCCCAGCGGCGGTGCGGATGGCCTCGACCGTGGCCCGGCCGCTGGCGGCGGAGAGGGTGCCCAGGCCCAGGTCCACAGCCACGACCTCGGGAGTGGGGTCCAGCCAGAGGGCCGAGGCGCTGGTGCCACCTGGACCGGTCACCTGGAGGCCCCAGGCCTGGCCCAGGAAGCCCACAGGCAGGGGACCTGTGGGCGGGGTCAGGGCCCAGGTCACCGAGGCGTCGGAGGGGGCCGGCAACAGCTCCAGGCCCGCCCTCGGCCCAACCACGATGAGGTCGGCCTGCTCTGCCAGAGCCGGCAGGCTGCGGAGCAGGAGCTCCGGTCCGATGCCGCAGGGATCCCCCAGGCTGATGGCGAGGCGGGGGCGGCGAGTCAGGGCAGGAGCAGAGCCAGCGTCCACGGGGTCAGTCGAAGGCCGGAATCTCGAGGTCGGCGGGGGTGGGTTCCTCCCGCTTGGTGGCCCGGCTGCGGCGGATCCGGGGCTCCTCATCCTGCTTGTAGATGTACTTGATGTTGTGCTTGGGGACGAGCACGTTGGGCTCCTTGACCCGGTTGATTTTCAGGCAGTGCTTGTCATACCACTCGATGACGCCGCGCACCTTCTCGTCGTCCTGGAGCACGATCACCATCGGCGTCTTGGACTGCATCTGCTTCAGGTAATAGAAGCTCTCAGCGTTGGTCTGCTCGGGCGGGGCGATTTTGCGGCGGGGGCTGCCCAGGCCCTGCGGAGCCGTAGCCGCCGCCGGGTTGGTGGCAGGGTTGGGCTCGCCCGAAGGGGTCAGGGTCGGCGGGGCCGGTGTGAGGGGCTCCACCCCGGCGCTCTTGGGATGCATGCCCAGCTTGTCCTTGAGTTCGCTGAGGTTGGGTCGAATGAGCTTCCGGTTCATATCGAGATCCTGGGGCCGAGGGTTCGGCAAGTCCTGTCAAAGGTTTCGGCCAGGGGCCGACCCAACCTGACCTGGACGGACTGCCTTGAGAGGCGGCAGACGCAGGCTGGAAGGGGATGGTCCACTTTGGCAGGCAAAGCGTGGACCATGCAAGGGTGCTGCTGATTGGATTGTGGAAGGCTGGGAGAAGTCTAGTCCCGGTCGGCCCCTGACGCCATGCCTTCCTCGCCTGTGGGCAAAGGAATGTGGATCCCGACCTGGGTACCCAGGCCCGGGGCGCTGTGCACCTCCAGGCGCCAGCTCATGGCCTCGACGAACTTGTAGACCAGACCCATCCCCAGCCCAGTGCCTTCCTCAAAGGCCCCAGAGAATGGAACAAAGAGGTGGCTGAGCTGCTCCTCCGTCATCCCGCAGCCGCTGTCGGCCACTGTGATGGTCAGGCTGTGCTCCTGAAGGGCGCACTGGAGGCTGATGGTGGGGTGGTCCGCCCCCGCCACGGCCTTGCGGGCGTTGCTGAGGAGGTTCATGAGGGCCCGGTGGAGGCCGGCGGGATCGGCCCTGAAGGTCAGGGCAGGGGGCGGCTCCATGAGCAGGGTCAGGCCACCCGTGCGGGGGTCCATCTCCCAGCTGGAGCGCACCTCCTCGCAGACCCGGGGCAGGGAGAGCAGGCCATGGGCTGCGGGGGCCGGCCGGGCGAAGTCGAGGAAGTCCGTGACGATGGCGCCCACCCGCTGGGACTCCCGGTCCAGGATGCCCAGAACCCGCCGGGAGACGCCTGCCGCAGGGTCGTCCTTGCGCAGCAGCTGGACGCAGCCGGTGATGGAGGCCAGGGGGTTGCGCAGCTCATGGGCCAGGCCCGCAGCCAGCTGGCCGATGGCGGCCATGCGCTCGCTGATGCGGGTGCGGTCCTCGAGGGCCTTGAAGTCCGTGAGGTCCTGAAACAGGATGATCTGGCCGGAAGCGCCGGTGGCAGCTCCCCGCAGGGGTGCCTGGTGACCACCGAGGATCCGCTTGCCCAGGATGGGCAGGAAGACGGTCACCTCGAAACGCTCTTCCCGGCCACCCAGGTGGGGGAGGCGGTCCCCCAGGGGCAGGAGGTCCTGGAGCGGAGTGCCAGGGGCGATGGGGCGACCCAGAATGGCCTCTGCCGCAGGGTTGGCGGAGGTCACGCAGTTCCGCAGATCCAGCGTGATCAGCCCGGAGTGCATGGACTCAACCACCCGCTGGTGCAGGGCCTGCAGCTCGTCCACCGTGGCCTCGCTGACACTCAGGTCCGTGTGGAGCGTGTCGAGGTGCCGGCGGATGAGCACCACCACCAGGGTGACGGCGAACACCTGCAGGGCTGCCACCCCCAGCACGAAGGAGAGGCGGGCAGGCTCGGGATCCAGGAGCTCCCGGGAGAGGCCAAAGGCGGGCAGGAAGCCGGTGATGAAGGCCAGCACCAGCAGGATGTGCGCCGCTGCTGACAGGGTACCGACCCAGATGATCTCCATGGTCCCGAGGTAGAAGGCCGAGGCCAGCACCGGGAAGATGTAGAGGGTCGAGAAGGTCTCCCGGAGCACCCCATGGAAGCCGATGACCAGGGTGACGAGCAGCAGGTCCAGCCCCAGGTTCCAGCGGATCCAGGCCAGGCTTGGCACCGGGAAGATGAGGCTGGTCCCCTTCAGATCCTGGGCCGCCTCCACGAGGGATTCCAGGAGCAGGAGCAGCAACAGGCCCAGGTAGAGGTTCTCGCCGGGCCCTGTGGCGCGGCCCTCGATGGGCAGGGCGGCGTGGAGGACCAGGAGGCCGAAGCTGGCAAACAGGCGAAAGGCCAGCGGCAGGAAGGGGGGGCCTGCCTCGGGCGATCCCATCCTGGTCAAGGTCCGGCGGAGCATGTCCACCATGGTGCCCGAATCTGCCATCCTGGAGCCATGCCCGAATCCCTTGCCTCCGCCGCTCCTTCCCTGCGGGCCGCCGGCATGCGCCGGACCCCCCAGCGAGAGGGCATCCTTCAGGTGCTGAAGGAGACCGACCGCCCCCTGACCGTGGAGGAGATCTGGGAGCGGATGCCGGAGCGTCGCTCTGGCCTGCCCACCGTCTATCGCAACCTGGACCGCTTCGTCAGCCAGGGCTGGGCCGAGAGCATCGTCGGGGCGGATCAGGTGATGCGCTTCGTGCGCTGTGACTCCCGCCACCACCACCACCACCTCCAGTGCGAGGCCTGCGGCCGCACCGCCGAGGTCTCTGCCTGCGGCCTGAGCTCGTCCCTCCAGGAGATTGAAACCCTTTCTGGCTTCTCCATTACGCGCCACCAGCTGCTGCTGTTTGGACTCTGCCAAGCCTGCCGCACCGAAAAAGACCGTTGACCGGAAAGCGCACCATTGCTAGGATCTATCTCTCATGCGGGTGTAACTCAGTGGTAGAGTGCAACCTTGCCAAGGTTGAAGTCGTGGGTTCAAATCCCATCACCCGCTCCAACCACCCGGGCCGCGCAAGCGGCCCGGTGTGTGTGACAGCAGCAACGCAAGGCACCGTCGCCAAGTGGTAAGGCCCGGGACTGCAAATCCCGTATCCATCGGTTCGAATCCGATCGGTGCCTCCAGACAGAAAAACGACCACCCCGGGGGTGGTCGTTTTTCTGTGTGTGGGGAAGAGCAACTGCTCACGAGGAAGGCTCGCTTTGAGGGCGGGCGGCGGGGGTCCAGCCGAGGATGATGCCGAGGACCAGGGACCAGAGGGCGGCCAGGCCCACCTGGTACTCCACCGGCAGGCTGAAGGTGAGGGTGTGGGCCGGGATCCAGAACCAGGCCAGGGTCCGGAGGGCGGGCCCCATCCCCTGAAAGCCTCGGCGACCGAGGATGAGGTTGTCCTCCAGGCGGTGGAACAGCATCATCTGGGGCCCGAAGAAGGTGTTCGTGAGCACCGAGAGGAGGCAGGCCCAGGGCAGGCCGGAGCTCCAGGTGGCTGGGACGAGGCCGTGCTGGAGGAGGGCGGTGGCGAAGCCCCGCATGCCCACGAAGCCGGCCTTGATGACCAGGCCAAGGAGGGCCCAGGCCAGGCCCTTGGCCAGAAGCTGCAGGGGGGTGCAGGGCAGGGCGAGGCGCCGGGCCCGCAGAGAGGCCGCCACCCCTTCTCCCAGGGTTCCCAGCAGCCCGAACTGCAGGGCGGCCGAGAGGAGGGGGTGGGCCAGCACCCACAGGCGATAGGTGCTCATGCCGGCCCCCATCGGTCGATCCAGGCTCCACCGAGGACCTCGTCGTCCTGGTAGAAGACCACGGCCTGGCCCGGGGCGATGGCCCGCTGTGGCTCGGCGAAGGAGACCTGGAGGCGGCCCTCCGGCAGAGGGATCACCAGGGCCTCCGCAGGGACGGCCCGGCTGCGGATGCGGGCCTGACAGGCCTGGGGCCCAGGGGGTGGCCCCAGGACCCAGGTGGCCGCCCGGGCAAGGAGGTCCCGGGCATAGAGGTCCCCCTCGGCGCCCACCCAGACCGTGTTGGTGACCGGGTCCGTGCTGAGCACATAGAGGGGCTCTGCGTAGGCCACGCCCAGACCCCGCCGCTGCCCGACGGTGTGCCGCCAGAACCCCTGGTGCTGGCCCAGGAGGCGCCCATCCCGGTGGCGGATGGGTCCCTGGCCGGGACCGGGGTCGCCCCCCTGGGCGTCGATGAAGGCATCGTAGCGGTCCTGGGTGACGAAGCAGATCTCCTGGCTCTCAGGCTTGTCCGCCAGGTGCAGGCCCAGTTCGGCGCCCAGGGTGCGGACCTCGGGCTTGGTGAGGCCGGCCAGGGGGAAGAGGGTGCGGGGCAGGGTGGCCTGGGTGTGGTGGAACAGGAAGTAGCTCTGGTCCTTGTCTGGATCCGAGGCCCGGTGGAGGTGCCAGCGCCCCTGGACCTCAGAGACGGTGGCGTAGTGCCCTGTGGCCACGTGGGAAGCCTGGAGGGATTCAGCCCGATCAAGCAGAGAAGAGAACTTGAGATACTGGTTACAAAGAATGCATGGACTGGGTGTTTCCCCATTTAGATAACTTCGGACAAAGGGCTCCACAACCGTGCTGCGGAAGCGGTCCTCGAAGTCCATGACGAAGTGAGGGAAGCCGCAGTGGTGGGCCACCCGGCGGGCATCCTGGAAGTCATCCAGGGTGCAGCAGCGCCCCTCCGCGTTCTGGGGCGTCCCTTTGTCGAACAGCTGCATGGAGACACCGACGACCTCGAACCCTCCCGTCTGGAGCAGGGCTGCCATGACCGAGCTATCCACGCCGCCGGACATGGCCGCCAGCACCCGGGCTCCCGGCGACAGGCCTGGATGCCTGTGCAGAGCGGCCAGGGCTCGACCAGTCAGGCTACCGGGCATCAGGTCCTCAGGCGCCGCAGGCGCAACAGGGACATGGCCAGCAGGAGGAGCAGCGGGGCCAGCACGCCCCAGTAGGCCGGGAACTCAGAGGCCCGGGCCGCGCCCCCAAAGAGGGTCTGCATCCCCAGGAAGAGGAGACCGGCCACGAGGCCAGCACCCAGGGCCTGGCCCCGTCCCTGGCGGGGCCCAGGGAAGGCGAAGGAGAGCATGGCGAGCACCAGGCAGGGGCCGGCCAGCCAGCCTAAGAGACGTCCCCAGAGCATGTAGGCCCGCTCCGGGTCCGGGGCCCAGGCCTGCCAGTGCACCAAATCCAGGGTGCCAGCCTCCTCGGCAGTGGCGCTCTTGCGGAGGGCCTTCTCCGGGAAGAGGCGCTCGGCCGGGGGGCCCTGGACCATCCGCAGGCCGCCCCAGGCCAGGGCCTGGCTGTGGCTAGCTCCGAGGGTCCAGCGCAGGAGGATGGGAGCCTCCCCGGGAGCCTTGAGGGGAAAGCCCCAGCGCTGGGTCCCATCCAGGTGCCAGAGCACCCCGGTGGAGCCAAGGTAGAGCCAGGGATGGGTTGTCCCCTGCACCTGAGAACGGTTTAGGATTCGCCTGTAAAGATGGTTGGCCTTGGCCATGGCCACCGGTGCGACGGCCACCTGGAGGCCCAGGGTGAGGACGCTGACCAGGCCCCACGCATAGCGGCTGCTCCAGATCCACCGCAGGAGACTGACGCCACCTGCCCGCAGGGCCAGCCACTCCCGGGAGAGGGCGGCCTCGGAGAGGGCCAGGAGGCTGCCCAGGAGGAAGGCCATGGGCAGGGCGACCACCAGGAATGGGGGAAGATTCCAGAACCAATACTGAATGAAAACACCGACATGGACGTGGTTTTTCGAAAGATCTCCAGCGAGCGTGGCGTACTCCACCAGGAGGTTCAGGACCAGCAGACTGCCCAGGGCGGAAGCCCAGCTGCGCCACCAGGCCAGGGTGGACCAGTGCTGCAGGATGCCGCGGCGGGTCCCCTTGCCATGCGCCCACTGGACCAGGTCATCCCGGAGCTGATGGAGGCGCTGGAGGGTGGGACCTGCCCCCACCTTGAGGGGCTTCACCAGGGTCGGGCGCAGGCGCAGGCCCTGGGAGCGGTGGGGCTTCAGGCGGTGGCGCAGCAGCCACCAGCCCCCCAGAAAGAAGGGGATGGGGACCAGAAGCATCGGAATGAACGATTGAAGTTTCTCTCCGACCCACATGTTTTCAAAATACTTCATCACCAAGTAGTAGAGGATGATCACGCCCAGGCTCTTGATCATGGCACCGCCTCGATAGAAGCGGGGGTGGCCGAACCCGAGGGCGATCCCCAGGAGCAGCAGGGCAGCGGAGGCAAGGGGCAGGGTGGTGCGGCGACAGAACTCCATCGCCGCCTTGCGGTAGAGGTCCCAGGCCTGGAGGTCCCCGGAGGAGGCCGGTGGTCGCCGGAGGAGGCCGAGCAGCGTGCCCGAGCTCTCGTAGCGCAGGGGTGTGGGAGGCAGCAAGCGGGCTCCGCTCGGCACCAGGAACCTAAGCACTTGCTTTTCTTGGCTTAGATGAAGAACGGCCTCGGCTCCGGTGGTCTGGTAGAGGGCGCCCTGCAGGCCAGTGAGGTGCAGCTGCAGCTCCGTTGACCCATCCGGGTGGGCCTCCAGGGCATAGGTCATGGTGTTGGCCGTCAGGTGCTGCACCCCCTGGGGCGTGGAGTCCATGATGTGAACCTGGCCTTCCGGAGAGACCCAGAAGGCCGTCTGGGGAGCACCCGGTGGATACCAGGGCGGCGAACCCGGCCGGAGGAACCGGGCCTTGGCTTCCTCGGCCACCCGGTGGCGGACCTGCTGCTGAATCCGGGCAGCGGCCGGCACCAGGAAGTGGGCATTGATGATGGAGAGCAAGACCAGCCACACGGCCATCCGGACCCAGGGGGCTGTCCAGGTCCGCTGACCGGCACCCAAGCCCTGGGCTGCCACCAGCTCGGAGCCTTCCATCAGCTGCTGGGTGCCCAGGAGACCGCCCAGGACCGCCGCCATAGGGAGCACCATTCCCAGGTTCTCGGGCATGGAGGTCAGCAGCAAGGGTAGGAGCCAGCGAAGCGGTGCGCCCTCGGAAAAGATCTCCCGAGAGATATTGATCATCTCCCAGGAGAGCAGGAGGAACCCATAGAAGAGCAGGGCTCCCAGGAAGGGTGTGGCCCACCGGCGCAGGACATATCGGGTCAGGAGGTTGGACACGAAGGGGCTCGATTTAACTTTCGATAATGTATATTATGTAACCTTGATCTCAGGAGTGGAGACCCGGTTAGCGGGTCACAAGACCTTTGCTTCCAACAGATCATGGATATGGAGGACCCCACATGGCGTTCCCTGCTGGGTCACGATCAGGAAAGTAATCTTGCGGGCTTCCATGACGGCGGCGGCGGCCTGGGCCATGGCCTCTGGCCCGATGGTGGTCGGAGACTGGGTCATGATCTTGGAAGCCACCAGGCTCAGCGGGTTGAGACACTCGCGCTCAGAGCGCTCGAGGGCGCGGCGCAGATCCCCATCGGTGATCACCCCCAGCAGCCTGGGCCCTTCCATGACAGTGGTCATGCCCAGGCGTCCGGTGGACATGGCCTTGAGCACCTCGGTCAGGGAGGCTCCGGCGGTCACCTGGGGCCAGGAAGTGCGCATCAAGGCGCTCACCTTCATGAGCTTGGAGCCAAGACTTCCGGCGGGGTGATTGAGGGCAAAGTGGTCCCGCGTGAAGCCACGTCGGGCCATGAGGCAGCTGGCCAGCAGGTCGCCCCACATGAGCTGGAGGGTGGTGCTGGCCATGGGGGCCAAGTCCAGCGGGCAGCCCTCCCCCTGGGGCAAGGTGTAGAGGAAGGTCCAGGCTGCGGCCTGCGCCAGACTGCTCCCAGGTTTTGAGGTAATCGCTGCAATGGGGATACCAAGCCTCCCGAGGCTGGGCAGGAGGCGGACGACCTCATCGCTCTCACCACTGTTGGAGAGGGCCAGGACCGAGTCCTGCGGAGTGACCATGCCCAGGTCCCCATGGAGGGCCTCGGCGGGATGGAGGAACAGGCTCGGGCAGCCCGTGGAGGCCAGGGTGGCGGCAATCTTCTGGGCCACCAGACCCGACTTGCCCATGCCAGTCAGAATCACCCGGCCCGACCGTCCCAGCACCAACTGGGTCCAACCATCGACCTGACGGGCATCCCAGGAAGACCTGAGGGCTTCGACGGCCTCTCTGGCCGCATCCAGTACGGCATTCCCGATGGGCAGGGCCCCAGAGCCCTCGTTCTCATCCTTCACGGGTTCGACTCCGATTCAGTGGCGAGTAAGGTGTCCATGCTACCAGCCATTCTGCCCCTCTTCCCCCTGCCCCGGGTCGTCCTATTCCCCGAGACCTTCCTGCCCCTCCATGTGTTCGAAGCCCGCTACCGGGAAATGACCATTGAGGTGCTCAACAGCCACAACCACCTGGTGCTGGCTCTGATGCGGGAAACTCCGGAAGGCGACAGCCTGGGAGAGGCCTCGCCCACCTACGACGTGGGTTGCCTGGCCGAGATCGTGCGGGCCGAGCCCCTCACGGGGGGCCGGTGGAACCTGCTGGTCCAGGGCAAGGAGACTGTGCGCCTCCTCGGGGAGGTCCCCGGGAAACCCTTCCGGCAGGTGAAGAGCGAGGTGCTGCCCTTCGATGGCAGTCAGCTCTGGCCGGGCCCGCAGCGCCGCCGCCTGATGGAGTCCCTCCAGACCTACGCCGAGGCCGAGGGCTTCCAGGCACAGATGGCAGAGCTCCTGGAGCTCCCCCTGGAAGAGGCCGGCCGCCTGTATACCCTGGCCATGGCCATGGACTTCGAACCGGCCGAACGCCAGTTCCTGCTGGAGGCGCGCGACCTCCTGACCCTGGCGGACCGCCTCCTGCACCTCCTCGACTTCTCCCTGCGCGGACGTTGCCTGGGCGGGCTGTGACCGATCCCTCAGGGGGCCTTGCTACACTGACGCTGGCCCTGTAGCTCAGCGGTCAGAGCTGGCGGCTCATAACCGCTTGGTCGTGGGTTCGAACCCCACCGGGGCCACCATTTGCCAGGATTGGCAAATAGGACGGAATCGCCGCAGGCGATTGCCGCCCGTAGGGCGCTGGCACAGGAGGTGCCAGCGTCACCATGAATCTAGACGATCCACTTCCGCAGCTCGCCCTCGGCGAACTTGAGGTGGACCCGCATGGCCTCGGAGGCCTCCTTGGGGGCCCGGGCCTTGATGGCCTTCAGGATGTTGGAGTGCTGGTCGATGATCCGCTGGGGATTCTTGACGTTGTCGAGGTAGAGCCGCCGGCGGGCGGCGGAGTTGGCCTTGGAGAAGTCCTCGGACACGGTCTTGAAGAGCTTGGACAGCAGGCTGTTGTGGGTCGCCTCAGCAATGGCGAAGTGGAAGGCCGCATCGAAGCCCTCACCCTTTTCAGGGTCTTGAAGGTTCAGATGGTCCTTCATGCTCTCCAGGGTGGCTTCGATCTCCAGGATCTCCTGGTCGGTGGCCCGCTGGGCCGCCAGGTTGGCGGTGGCAGTCTCAAAGATTCGGCGCATCTCGAACATGTCGATGACCGAGCTGCGCTCCACGGCCAGGAACATCGCCAGAGGCCGGATGATGTCATCGGTTTCGGTTTCCCGGATGTAGGTGCCCTCGCCCGGCCGGATATCAATCATGCCGAGCATCTCCAGGGTGCGAATGGCTTCCCGGACCGAAGCCCGGCTGACCTGAAAGCGATCGGCCAGCTCCCGCTCAGCCAACAGCTTGTCCCCAGGCTTCAGCTTCCCATCCGCGATCAACAAACGTATCTGCTCTACGATCTCTTCATAGAGGCGCTTGGTTCGAATCGGAGTCAGATCCATGTTCCAAACGCTCCCTTGCAAATGGGGACAGATTCAAACTGTGATCAAAGGCACTGGTGGTATGGTGGTCTGACCACCCTACCTATTGTAATCTTCGCCCAGGTCATTCGATCATTCCTAGCGTTTCCTTTTCCTTCCCCCCCTTTTTCTTTTCGGAGGTGTCATGACCCCTTGGACCCAAGTTTATTCCCCAGTCATGGGGAATATCTTCCTCTCCGCGCTGGTGGCCGCCCTGCCGGTCTTCGTGCTGCTGGGCCTCCTGGCCAAGCACGTGAAGGCCCACTACTCGGCCATCCTGGGCCTCGTGACCTGTCTGGCTGTGGCCATCCTGGTCTACAAGATGCCCGCCGGCATGGCTGGCATGGCCGCCGTCCACGGTGCCCTCTTCGGCCTCCTCCCCATCGGCTGGATCGTCCTCAACGCCATCTTCATCTATGACATCACGGTGAAGTCAGGTGACTTCGAGGTGGTCAAGCACTCCATCGCCGGCCTCGCGGCGGATCGCCGCATCCAGGCCCTGCTGATCGCCTTCAGCTTTGGTGCCTTCATTGAAGGCGCTGCCGGCTTCGGCACCCCTGTGGCGATCTCTGCGGCCATGCTCATCGGCCTCGGCTTCCGCCCCCTCCAGGCCGCCGGCCTGGCCCTCATCGGCAACACCGCCCCCGTCGCCTACGGCGCCCTGGGTAGCCCCCTCATCGCCCTTGCTGGCGTCACCGGCCTGCCCCTGGACCTCCTGAGCGCCGCCGCTGGCCGCATCCTGCCCATCTTCTCCCTGATCGTGCCCTTCTGGATCATTTGGACCATGGCCGGTCGCAAAGCCATGATGGAAGTCTGGCCCGCCTGCCTCGTGGCTGGTGGCAGCTTCGCCATCGCCCAGTTCGCCGTCAGCAACTACCACGGCCCCTGGCTGGTGGACATCATCGGCGCCATCATCTCCATGGCCTCCACCGTGCTGTTCCTGAAGGTGTGGCAGCCCAAGACCATCTGGCGCTATGAGCACGAGCGGGAAGAGGCCGCGGGTGCCGTGGTCGAGCAGAGCAGTGGCAAGGTCTTCAAGGCCTGGCTGCCCTGGATCTTCCTGTCCCTCTTCGTGTTCGCTTGGGGCACCCCTCAGGTCAAGACCTTCCTCAACGGCGGCCCCAAGGGTCAGCCCAACTTCCTCAATGGCGTCTCCGTCAAGACCTTCGAGATGCCCGGCCTCCACAAGATGGTCATCAAGGCTCCCCCCGTGGTCGCCAAGGCCTCCCCTGAAGCCGCTGTCTGGACCTTCAACTGGCTCTCCCTCACCGGCACCAGCCTCATGCTGGCTGGCATCCTCAGCGGTCTCGTGGCCGGCTTCGGCCCCCTGGAGCTCGTCAAGATCTGGGGCAACACCGTCAGCCGCGTGAAGATTTCCCTGCTCACCATCGCTGCCATGCTGGCCCTGGGCTTCGTGTCCAAGGCGGCGGGCCTGGACGCCACCATGGGTCTGGCCTTCGCCAGCACGGGCATGCTCTTCCCCTTCTTCAGCGCCATGCTGGGCTGGTTGGGTGTGGCCCTCACGGGCAGTGACACCTCCTCCAACGTGCTCTTCGGCGGCCTGCAGAAGATCACCGCCGAGCAGCTGGGCCTCAACCCCATCCTCACCGCCGCAGCCAACACCACCGGCGGCGTCATGGGCAAGATGATCGACGCCCAGAGCCTCGTGGTCGCCTCCGTGGCCACCAACCAGCAAGGCGAGGAAGGCACCATCCTCCGCTACGTGTTCTGGCACAGCATCGCGCTGGCCGCCATGGTGGGCGTGGTGATCTTCATGTACGCCCGGGTGCTCCCTGCCAGCTGGATGCCCAGCGTCCCGCCGCCGGCCCCCGTTGCCGCTGCCCCGGCTCCCGCCGTGGCCGCTCCTGCGGCGCCTGCTGCCCCTGCTGCCGTCCCTGCCCCTGCCCCGGCCAAGAAGCCCTAACCGAGGCGGTTACCTGAGTTGGAAGGTCCCGTCGACAGCCTCCACCGTCGGCGGGACCTTTTCTTTCGGCCTGTCCTGAGGAGCCTCCATGAGCGCCACCACCGTCCTCTCCCTCCGGGATTCCCTCGCCGCCATCGTCGGCCAGGAGCGTGTCCTCGACCGGCCTGTGGACCTCATTGCCTTTGCGGCGGATGCCAGCTTCTACCGGCTCATCCCCAAGGCGGTGGTCTTCGCCAGCAGCATCCAGGAGGTCCAGGCGCTCTTCCGGCTGAGCCATGACCTGAAGGTCCCCATGACCTTCCGGGCCGCCGGTAGCAGCCTCTCGGGCCAGGCCATCTCGGATGGCATCCTCGTGGAAGTCGCCCGCAACTGGCGCACCATCAAGGTGCTGGAGGGTGGGGCCAAGGTCCGGGTGCAACCCGGCGTCATCGGCGCCCACGTGAACCATGCCCTCCGGCCCTACCGCTCGAAGATGGGGCCTGATCCTGCGTCCATCAACACCTGCACCGTGGGTGGCATCCTCTCCAACAACAGCAGTGGCATGTGCTGCGGCGTGGTCCAGAACGCCTATCACACGCTGGAGTCCCTCACCTTCGTCCTCCCCTCTGGCACGATCATCGACACCGGGGCCGAGGACGCCGATGCCCAGTTCCGGGCCGCCGAGCCTGCCCTCACCGAGGGGCTGCTGGCCATGAAGGCTGAGCTGCTGGGCAACGCCGCCCTGGCCGAGCGCATCCGGTCCAAGTACAAGACCAAGAACACCACGGGCTACTCCCTCAATGCCTTCATGGACTTCGACCGGCCCGTCGACATCTTCCGCAACCTCCTGGTGGGGTCCGAAGGTACGCTGGCCTTCATCGCCGAGGCTGTGCTGAACACCGTCCCAGACCTGCCGGTGAAGGTCACGGGCTTCCTGCTCTTCCCCGACCTCCACGCCGCCTGCGCTGCCATCATCCCCCTGCGGGACGCCGGTGCCGCCGCCCTGGAGCTGCTGGACCGGGCGTCGCTCCGGTCCGTGGAGAACCAGCCCGGCGTGCCCGCCAGCTTCAAAACCCTGGCCGATGGCGCTGCGGCCCTGCTGGTGGAGTTCCACGGCCGCGAGGAGTCCGTCCGCGCCGAGCTGGAGCGCCAGGCTCTGGCGACGGCTTCAGGCCTCCAGCTGCTGGAGCCCGCCCACTTCACCCACGATCCCATCGAGCAGGCCATGATGTGGAAGATCCGCTCGGGCACCTTCCCCTCCGTGGGTGCGGTCCGCAAGCGGGGCACCACGGTGCTCATCGAGGATGTGGCCTTCCCCATCGAGAGTCTGGCGGACGCCGCTGTGGACCTCACGAAGCTCTTCGCCAAGCACGGCTATGACGAGGCCATCATCTTTGGCCACGCCAAGGATGGCAACCTCCACTTCGTCATCACCCAGTCCTTCAATGACCAGGCCGCCGTGGAGCGCTACGAGCGCTTCATCGACGACGTCGTGGAGCTGGTGGTGCGGAAGTACGACGGCGCCCTCAAGGCCGAGCACGGCACCGGCCGCAACATGGCCCCCTTCGTGGAGGCCGAGTGGGGCCCCGAGGCCAAGGCCGTCATGGCCAAGCTCAAGGCCCTGGTGGATCCCTGGTGCCTGCTCAATCCCGGCGTGATCATCAACGATGACCCCAAGGGCCACCTGGCCGACCTCAAGCCCATGCCCGGCGTGGAGGAGGAAGTCGACAAGTGCATCGAGTGCGGCTACTGCGAGCCCAAGTGCCCCAGCCGCGAGCTGACCCTGACCCCCCGGCAGCGCATCGTGGTGCGCCGGGAGATCGCCCGCCTCGAGGCCTGCAAGGAGAATCCGGCCCTGCTGGCCAGCCTCCAGGAGGCCTTCCCCTACATGGCCCTGGAGACGTGCGCTGCGGACGGCCTCTGCGCCACCGCCTGCCCCGTGGGCATCGACACCGGCCAGCTGACCAAGCGCTTCCGCCGGGCCAGCCACAGCCGCCGGGCCCAGAAGCTCGCCCTCTCCGTGGCCCGCAACTTCGCCACCGTGGAGCCCGTGATGCGCATGGCCCTGCGAGCCGGCCACACGGTCCAGGCCCTCTTCGGGACCAGCGCCATGCCCTTCATCACCCGCGCCCTGAAGACCTTCGGCTCCTCGCACATCTGGAGCCCGGAGATGCCCAAGGCCGCCAAGGCCCCCCTGCCCTCCACCAACCTGGAAGGCGCTGCGGCCATCTACTTCCCCGCCTGCATCTCCCGCATGATGGGCCACCTCCCTGGCGAGCCCGAGGAGATGAGCCTGGTGGAGGCCCTGGTGAAGGTGGCGGCTCGGGCCGGCACCCCGGTGCACATCCCCTTCGATGTGGAAGGCACCTGCTGCGGCGTCCCCTTCAGCTCCAAGGGCTTCGATGAGGCCCACCGCTACACCATCAACCACGCCATCGAGAAGTTCTGGGATTGGAGCCAGCAGGGTCGCCTGCCGGTGGTCATGGACACCAGCCCCTGCACCTACGGCGTGCTCAGCAGCCGGGGCTACCTCACCGCCGACAACCAGGCCAAGTTCGACAAGCTCAAGATCATCGACAGCACGGCCTTCGCCTTCGACGTCCTGCTGCCCCGGCTGCAGGTGCACCGCAAGGTCGCCTCCGTGGTGCTGCACCCCGTCTGCTCCGTCACCAAGATGAACCTGCTGCCCCAGCTGGAAGGCGTGGCCAAGGCCTGCGCCGACAAGGTGGTGGTGCCCCGGGATGCCGGCTGCTGTGGCTTTGCCGGCGATCGCGGCTTCACCCACCCCGAGCTGACGGCTGCCGCCACCAAGCACGAGGCCCACGAGGTGAAGGCCCAGTCCTTCGATGGCTACTTCGCCAGCAGCCGCACCTGTGAGGTGGGCATGACCCGCTCCACCGGCCAGGTCTACCGCAGCTTCCTGTACCTGCTGGAGCAGACCACCCGGCCCGAGGGCGCGCAGTGACGGCCGTCCGCCCCCCCCGAGCCTACTTCTACGCCACCTGTCTGGTGGACCTCTTCTTCCCGGATGCCGGCATGGCCGGCATCCAGCTCCTGCGTGAAGCCGGAGTCACGGTCGCCTTCCCCGAAGGCCAGACCTGCTGCGGCCAGCCCGCCTTCAACTGCGGCTACTGGGAGGAGGCCCGGGACGTGGCCCGCACCCAGGTGGCGCTGTTTCCCGAAGACCTGCCGGTGATCCTGCCCTCCGGCAGCTGCGCCGGGATGATGAAGAACCACTACCCGGAGCTCTTCCACGGCCAGCCCGAGGAAGCCGAAGTGAGGGCCTTCAGCGGCCGGGTCTATGAGCTCACGCAGTTCCTGGTGGAGGTGCTGGGCGTGCAGCTGAAGGACCTGGGCGAGCCCATCAAGGTCACCTGGCACAGCTCTTGTCACGCCATGCGGGACCTCGGCCTCAATGGCGAGCCCCAGGCCCTCCTGGCGCAGCTGGACAAGGTCGAGCTGGCCCCCCTGGCCCGGGAGCACGAGTGCTGCGGCTTCGGCGGCACCTTCTCCGTGCGCCAGCCTGAGGTCTCCGGTGCCATGGTCTGCGACAAGGCGGCGGACGCCGAAGCGACGGGGGCCTCCGTGGTCCTGTCCACGGATGGCGGCTGTCTCCTCAACGTGAAGGGTGCCCTGGACCAGAAGGGCAGCCCCCTCAAGGTCCAGCACATTGCGGAATTCCTCTGGGAGCGCACCCATGCACGCTGAGACCGACATTCTCTTTCGGGAGTCGGCGGCCAAGGCCCTGCTGGATCCCCAGCTGCGCGCCAACTTCCGGCGGGCCATGGATGGCCTCATCACCAAGCGCAAGGCCCAGTTCCCGGACCCTGCGGACCTGCAGGAGCTGCGGCACCTGAGCACCGCCATCCGGAGCCGGAGCCTCCTGAACCTCCCGGCCCTGCTGGTGCAGCTGGAAGCAGCCTGCACCCGCAACGGCATTCAGGTCCACTGGGCTGAGACCTGCGAGCAGGCCAACCAGCTCGTGCTGGACATCCTTCAGGCCCAGGGCGCCACCCGGCTGGTGAAGGGCAAGAGCATGGTCTCCGAGGAGATGCACCTCAATGCCTTCCTGGAGAGCCATGGCATCGAGGCCCTGGAGTCCGACCTGGGCGAGTACATCATCCAGCTGGATGGAGAGACTCCGAGCCACATCATCATGCCGGCCATCCACAAGAACAAAGACCAGATCGCCCGGCAGTTCAGCCAGAAGATCAAGGACGCCAAGTACACCGAGGACGTGGATGAGCTGACGGCCATGGCCCGCAAGGTCCTGCGCCAGAAGTTCCTGGAGGCCGATGCGGGCATCTCCGGCGTGAACTTTGCCGTGGCCAACACCGGGACCCTCTGTCTGGTGGAGAACGAAGGCAACGGCCGCATGAGCACCCACGTGCCGCCCCTCCACATCGCCATCATGGGCCTGGAGAAGGTGGTGGCACGCCTCGAGGACGTGGCGCCGCTCTACGCCATCCTCACCCGCTCCGCCACCGGCCAGGCCGTGAGCACCTACTTCAACCTCATCAGCGGCCCCCGGGGCGAAGGTGAGAAGGACGGCCCCCAGGCCGTCCACCTGGTCATCCTGGACAACGGCCGCTCCCGCATCTACGGCGATCCCCAGCTGCAGGCCACCCTGCGCTGCATCCGCTGCGGCGCCTGCATGAACCACTGCCCGGTCTACACCCGGGTGGGCGGCCACGCCTACGAGGCCACCTACCCTGGCCCCATCGGCAAGATCCTCACCCCCCAGATGGAGGGCGTCGGCGTCCGCCACGACCTGCTCCACGGCAGCAGCCTCTGCGGCGCCTGCGGCGAGGTCTGTCCGGTGGAGATCCCCATCCCGGACATCCTGGTGCGCCTCCGTCGGGAGGCCACCCACCAGGACCCGGCCTCCTCCGTCGCTGGCAAGGGCACCGGCCGCACGGACGCCGAGGACCGCGCCTGGCGCCTCTGGGCCGCCCTGAGCAAGCGCCCTGGCCTCTACCGCATTCTCACCTGGTTCGCCACCCGCTTCGGCTGGGCCCTGCCCTCCGGGGCTCCGCTCATCCGCGACTGGACCCGCTTCCGCACCAAACCCATACCAGCCCGACGCTCGCTCAGCGAGCGCATGCGGGCCGAGAGAGGCACCCATGACTGAGGCCCGAACCGCCATCCTGGAGCGCCTGAGCGCCGCCCCTGCCGGGGGGCCGCCACCCCCGGAGGACACCGCCGTCATGGCGCGCCGCCACTGGCCCGCCGCCGAGCGGGTGGCCCGCCTCCGCAAGGGCATGGAGACCGTGCGTACCGAGTTCCTGGAGGCCAGTCCCAGCGACTGGCCTTCCGTGGTCCAGAACTTCTGTGACCACGAGGGCATCAAGAGCCTGCTCTACGGCCCCGGCAATGGGGACGCCGCCGCCCTGGCCGCCTCGTGGGATGGGGACGCCACCCTCCTGCCCTACGACCGCCCCGTGGAGGCCTTCAAGACCCAGCTCTTCACCGAGGTGGAAGCTGGGTTCACCAGCACCGTCGGTGGCATCGCCGAGACCGGCGGCATCCTGCTCATGCCCGGTCCCGATGAGCCCCGGCTGCTGTCCCTGGTGCCGCCCATTCACATCGCCCTCCTGCGGGCCTCCACCATCCAGGACTCCCTCTGGTCTGCCATCACGAACCTGGGCTGGGGCGACAGCCTGCCCCCCAACGCCCTCCTCATCAGCGGCCCCAGCAAGACCGCCGACATCGAGCAGACCCTCGCCTACGGCGTCCACGGTCCCAAGCGGCTCATCGTGGTGCTGGTCAACGATCTGCGATAGACGAAGACCCGCACCCCCGCTAGACTACCCCTTCGTGGCTGGGTAGCTCAGTCGGTTAGAGCAGCGGTCTCATAATCCGCAGGTCGGCAGTTCGAGTCTGCCTCCAGCCACCAATGAAACAGGGGCCCCCGGGCCCCTGTTTCATTGGTGGCTGAAAAAGAGGCAGACTC
>CAIMFT010000141.1 GCA_903840385.1 uncultured Holophagaceae bacterium
GTGCGCCTTCGATGACTCCCTGCTCACCCAGGACCACCTGCTTTACCTGGGGCGAGTTGGGCAGCATGGTGATGATGATGTCGGCTTGCTCCGCGACCGCCCGGGGAGTGGCTGCCGCCCCAGCCCCTGCGGCGACCAGCTCGGCCACGGCGGGTTCGAAGACGTCCATCACCACCAGCTGGTAGCCGGCCTTGAGCAGGTTCAGGCTCATGGGCTTGCCCATGATCCCCAGTCCGATGAATCCGATCTTCATGAGAGCTCCCCTGGTTGATCGCTGGCTAGTAGCCCATGGCCTGGATCCAGCCGAAGGAGGATCGGCTGTCTGGGCTGGGAATGTACTCGAGGCCCACGTGGCCCGCATAGCCAAGCCGGTCCAGCTCCTGGAACAGGAAGGGGAAGTTGATCTCCCCGGTGCCGGGCTGGTGGCGCCCTGGATTGTCCGCGATCTGGATGTGGCCGATCCGGGGCAGGTGCTGGCGCAGGGTGGCCACCAACTCCCCCTCCTCGCGCTGGGCGTGGTAGACGTCGTACTGCAGGAAGATGTTGGGCGCTCCGGCGGCCTCGATCACCTCTAGGGCCTGGTCGGTCCTGTTGAGCAGGAAACCCGGAATGTCGAAGTGGTTGCAGGCTTCCACCAGGAGGCGCAGGCCCCTGGCTTCGAGCAGGCCGGCGGCATACCGCAGGTTGGCCGCCAGGGTCTCCCGCTGGAGCGCCTCCTCGACCCCCGCCACCCGCTTGCCCGCCAGGCAGTTCAGGTTGCTGACGCCGAGGAGCAAGGCATAGTCCACCGCTCTGGGGACCCCCGCGCGGAACTCATTGATCCGGGCTGGATCGGCGGCGATGCCGCGATCGCCCTGGCCCCAGTTCCCGCTGGGCAGGTTGAATAGGACCTGCCGCAGACCCTGCTGGTCCAGCTGTCGGCGCAGCTCCACCGGCTCGAAGTCGTAGGGGAACAGGTACTCCACAAACTGGAAGCCGGCCTCCTTCGCCAGGGCAAACCTATCCAGGAAGGGGACCTCGGTGAACAACATGGTGAGATTGGCGGCGAAGGCGGGCATGGCTGTCCTTTCCCGGATATTCGTTTGTCCTCACCGTCAACTATCCCTCTCAAGGGCGTTCGGGACCACCTGATGTTTGGTGATCCTAGGCATCGGAATAACCGATGGTGAAAGGGCAGGAGGCTGGCCGCAGGGCTGAAAGTGTTGCTACCATCAGCGGCGAGCCGGGTGGCGGACTGCCGCAGCCGGCCCCTAGGGGGTGTCCATGTTCAAGACCCTGCGCTTTTTCCCCCTGGCTGTGTGCCTCGTGGCCATGGCTCCCATGGCTCAGGCCGACGACGCTGCCACCGCCGCCAAGATGGTGGGTACCTGGGAGGGCAAGTGGCTGTTCGCCGACATGGGCGGCAAGCTGGTGGTGAAGATCGACGCCGCCACCGGCAATGTCCTGAAGGGCAGTTCCGTCTGGTACGGCACCGCCGTGGGCGACTTCTCGGACACCTTCACCAAGGCCAAGGTCAAGGGCCAGAAGATCGAGTTCCCCGAGCCCACCATGGACTTCGAGGCCACCCTCTCCGAGGACGGCACCGCCATGGAGGGCACCTGGACCTCCCCCATCGCCACAGGCCGCCTGCAGCTTCAGCGCAAGCCGAACTGACAACCTCGAGGTTTCTGCTTACCGTGCGTATCGGCAGAGCCGATGCAGAGCCTAGCCCCGTGCGGTGTGGGTCGAGGCCCCTTCGTGGTCTTAGTGGTCTTAGTGGTCTTCGTGGTGAGACTTTTTCGTTTCAACCCGTAGCTCGGGTCAGGGGCGGAGCGCCTCGACGGACTTGATGCCCCAGGCGAAGGCTTCTTCGTTGAGGGGAATCAGGGCGCACTTGTCCTTGAGGGCCACCCGGATGGCCGTGAGGAAGGTCTCCTTGGGGAAGATGCCGGTGGCGGCCTGGAGGGCGCCCAGGGCCACGATGTTCTTCACCACGGCCTTGCCCAGGTCCGTGGCGATGCCTGTGAAGGGCACCGGGAAGACCTGGATGCTGGGATCCAGCAGGGGGGCTTCCGAAACCACGGTGCTGTCGTAGATGACGACGCCGCCCTTGCGCACGGTGGGGCCGAACTTGGCCAGGCTCGGAGCATTGAAGGCGATGAGCACCTGGGGATTCGGGGAGCCGGGGTTGAGGACTTCCTCGGCCGCCACGTGCACATCGGCGTAGGAGGTGCCGCCGCGGCTCTCAGGGCCGTAGCTGGGGATGTGGGTGGCGTCGAAGCCCTCGTTGATGGCGGACCGGGCAATGAGCATGGCGGCGGTCTGCGCGCCGTCGCCGCCGGAGCCCGCCAGCTTCAGGGAGATGTCGTGGGGGGCGAGGTGCGTGGGGAACCCCTCGCAGTGGCGGACCGGGTGCTCATAGGTGGCGCCGGTCAGGCTGAGGATCAGGTTGCCGTCGAAGCTGGGCGGGTTCCGCTTGAACCACGGATCCACGGTCATGTCCTTCAGCACGCCCAGGGGGAAGACGGGCTGCATGAAGTCCCGCACCCACATCTCGGTCTCCTCGGGGCTCATCTTCAGGTGGGTGGGGCACTCCGCCAGCACCTCGATGAAGCTGTAGCCGCGACCTTCCACCTGCAGGCGGAGGGCCTTGTGGATGGCCTTCTTGGCCCGGATGCGCTGCTTGGCGTCGTAGAGCGCCACGCGCTCCACGTAGATGGGGCCGTCGAGACCGGCAATGATCTCGGCCATCTTCATGGGCTGGCCGTTGGAGATGTTCCGACCACTGGGGCTGGTGGAGCTGTTCTGGCCCATGAGGGTGGTGGGGGCCATCTGACCACCGGTCATGCCGTAGATGGCGTTGTTGATGAAGATGACCGTGATGGGCGCACCCAGCTGGGCGGTGGCGATGGTCTCCGCCAGGCCGATGGAGGCGAGGTCGCCATCGCCCTGGTAGCTCACCACCACACTGTCGGGGTTGGCGAACTTGTGGCCCAGAGCCACCACGGCGGCGCGACCGTGGGCCGCCTGGGTGTTGCCCACATCGAAGTAGTAGTAGAGGAACACCGAGCAGCCCACCGGGCTCACAGCCACGGTGCGGTCCTGCACGCCCAGCTCGTCGATGGCCTCGGCCAGGAACTTGTGGGCCAGCCCATGGCCGCAGCCGGGGCAGTAGTGGGTGGCGTGGCCCTTGAGGCCCTGCGCATGGGAGTGGCGATCGAACTTGTCGTAGATGACGCTGGCCTTGCTCATGCGAGCACCCCCTTCCGACCCAGGACCCGGGTGGTGATCTCGTCCTGCTGGGGCAGGATGCCGCCCATGCGGCGCACGGACTCGATCTCCGGGTAGTCCCGCACGCCGGCCCGGCTCAGGGCGAGGCGGACCTCGTCCTCCAGCTGGCCGGCGCTGGCTTCCACCACCACCAGGCGGGTGGCGCCCTCCAGAGCTGCCCGCAGCGCCTCGATGGGGAAGGGCCAGAGGGTGATGGGGCGGAAGAGACCCGCCTTCACGCCCTGGTGCCGCAGCTCCTGCACGGCGCCCTTGGCGGTGCGGGCCGGGGTGTTGCAGGCCACCAGCACCACGTCGGCATCGTCGCAGAGGTAGGCCTCGGCACGGACCTCACTGCCCATGGCCTCGTACTTGCTGTTGAGGTGGACGTTGTGGGCCTCGAGATCGCTCTCCGTGAGGTAGATGGAGGAGATGACATTCCGGCGGTGCTCGGCGTCGCCGTAGACCGCCCACTTGGGTATGCCTGGCTTCTGCAGGGTGTCCGGCAGCTTGACCTTGCCGGTCATCTGGCCCAGGTAGCCGTCGCTGAGGATGACCACCGGGTTGCGGTACTTGAAGCTGAGGTCGAAGGCCAGGATGGTGAGGTCCAGCATCTCCTGGGGCGTGGAGGGTGCCAGGACGATGGCCTGGGTGTTGCCGTGGCCGAGGCCGTGGCAGGCCAGCTTGATGTCGGACTGCTCGGGGGCGATGTTGCCCAGGCCGGGGCCGCCGCGCATGACGTCCACGAAGACGCCCGGCAGCTCCGAGCCGATCATGTAGGAGACGCCTTCCAGCATCAGGCTGAAGCCCGGTGAGGAGGTGAAGGTCATGGTGGGCAGGCCCGCTCCGGCGGTGCCGTACATCATGTTCACGGCGGCCACTTCGCTGACGGCCTGGATGAAGGTGCCGTCCAGCTTGGGCAGGAACTTGGCCATGAGCTCGGCGCCCTCGGTGGAGGGAGTGATGGGGTAGCCATAGACGTGGCGGCAGCCGGCCAGGATGGCGCCGATCGCCGAGGCGTAGGTGCCCTTGATGACCAGGGGCTCGGTGGCGGGCAGGGGGAGCACCTGGGCGGGCACGTCCACTGGATCCGGGGCATCGCTGGGGCGCACCCCGAAGAGCTTGGCCGGATCTTCCAGCTCAAACTTCTGGTGGGGCCCCTCTTGGGCCGGGCGCAGGCCATAGGGCTCCGGGCAGGCATCCATGCACAGACCGCAGGCATTGCAGTTGGTCAGGTCCAGCACCACGGGCACCAGGCCCGTCAGGGAATTCACCTGGTCGCTGAGGGAGATGCAGTCCTTGGCGCAGGCATCAATGCAGCGGCCGCAGCCTTTGCAATATTCCGGCAGGAGAAATGGCTTGGGCCGTTCTTTGAGGGCCATGCAACCTCCGCGGCGGGGACCTGTCCCCTCCTGCCCAGAAGTGTCGTTCCCGGCCCGTGTGCCTGGGATCACAAGCGGTTGATATCGCAGACCACCGCCGACCAATGGGCGCAGAAGTGATCCCTGGGTGGGCAGTCTGTGGGGGTCTACCGATCTCCCCAGTGCAGCTTCTGCTGGAGGAGGGCGAAGAAGTCCAGGCCGGGGCGCTGCAGGAGGGTGATCTGCGCCGCGCCCTGGGAGAGGCGCACCTCGTCGCCGGGCAGCACCCGGAACCCCACCTGGCCGTCCAGGGTGAGGTGGGCATCCTCGGCGTCCTCCAGGACGATGCTGATGGGCCAGCGGGCGGGCACCACGGAGGGCCGCAGGGTGAGGGTGTGCGGGCAGATGGGAGCGATGACGAAGGCATCCAGGCTGGGGTGCATGATGGGCCCGCCGGCGGAAAGGGCGTAGGCCGTGGAGCCCGTGGGGGTGGCGACGATGAGGCCGTCGGCCTTGATGGAGCCGGCGTCCTGGGCGCCCACCCGGAGGTGCATGTCCATGATGCGGGCCAGCGCCCCCTTGGCCAGGACGGCATCGTTGAGCACGGTCTGCTGGGCGAGGAGGCCGCCCTGTCGCCACAGCTCCGCCTGCAGGGTGGGGCGCTGGTCCGGCACCAGGGTGCCGGCGAAGAAGGCCTCCACGGCCGCCACGGCCCCGGACACGGGATGGGCCGTGAGGAAGCCCAGGGAGCCCAGGTTGATGCCCAGGATCGGCGTGCCCCGCAGGCCCACCAGGCGGGCGGCATGGAGCAGGGTGCCATCCCCGCCCAGGACGAGGCAGAGGTCCGGCACCGGACCCGCAGCACCCAGCTCGGGGTCGATCTCCAGGCGCGCCGGGTCGAGGCCGGCCTGGGCCCAGGGCTCCTGCAGGGCCGGCTCGGCGCTGACCTGCCAGCCCCGGCTCAGAAACAGAGGCAAGACGTCCCGGAGGGTCGAGCCCAGGTGCGGGGATTTGACCTTGGCCACGAGGATCAGTCGCTGGAGCATGCCCACACTCTAGCCGCATCCAACGCTATCCTTGATCACATGGTTCCCAAGCTGGCTTCCCTCTCTACACCGGCCCGTCGCTGGTTGCGCCGCGGCCTCATCGCCGTGATCGCCCTCAGCGGGGTCGGCGCCCTCACGCTGGGCGTCTCCTGGTCGCTCCTCTCCCGGGACGCCGACAGCTTCCTCACCCTCTTCGCGCTGCGGGTTCCGAAGACCATCACCAAGGTGCTGGACCAGAACGGCAACGTCATCGGCATCTTCGCCGAAGAGCACCGCGTGGTGATCCCCTACGGCGACATCCCCAAGGCCTTTGTCAGCGCCCTGGTGGCCACGGAGGACGCGGACTTCTGGGAGCACAACGGCGTGTCCCCCCGGGGCCTGGTGCGCGGCGTGTGGAACACCGTGAGCAGCCTGGGCCGGCGGCGGGAGGGCGGCAGCACCCTCACCATGCAGCTGGTGCGCACTGTCACCGCCAAGCGCCAGAAGCGGCTGGATCGCAAGCTGAAGGAGATCATCCTGGCCCGCAAGCTGGAGAAGGCCTACTCCAAGAAGCAGATCTTCGAGATGTACGCCAACGAGGTGTACTTCGGCGGCGGCCGCTACGGCATCGAGGCGGCGGCGGAGTTCTACTTTGGCAAGAGCGCGCCGCAGCTGCTGCCGGAGGAGTGCGCCCTGCTGGCCGGGCTGGTGCAGAATCCCAACTGGTACAACCCCTACAACCCGGATCCCCGGGCCCGGGCTGCCGCCAGGGCTCGCCGCAACCATGTGCTCATCCGCATGACCAAGGAGGCCTACCTCAAGGCTGCCGAGGCCAGCATGCTCATGGACAAGCCCATCCGCCTCGCCCGGGAGAACGCCCGGGAGGAGTCCATCGCCCCCTATGTGGTGGAGGAGGTCCGCAAGTACCTCTATGAGAAGTACGGCCGGGAGCAGGTGCTCAACGGCGGGCTGGAGGTCACCACCACTGTGGACAGCTTCTGGCAGGAGTCCGCCAACAAGGCCGTGCGGGCGGGCCTCAAGGTCGTGGACCGGCGCCGGGGCTTCCGCAAGGAGGCCGTGCAGTTCGTGCAGGACCCCGAGACCACCCAGCTGAACGGCTGGAAGCGCTACTTCGAGCTGGGTGACAGCGTGCGGGGCGTGATCCTCGGCTGGAAGGGCGGGCGGGCCCAGGTCCGCATCGGCAAGACTCAGCTGGAGGTTTCGGAGGCGGCCTTTGCCTGGGCTGGCAAGGACATCCAGAAGCTGCTCCCGCGCGGCGCAGCGCCCCTCTTCACGGTGAAGAAGGCTGAGGAGGGCACCCCCCGGGAGCTGGAGCTGGACCAGGATCCCCAGGTGGAAGGCGCCCTCATGGCCGTGGATCCCAGGTCTGGCGAGATCCGCGCCATGGTGGGCGGCTACGACTTCAACCGCTCCAAGTTCAACCGCTCCACCCAGGCCCTGCGCCAGGTGGGCTCCACCATGAAGGCCTACGTCTATGGTGCGGCCTTCACCAGTGGGCGGACCCCGGCCACCCTGGTCCAGGATGTGCCCTCCCGCTTCCTGGACACGGTGGACTTCCTGACGGTCACCCATCCGGATGGCAGCTCGGAGTTCAAGCCCCTGCGGGGCGGCGTGAAGCCCTACGAGCCCCGCAACTACGAGCGGGACTTCTGGGGGCCCATCGTCATGTGGGAAGCCCTGCGGGACTCCCGCAATGTGCCAGCCGTGCGCACCCTCGAGGAAGTCGGCGTCATGAACGTCATCGACTTCGCCCGGAAGTGCGGGCTCACTGGGACGCTGCCGCCCTATCCCAGCATGGCCCTGGGGTCGGCAGACCTCACCCTCAAGGACATGGTGCGGGGCTACAGCACCATCGCCAACGGCGGCCTGCAGTCGCCGCCCCCCTACTTCATCAAGAAGGTGGCGGACCGCAACGGCAAGGTGCTGGAGAGCCATGGCGGAGCTGCCACCGAGCAGGTGCTGGACCCCCAGAGCACCTACCAGCTCATCCAGTGCCTCCAGGGCGTGGCCACCAGCGGCACCGGTGCCCGCAGCAACGAGCTGGAGTGGCCGGTGGCTGGCAAGACGGGCACCACGGACGACCACACGGATGGCTGGTTCATCGGCTTCTCCACCAAGATCGTCTGCGGCGTCTGGGTGGGTCTCGACGAGAAGAAGATGATCTTCAAGGGCGCCGATGGCGCCAAGGTGGCCCTGCCCATCTGGATCGACTTCATGAAGGCGGCCCTGCCCACCACCGGTGAGAAGGAGGACTTCAAAGCGCCGGAGGGCATGGAGTGGGCAGATGTGGACCGCTTAACAGGTCTGCTGGCCACCTCGGCCACCACGGACAAGGTGCTGCGCCTGGCCTTCAAGCCCGGCACCGCCCCCCGCTCCGGCAGTGATGCCGAGGCCATCCGCAAGATCCGCGAGGCCCGGGAGAAGGCCAATGCCCAGCCCATAGAGAACTGCCCCTGGGGCCGTCCGCCCCAGCCGGAGGCCCCCAAGCCCCTGGACCTCATGGGAAATGATCCCAACGGGTGAACTTCAAGAAGCAAGGGCGCCTGATGGCGCCCTTGCTTCTTGAAGTTAGGGAAGGGGACTTTTTCTGCGGGGGTCAGCGATCCAGGGCTGGGCCGAGGTTGACCACGTTCAGGGTGCCCAGCCCGGAAGCAGGGTTGTAGTGCGACCCCGCCTGCCAGTAGAGGTTGGTGCCGGTGCTGACTGCGCGGAAGGGGCTCTTGGAGCCGTAGCCGTATTTCTGGAAGGCGCGGTAGAGCTGCGGGTTCAGGAAGCCAAGCCGCCCTTCATTGGCCTGGGTGAGCAGGGCCGCGATGCCATTGAGCTGGGGTGCCACGAAACTGGTACCCCCCCAGCCGGCGTAGAAGGTACCTGCAAAGTAGGTGAGGTAGCCCGTGAAGGGATCCGCATTCAGGGAGACATCTGGGACGTTGCGGCCCACGTAGCCAGGCGGCAGAACGGCCCAGATCTCCGCTCCGGATTGGTCCGGGTTGCCCGGTCCATAGTTGGGGTAGTAGTAGAGGGTGTCGAAGTTGGCTGGCGTGGCCTGGGTGCCGGCCAGCCGGCCCTGCCAGGAGGGCATCGGGAAGGCTGAACTCACTCCGCCCCCACCGCCGACGGGGAAATAGTTGAAGTCGTAGAAGAACTGGCCGTAGTTGGTCACCAGGTAGTTCTCCAGGTAGTCCCAGCCCCAGGGGCGTTCCTTGGGCACCACGACGGTGCCGTGTGCCAGATTGAGGGTGAACGGCAAGGTGGTCCCACCGGCCGCCGTTACGAAGGGGTCGCTGGCCGGATGATCGACCGAGTTGGTGGGCGAGAAGAACGGCGTGGGGAAGCTGCGGTTGAGATCGAAGGCGCCAGAATCCCCTGAGGAGGCGAACACGGGAATGCCCTGGACTGCCGCCTGGAGAAAGACCTGGTGGTAGGCGGCCAGCGTGGCGTCGTCATAGAAGGCTTCGGCTAGGCCCCAGCTCACCGACAGGGTGTCCACTATGTTGTCCGAGACGGCTCGGCTGAACAGGTCCAGGAAGCCGGCATCCGTGTTGGGGGCCTGGTAGACCATGATCTTGGCGCCATAGGCCACACCTCCAGACTGCTGCACATCCAGGGTGGTCTCCTCCGCACCGTCGGTCCCAGACCCTCCATCCACCAGGACCTGGGTGATGCGGTTGGGATCCACCGTCAGGCCCACCGCACTCCAGTAGGCAAAGGCGTCTGCAGGGTTGAATGAGGCCAGGGTGGCGATGCCCAGGGTGCGACCCCTGCCGGTGATGCGGCGGCTGTAGAGAGGGTTGATGTTGTAGAGATTGGCCACGTCACCGACGGTGTAGCTGCCGGGAACACCCGTGGCCACAGTTCCGGCAGAGGGAAGCACCACTGCCGGAACGCTTTCCCCCGCCACGCCGTTGGGGGTTCGCTGGGCCCTGACAGTGTGGGGACGGAAGGCTGCCTTGGTGTTCAGGCCCACTGCGGCGAGTACATGGCTCGAAAGACTGGTCGGGACCTGGGGAACGCGAGAGGGCATCTGGTAGGTGCGGCCCTGTTCATCGGTGCGTTGCACGACCTGGGTATTGAGCAGGGCGTTGAACTGGGCGGTGGTGCCCGAGGCCCGAATCACCAGGTGATTGGCGTGAATCGCTTCGACCTTGATGCCCTGGCTCCCCAGAAGCTCTGTCACGGCGCGCAAGTCGGCGGGCGAAGGGCCAAAGGTGGCGGCAAAAGCTTCCGTGTTCATGAACTTGCGGTATGAGCTACTGGAAGGATCGACGGTCTCGGCAATGTAGGCTTCCAGGGCTGGTCGATTCCTCAGCTTCATCACCAGGGAGATGGTCTGGGCCTGGTCTGCTGCGACAACCCCAGGGGCTGCAGCCTGACCAGGGCTACCTGCGGCAAGCCCAAGAAGGAAGGTTAGGGCCAGGGCGGAATGCCCCAAGCCAGCAAGGGTCGGATGGTGCATGGATACCCTCCACGAGCGGATGAGTGCAAGAAAAAAACGGCATGCCAGACGGCATGGGTGGGGTGAGATAGTTGCAAATATAGCGACTCAGTCTCTAGGTAACCATTCTTTTTCAAATCTATTTCTATGGACCTCCGGCCCAACCCGGAATGCGAACAGCCCCGGCCTGGTGGGGCCGGGGCTGTGGGTGGTGCGGTCCTGGTTGGTGCTACTTCTTCTTCCAGGGCCGCGGTGGCCGGTCATCGGCGAACTTGGAGGCGGGCTTGGTGGGCTTCTTCCAGGGCCTCGGCGTGTCACTGGGGGCGGGCTTGGCGGCCGGCTTGGCGGTGCTGCGGTCTTCCCAGGCCTTGCGCACAGGCCGGTCGGGGGTCTCGGTCCGGGGCTTGGCATAGGGGGCGCGCGGCCGGTCATCGAAGTCGCTGCGCGGGCGGAAGCTGCCATCAGGGCGGGTCTTCGAGGCGGTGCCGGGGCCTTCCGGGCGGGTGGCGGCGCGCTCAGCGTAGGTGCGCTGGGGGCGGGACCCGCCCTCCTTGCGCTCGCGCGGGTTGTCGTAGCGGGGCTTGGTGGTCTTGTTGGCGTCAGCCGCCGGGACATCGAAGCCCCCGGACTGCTCGGCCAGGATCAGGCCCAGCAGGCCGGCCACCAGGCGCTCAGGGTCGGTGCCCTGGAGCATCTGCCGGGCCTGGGCCAGGGTGGCGGCGCTGGCCGAGGCGCTGATGCCGGTGAGCAGGCGGGTGCCCTGGGCCTCGCGGATCTCTGTCTGGGAGGGAATGGGGCGCCAGTCCAGGGTCAGGCCGCCGCGGCGGCTCCAGGCCAGCAGGATGCGGCTCTCTTTCCAGTTCACCAGGGCGAGGCTGGTGCCCTTGGCCCCGGCGCGGCCGGTGCGGCCGCTGCGGTGGATGTAGCTCTCCAGCTGAGTGGGGATGCCGATATGCACCACCAGGGGCAGGCCCTCGATGTCGAGACCGCGAGCGGCCACGTCGGTGGCCACGAGGTAGCGCAGCTTGCCGTCCTTGAACTGCCCCAGGATGCGGGTGCGGGTGGCCTGGGCCAGGTCACCGTGGAGGAAGGCTGCGGGCAGGCCGGAGACGGTCAGCTCCTCGGCCACCTCCTCGCTCTGGGCCTTGGTCTTGGTGAAGATCAGGGCGCTGCTGGGGTCATCCTTCAGGAGCAGGTTGACCAGGGCGCGCACCTGGTGGTGATCCGGCACCAGCACCGGCGTGTGGGCGATGTCGGCGTGGACGGCATGCTCACCGGCCTCGGCCAGCTGGATCTGCACGGGGTCCTTGAGGAAGCGCTTCGCCAGCTTGGCGATGGGGGCGGGCAGGGTGGCGGAGAAGAGATAGGTCTGCGGCCCGGCGGGGATCTTGGCGAGGATGGTCTCCACGTCCTCGAGGAAGCCCATGTTCAGCATCTCGTCGCACTCGTCGAGGACAACCATGGTGACGCGGCTGAGGTCCAGGGTGCCTCGGTTCAGGTGGTCCATCACCCGGCCCGGCGTGCCTACCACCACGGGTGAGCCCATGGAGAGGGCGCGCAGCTGGGGTGCGTAGCCGAGGCCACCCACCAGCGAGGCGATGGGCAGCTTGGGTACGAGGCTGTGGAGCTCGGCACCCACCTGCTGGGCCAGCTCCCGCGTGGGGGCGAGGATCAGGGCCTGGGTGTGGCGCTCGTCGGCCAGGCGGTGGAGCAGGGGCAGGCCAAAGGCCAGCGTTTTGCCGGAGCCGGTGCGGCTCTGGACCAGCAGGTCGCGGCCTTCCAGGCCGGGCTTGAAGGTCTGGGCCTGGACGGCCATGGGGGTCTCAAAGCCGCGCTTGGCCAGGGCGGCCAGCAGGGCTTCGCTGCAGCCAAGGGCTGCGAATGTCAGGTCGTTCAAGGTAGCTCCCGGGGCTTTCCCTGCGCGGATCGCCGCATGGCGATCTCTATTTGGCGAAAAGCGCCAGCCGGGAGGGGCCCAAACAGTAATCATCCCCTTAAAAGCATTGAAATACAAGGAGAAATCACAGTTGAAGCGCATTCGGAATAGCAGGACGCTAGGATGGAGGCATGGCCACGCTCCTGCTCATTCGTCATGGCATCCCCGAGGAATACAGTGCGGGGGTTGCGGACATGGACCGGGCCTTGACTCCAGAGGGTTGGGTGCAGGCCCATGCGGTGATGCAGGGCCTGGTGGGACGCGGCCTGCGGCCGCATCAGGGCTTCCAGAGCCCCTTCCGGCGGGCGATGGAGACCATGGCCTGCCTGCATGAGGCTGCCGGGGGCTTTCCCCTAGAGACCTCCCCGGACCTGGAGCCCCTCTGCCCAGCGGAGCCGGCCTTCCTATGGCTGCAGAGCCTCCTTGCGGACGCCCCGCCCAACCACATCGTGGCCGTGGTGAGCCACGAACCCTTCCTGGGCTGCCTGGTCCATCGCTTCACCCATAAGCCGGTCGACATGGGCCGCGCCAACTGCTCAGTCCTGCGCCATGACCAGGGCCGCTGGCAGCTGGTGGAGCACCTCCGTCCCGCTGACCTGGGCGCCTGAGGTGCCGGCCCGGGCCAACCTGGCCACGCTGCCCTCTGGGGTCCGCCTCCACCACCGCATCCAGGGCAATCCGGCGGGGCCCTGGCTGGTGCTCCTCAACGGCCTCCTGTCCGATACCACGATGTGGGCTGGGGTTCTGCCGGCGCTGACCGAGCGCTTCCGCGTCCTGACCTTCGACAGCCGGGGCCAGGGCCGGTCCGATGCTCCGCTGGAGGGCCCCTACGCCACCGCCACGCTGGCCGGCGACGCCTGGGACCTGCTGCAGGTGCTAGGCATCACCCGGCCCTGGCTGGTGGGCCTGTCCAACGGCAGCGCCCTCAGCCTGGAGCTGCTCACCACCCACCCGGGCGCCTTCGCCGGGGCGGTGCTCACCAGCTCGCTGGCTCACGTGGACACCGCCATGGCCCTCAAGGCCGAACACTGGGCCCACTGTCTGGAGGTGGGGGGCCCCCTGATGCAGTTTGACGCCGCCGCCCCCTTCCTGTGGGGGGACCGCTTCCTGGAGGCCCGCCATGGGGTCCTGCGGGCCTACCACCGGGCTGTGACGGGCGGGGAGCGGCCAGCCCATGGCAACCTGCACCAGATCCGCGGCATCTTCGGGTGGGACATCCGGGACCGCCTGGCGCAGCTCCAGGGCCCGATCCTCCTGCTGTGCGGGGCCGAGGACCTGCTGACCCCGCCTTGGAAGTGCCTGGAGACGGCCCGTCTCATCCCGGGGAGCCGCTTTGAGGTTGTTCCGGGCATCGGCCATGCCTTCCCGGTGGAGGATCCCCGAGGTTTTGCCGACCGGGTGGTGGCTTTTACTGGCCAGGGTTTGGCCGATTCGGGGATCTGACCTATCCTGGAGCAATCCCCGAGCCACTCCCGACTCGCTTTCCCGAGGTGACCCATGGCCACCCAACCCCAGCCCCCGGCTGCCCTGAGCTTGCAGGAGCTCAAGGAACTGTCGATCGGCAAGCTGGCCGAGCTCTCCAAGGCACTGGACATCGAAAGCCCCCTCTCCATGCGCAAGCAGGAGCTGGTCTTCCGGGTGCTCCAGGCCCAGGCCGAGCGGGAAGGGCAGTTCTTCGCCGAGGGTGTGCTGGAGGTGCTGCCGGAGGGCTTCGGCTTCCTGCGCAGCCCTGACCAGAACTACCTGGCGGGCTCCGATGACATCTACATCTCCCCCAGCCAGATCCGGAAGTTCAACCTGCGCACCGGCGACACCCTGTCTGGGATGATCCGTCCCCCCAAGGAGGGCGAGAAGTTCTTCGCCATGCTGCGGGTGGATGCGGTGAACTTCGATCCCCCCGGCCAGGCCCGGGAGCGGATCCACTTCGACGACCTGGTGCCGCTCTACCCCACCCACCACCTGCGCATGGAGCGGGACTCCCAGGAGCTGAGCACCCGGGTCATGGACCTCATGACGCCCCTGGGCAAGGGCCAGCGCGCCCTCATCGTGGCCCCGCCCCGCACGGGCAAGACGGTCCTCCTGCAGAACATCGCCAACTCCATCACCGCCAACCACCCGGAGGTCTTCCTCATTGTGCTGCTCATCGACGAGCGCCCCGAGGAGGTCACGGACATGGAGCGCAGCGTGAAGGGCGAGGTGGTCTCCAGCACCTTCGATGAGCCCGCCACCCGCCACGTCCAGGTGGCCGAGATGGTCATCGAGAAGGCCAAGCGCCTCGTGGAGCACAAGAAGGATGTGGTCATCCTGCTGGACTCCATCACCCGCCTGGGCCGGGCCTACAACACCGTGGTGCCGCCCAGCGGCAAGGTGCTCTCCGGCGGCGTGGACAGCAACGCCCTCCAGCGGCCCAAGCGCTTCTTCGGTGCGGCCCGCAACATCGAGGGCGGGGGCAGCCTCACCATCGTGGCCACAGCGCTCATCGAGACCGGCAGCCGCATGGACGATGTGATCTTCGAGGAGTTCAAGGGTACGGGCAACAGCGAGATCGTGCTGGACCGCAAGCTCAGCGACA
>CAIMFT010000142.1 GCA_903840385.1 uncultured Holophagaceae bacterium
ACACACTCCTGGGCGCCGCCGCCGGCAGCGCCTTCGCTCTTGGTGAAGAGGTACTCGCCCGTGCTGTCGAGGGCCAGGGAGAGGGGGCCAGCGCCAAGAGGCAGGCCGGTGGTGTGGTTGAGGGTGAGGCGGCCCGTGGTGGCGTTGAGGTCAAAGACCTGCAGAGTGTCGGAGCTGCGACCCACGGTGAAGAGCTGCCTTCCCGAGGGGTGGATCAGCACATCGCCGGTGCCAGCCGAGGTGGCATCCGTGCCCACGAGGGTGAGGACGCCGGTGCCACCGTTGAGGCTGTAGATGGTGATGCCACCTTCGCAGCGGATGTAGACCCACTTGGCGGTGGGGTCCACCGCAGCGGCCCAGGGATTGATCCCTGTGGCGTAGGTGCCGATCAGGGTGAGCTCACCGGTGGTGCCATCGATGGCATAGGTCGTGAGGGTGTTCGCCGGGGTGCCGAACCCGTCACCGTTGACGGCGAACAGGTAGCGGGCGCCGGAGTCGCTGGTGACGTGGAGGGTGTTCACGCTGGCATTGAAGGGGGAGTTCGTCATCTCGACCAGGGCGCCGGTGGTGTCATTCAGGGTGTAGCCCGAGATGCCGCCGCCGGAGTTGGCCACGTAGGCAAACTTGCTGGTAAAGGTGAGGACGTTCACCGCGGTGGCCAGGGAGGTGCTGGCGCCCGCAGCGCTGGTGACCGTCAGGGTGTAGGTGGTGGTGGTGGTGGGCTTCACCGTCACCTGCTCCCCGCTGGTGACGGGGATGCTGCCGGGGGTGAGGACGCCGGTGCCGGTGAACACATAGCTGAGGAGGGTCCCCTGCCCAACCGTGATGTTGGCGGGGTTGGCCCGGAAGGAGGCGATGCTGGGTAGCGCGCCCACCGTGATGGTGATGGCCTCGGTGGACGTGTCCCCGGCGGTGTTGGTCACGGTCAGGGTGTAGGTGGTCGTGCGGCTGGGGTTCACCACCAGGGTGGCGCCGCTGGCGAGGGTCAGGTTGCCGGGGGTGACGACGCCCGTGCCGCCGGTGTAGGTGGCCGAGAGGGTGGAGGCCGCATTGGCCAGGACATCGGCCTTGCTGGCCGAGAAGTCCATGATGGTGGCGTAGGGCACGATGTCGACCAGGGCGATGTCCAGCTCGGAGGCACCCACGCCGTTGCTGACGGTGCAGCCGATGGCGACCTGGCCCGTGGGACCGGCCGTGAAGGTGATGCTCCGGGTGCTGGCCCCGGCGGTGATGCTGCCGTTCTGGATGGTCCAGGCGTAGGTCATGCCGGCCTGGGCTGCGACGGAAGCGGTGTAGCCAGCCTTGCCCGTGGTGACGGCCGCAGGGGTCACCACCGTGGGCTGCACGGGGGCACCCACCACGGTGACGGTGGTGGTGGCGCTCTTGGAGGGATCCACCGCACTGGTGGCCCGGATGGTGTAGCTCGATCCCGGCGTGTCCGGCGCGGTCCAGGCGTTGCCGGACCAGGTGCCACCCGTGGCCGTCCAGAGCACGGTGGTGTCAACCACACCCGTGACCGTGGCGGTGAACAGGGTGGTGGAGCCCACGGTGACGGTTGGCATCGCAGGCGTAATGCCCGTGATGTTTACGTCGCGGGTACGGACGGTGATCGTGAGGCTGGCTGTGGACCCGGCGAGGTTGGTCACCGTCAGGGTGTAGATCCGGGGATCCGTAACGACGCCCGTGGAGAAGGCCACGCCGCTGGTGACGACGCCCACGCGGTTGTCCACGCTGCCCGTGCCATTGGAGAAGGTCGGGGTGACGGTGGTGGAGCCACCGAGCAGCACGGGGTTGGTGGCTGCCACCAGGCTGGTGGCAAGGGGAGCCGCCACGATGGTGGACGAACCGGTACCGGCCGTGGAGGGGAGACCGGCGGCGTTGGTCGCCACCACGCTGAAGCCGACCGTGCCGCTGGCGCTGGGGGTGAAGGCGATGGTGTTGGTGCCGGCCCCACTGGCAACGGTGCCGCCGGTCAAGGTCCAGGCGAAGGTGGTGCCGGTCTGGGCCGGAACGGAAGCAGTGTAGGTGCCCGCCAGGCTGGCGGTCACATAGGTGGGTGCGGTGACCACCGGCAGGGTGGGAGGCAGCACATAGGTCACGGTGGTGCTGGAGGTCTTGGTGGGATCATCCACGGAGGTGGCGGTGATGGTGGCCGTCCCTGCGGTGGCCGGGGCGGTCCAGACACCACTGGCGGTGATGCTGCCGGCGCTGGCCGTCCAGGTGACGGTGTTGGTGGTGCCACCCGTGGCGGTGGTGCTGAAGGTGGTGCTACTCCCCACGGTGCGGGTCGGCGTGGCGGGGCTGAGGGCCGTCAGCGCCACGGTCTGGGGGTTCAGGGTCAGGGTCGTGCTGGCGGTGCTGCCGGCGGCGTTGGTCACCACCAGGGTAAAGGTCTTGGCGGCGGTGATGGTGCCGCTGGCGATGGCCGTGCCACTGGTGGCAGCGCTGCCGTTCACGGTGGCGGTGCCATTGCTGAAGGTGGGGGTCACGGTGGTGGCGCCGCCGAAGGGCACGGGGTTCACGGCCGCCACCAGGCTGGTGGCCGCAGGGGCTGCGAGGACGGTGGAGCTGACCGAGCGGGACGCCGCATGGGCACCCGCCAGGTTCGAGGCCACGCACACCAGGTCGACGGTGGTCACGGCGCTGCCGGCGGTGAAGGTGATGGCGTTGGTAGCGGCCCCCACGGTGATGGTGCCGTTGGTCAGGGTCCAGGCGAAGGTCATGCCGGCCTGGGCAGGGACGCTGGCGGTATAGCCCGCCTGCCCTGCCGTGACGAGGGTCGGGCTGGTGATGATGGGAGTGATCGGAGGCGTGACCACGGTGGCCGTGGTGCTCACGGACTTGGTGGGGTCATCCACCGAGGTGGCTGTGATGGTGTAGGCGCCCGTGGTGGCAGGGGCGGTCCAGGTGCTGGTGGACCAGGTGCCGCCGGTGGCGGACCAGGTGACTGCGTTGGTCGCACCGCCCGCCACGCTCAGGGTGAAGTTGGCGATGGTGGACGCCGTGACGATGGGGGCCGCAGGGCTGAGGGCCCCCAGGACCACGGTCTGCGGGGTCAGGGTCACGCTCTTGGTGGCAGTGCTGCCGGCGGTGTTGGCGACCACCAGGGTGAAGGTCTTGGTGCCAGTAATGACCCCGCTGGTGAAGGGCGTTCCACTGGTGACGGTGCCCACGCCATTGTCCACGGTGCCCACGCCATCGGTGAAGATCGGCGTCAGGGTGGTGGTCCCACCATAGGGCACGGGGTTCACGCCGGGGCTGAGGCTGGTGGCCACAGGGGCGGGCACCACGGGCACGGTGACAATGGAGGTGACAGCGACCCCAATGGGATTGGTGACGGTCAGGGTGTAGGTGGTGGTGGTGGTGGGGCTGATGGTCACGGGCGTGGCCGTGGTGACGGTGCCCACGCCCTGGTTGATGACGCCCGTGCCGTTGCTGAAGACAGCGGTGAGGGTGGTGCTGGTCCCCGCCGTGAGGGGCGCCTTGGCCACCGCGAAGCTGGTGATCACCGGCGCCGGGGGCGGCGGCGTGGAGGAGGAGCCTCCACCGCAAGCGGCCTGGAGGGTCAGTACCAGAAAGCCGAGAAGCCCCAGGAGGAAAGCCAGGGGCGATTCAGGATGGCGCTGTCTCGTATTGCTCATGACGAACTCCGGGGTGGCACAGGCTGGGGCCTGGTCTGGGGCGAAAAAGATGCTGGGCGGAAACGGCCAAGGGGAGGGACGCATCCCCCCCCTCGAGCAGGTCAATCTGAATTCGGGTCAAGCATGGCGGTCTGAGCACCCTGCGAAAAAACCCCGGGTGCCTGGTGGCACCCGGGGAATGAAGCAGTTACTGGCCAAGGAAGGGCACGCCGGTGATGTTGGCAAGCACGGCGGGCACAGGCATGACGGTGGTGGTGGTCCAGGTGGTAAAGCCGCCGCCCGAGGCCGTGATGGTCCCGGTCCAGCCGGTGGGCACCGTGAGGGTGAAGGTGCCAGTGCCGGTGGAGGTGGCGGTGTAGGTCCCGGTCCCATTGAGGCCCGTGGCCGTGAGGGTCACACCAGCGACATTCGCATTGTTGGAGCGGCGCTTGGTGGTGCCAGCGATGGTCTGGGCGGTGGCGAAGTTCTTGGTCTGGGCCGCAGCCAGGTTGGTGATGCTGGCGGAAGCCGGCAGGAAGGTGAAGCCGCGCAGGGTCGGTGTGACGGTTCCACTCCACCCGGAAGTGGCGAGGAAGCTGTAGGCACCCGTGCCACTGGTGGTGGCGGTCCCCGCCCCGCCGCTGAAGGTGACGGTGACTCCGGCGAGGCCCGCACCATTGCTGGTGATGGTGCCGGAGATGGGCCAGGCGGCCCGGGCGGTGAAGGTCTGCCCGGTGGTGGTGGCCGTGATGCGGTTCAGGGTGCGGGTGGTGGGCGTGAAGGCATACCCAGCCTTGGCGGGCGTGAGGGTGCCGCTGTAGTTGCGGGCCACGTAGGTGGTGTAGGTGCCGTTGGCAGCCGTGAGGGGGGTGTAGCCGCCACTGAAGGCGACGGCAACCCCAGCCAAGCCGGCGCCATTGAGGGTGACCGTGCCCGACACCGCAATACCCGTGACGGCGCTGAAGTTCTGGCCCGCCTGGTCCGTGATGGCCCCAGTCAAGGTGATGGGAACCGGGGTGATGAAGTAGAGGGCCTTGGTGGCCGTGATGGTGCCGGTGTAGGGCGAAGGCAGCACCAGCGAGTAGGTGCCGTTCGCCGCAGTGGTGGCAGTCTGGCCCGTGCTGGCGGTGATGGTGACACCCGCCAAGTTGGTCTGGCCGGAGGTGACCTTGCCCGAGACCGTGATCACAGGGGTGGCGGCGAAGTTCTGGGCCGTCACATCTGCAGCCAGGTTGCTATAGGTGTAGCTGACCGGAGCATAGGTGTAGCCGTGGGTGACGGCGGTGGCGGTGCCACTGAAGCCCATGGGCACGGTGTAGGAGTAGTCGCCAGCGGCATTGGTGAGGGCCGACTGGCCATTGCTCACGCTGACCATGATGCCCTGCAGCGCAGTGGCGCCATTGGCGATGTGGCCGGAGACCTTCACGGTGGCCACGCCGATGCTCGCGATGTTGCTGGGGGCACCATCGCCGGCCTGGTTGTAGGCGATAACCCGGTAGTCGTACTTGGCGGGGTCGGCGACGGTGAAGTCGCTGAAGCTGCGGACATTGGGCACCACGGTGCCGAGGGTGGTCCAGGCGCTGCTGGTACCGCCGGCCCGGCGCTGGATGGTGAAGCCGGTCTCATTGGTGGCATTGTCCAGCCAGCTGAGGTCCACACAATTGGTGTTCTTCAGGTTGGCGGTGAGGCCAGAGGCTGCGGCGGGAACGCTGACCGCGACATTCAAGACCATGGGGCGCATGAAGTCGTTCTCTTCGTGACCGAGGATGTGGCAGTGCCACACGTACTCCCAGCCAAAGTCCTGGTGGACGTTCAGGGCGGTGATGGGGTTGCCTGTGGCCACATCGGTGAAGGTCACCATGGCATTGTTCGGCTTGGTGACATCCAGCTCGCGGCTGCTGTTGGGCAGGACGAAGGGCAGGCGAGGCGACAGGGGACGGAAGGCCACGATGCAGTCCTCGAGGGGGTGCATCTTGACGGTTTCCTTCCAGCCATATTCATTGGCATCGGGCATGCGCACGGCGCCGTCCCAGCCCACGCGGTTCACGATCTGGACATCAAAGAGGTGGAAGTGGACCGGGTGGGTATCCACGCCGTTGTGGGTGATCTTCCAGAACTGGGTGGTGCCGTCCGTCAGAATCTCAGTGACGGGGTCGATGTAGCCCAGGGGAATCGTGGTCTGGATGTTGAAGTTGGTGCGGGGCAGCTCGACACCCAGGGTGGCGTTCATGCGGCCGTAGTCCAGCTCGAACAGCTCCTGGATGGCCTTGGACTCGAGCATGGGCTGTACCAGGTCGCCGTTCTCCATGGAAGCGAAGGGGCGACGGAACTGGCTGTCCTGGATGCGGACGTACTCCTCCGTCAGGGTCCGGGCGAGGGCGCTGTTGTACACAGGGGAAGGCACGATGGGTGGGTGCTGGGAAGCAGCGAAAGCGCCGTTGCTCGTGGGGGAAGAGTCGAAAGCCGTCTGGAGCTTGCCCAGGTCGAAGGCAGTTGCAGGTGTGCCCGCCGCCACTTCCACCAGCATGATCGTGCGGGTGTTGGGGCCGTAGCCAGGGGCCGTGGTGTCAGCACCACCGCTGTCGCGTTGGTCAGGGGAACCGGTGTAGTAGTCGATCCGGGGGTCGAAGGCAGGCACGGGGGACGGGGAGTCGTTGTAGAGGATCAGGCTCTTGCCGGCAAAGCCCGAGAAGTCGACGATCACATCGGCGCGCTCGGCGGGGCCAAGCCAGAGGCCGTGGTCGGCCACGTTCAGCACCACGATGTCGCGGCGGTTGTAGTTGAAGGTGACCGCCTGGGCGGGGATCACCACAGGAGACGGGAGGAAGCCGCTCTCGTTGCCGATCTGGATGATGTCGGGACCACGGGTGCCGGGGTCGGGAACGCCGCCCGCACGGCCATCGGTGGGCCAGTTAGCAGGCCAGCCAGCAGTCGGTCCAGCAGGCACCATCTTGACTTCGGTGAGGCGGCCATCGGCATCAGGCTGCGCAGGATCGCCCTGGAAGAAGCTCAGGTTCCAGAAGCGGTCGTTGGCGCCATTGAGGATGCGGAAGCGATAGGCCTTGGGCTCCACGCTGAGGCGCGGGTAGGCTGCGCCGTTGACCACTGGGGTGTCCATGAAGGCTTCGGGCGTCAGGGAGGGGTTGGGCGTGCCGGGGATTTCGGTGCCGTTGGGGTCGTTCGGAATCGGCTCGGCGCCATGCTGCAGGCCAGCGGCAGAGGTCAGCGGGGGCCAGAACCACGGGCCGTAGTCCCAGCGACCCATGGCGTTGGCGCCACTGATGTCGGCGGGGTTCTGGTTGGGGATGTAGACGTGGGGGAACCAGAGGGCCCCATCGCCACCGTACTTGGTGATGTCCCAGGTGGGATCGGTGGCCGGGATGAGGAGCCCCGTGGCGGGGTCGGTGTTCATCTGACCCACGGTCCCGAGGGTGGTGGTGTCCACAAAGGTCTTGTCCTGGATGACCAGGGGGATGCCGAAGTTGTAGAGGCCGCCGCCGTTGTTGGGCAGGACGCCGTCGGTGATGAGCTTCTTTTCCGTGGGGTCCACGATGAGGTAGCCCGCGGCCATGCCAGCGTAGGCATTCAGGCGGGTGAGGCCGTAGGCATGGTCGTGGTACCAGATCATGCGGGCGCTCTGCTGGTTGCTCCAGAAGTAGGTGGCAATGCCGTCACCATCGCTGGCACCGGCGGCCATGTCCGGCACGTTCTGGAAGACGGCACCCTTCTTGTAGCTGGTGGCTTCCCCAGCGGGGGTCACCCACTGGTGGGGCGTGCCGTCACTGATCCAGGGGTTGAGGCCACCATGCAGGTGGAACTCCACCCGGTTCTGGGTGTACACGGCCGCGCCGCCGTTGGGGCCGGTGCCGGCGCCCATCATGGTGGTATCCACGGGGATGAAGAGGTCGCCGCCATTGGCCGTGGTGGGCAGCAGGTTGCGCATCTTCACGCGGACCGGGCGATCCTTTTCGGCAATGATGAGGGGTCCGAGGTAGTTGGAGTTGACGGATCTTGTGACGGTGCCTGCGGAGGTGCTTGCCGTGACGGTTCCACTGACCGTGTTATTGGCCGGCACATTGTGCTGGACATAGCCGCGCAGCTTGGTGGGCGCCAGTTCCGAGTGGAGCTGCTGCCAGTACTCGACGACATCGATCTCGTAATAGTCGGCACCGGCGAAGGTGGTCTGGTCGGGCACGGCCACGGGGATGTAGTTGCCCAGGTTGTTGGCGTTGGCCGAACCCAGACCCGGCAGGGTGTCGACGAACTTGCGGATGGGCTTGGTGTTGTGCCAGTTGGTGGCGGTACCGAACATGTAGTCCGGCTGCTGGAGCTGGAAGCCGGGGCCGGGGATGGCCACACCCGCCACGCCCTTGGCGCCTGCGACAGGGGCCCCCTTGGCCTTGGCAGAGCCCGCCGGGGCGGCCGGGTTCACCCCCAGCTTGGTGACATCCACCTTCCCGCCCTTGGCCAGGAGGCCCTCGCGGGTTCGCTTGGCGGCGGCGGCCCGCGCCTGAGCCAGGACGGCCCGGCGGGTGGCCCGCTCGACGATGACGTCCTTGTCACCGCCCACGGTGGGGGCGGCGGTCCGGTTGACGCCCTGGGGCATGTCGGCCTGCAGCGACAGCGTGGCAACCACTGCAAAGGCAGCAGCAACGATGGAACGAAGGGGATTGAGCATGGGGAACCTCGGGGCAGAAATGAGTTGCCTGGCAGTGCGAAGCTATGGGCCAACAGGTCTAGGAACCTTCGGATGACGTGGTTGCTCGGTTAAATTTCTAGACACATAGGTGAACAAACCGACCAGACAACCATTACATCCTCAGTGGGACTTCCCGATCTATACGTAATAACCATTAAGTATTTTTACTTATATAAAAACAACCCAAGGGAGCCTTCGGCTCGACTCCTCCATTGTGGGTCTATTAGCTAGATTTATTCGTGTTACATATATTTTTAAGGGCCGCCTCAAAATAGATGACCAATTTATCTTGTATATGCCTTTTAGGCCTCGAACTGGGTAGAACTACCCATTCAGGGGGGGGGGAAATCCCCCGTTTTTTGCCCCCGGGACGATTGCAATAACCAATTTTTTGATTAGAATAGATTATTTTTTTATTGCGATATTTTCATTAAATCAATGATCTGAAAATTTAAATGTTGTATTTTATAAGGTTATAAATTCTCATCCGTTCCGCACCTGCAAAATTTCTCCAGGGAGGCCTGCTCCGGCGTCACCAAGGACAGACCCGACCCCAAGGGTCGGTACGAAAACAGGCCACCTTGGGGGCTTTTGGGGTGAGGTAAGCCAGACCCCAGGCACACCAAGGCCGGCCCCGAGGGACCGGCCTTGGTGTTTAGGTGCTGCTCTGAGGGGGTTGCGCCCTACAGCACCGTTCCCACAACGGTGACGCAGATGGGGAAGGAGCCGCTGGTGACGGTGGTGGGGGTTAGGAGAGCACCCGTGCTGGGGTCGATGGCGCCGATGGCCACCTGCGCGCCGTTGTAGTTGGTGATGAGGCCCCACTTGCCATTGCGGCTGACCACGAGGCTGTCAGAACCTGTGCCGCCGAAGAGGTCATAGGGGCTGGCGGTGAGGGGTGTGAGGGTGCCAGAGACCAGATCGAACGCAAAGGCGGCGTAGTCGTTGAAGGTGGTGGCCAGGGTGATGTAGATGACGGACTGGGTGGGGTTGGCAGAGACGCCGTGGTAGGCATCCGCCTGCTCCAGGCCCGTGTCCGTGGGGGCCAGGGGCGTGAGGACGCCGCTCTCCACGTCCACCTGGTGGGTGTAGAGGATGCATGCCTGCGCACCACCGCCGGCGGCCCCTTCGGTCTTGGTGAAGAGGTACTCACCGCTGCGGTCCAGAGCCAGGGAGAGGGCGCCGGTGTTGGCGGGCAGGCCGGTGCTGCTGTGGGCCACGAGGGCCCCGGTGCTGGGGTTGATGTCAAAGACCTCGATGAGATCCGAGGTACGGCCCACGGTGTAGAGCTGGCGACCGGAGGGGTGGACCAGCACATCGCCGGTGCCGGCGGCGGTGTTGGCCTGGGGCCTGGCCGTCAGGGCGCCGGTGCCGCCATTGAGCGCAAAGATGCTTATGGCGCCTTCGCAGCGGACATAGACGTACTGGGCGGAAGGATCCACAGCGGCGGCCCAGGGGTTGACGTCCGTGGGGTAGGTGCCGATCTCGGTGAGCTCGCCGGTGGTGGCATCGATCGTGAAGGCCGTGAGGGCGTTCATGGGGGTGGTGAGGCCATCACCGTTGACCGCATAGAGGTAGCGGCCGCCCGAGTCGCTGGTGACATGCAGGAAGTTCACGGCGACAGCGAAGGGGGAGTTTGCCATCTCTGTGAGGTCGCCGGTGGTGTCATTCAGGGTGTAGCCCGAGATGCCACCGCCGGAGTTGGCCACGTAGGCAAACTTGCTGGTGAAGGTAAGGACGGTCACCGTGGCCGTGGCCGTGGTGGTGGCCCCGGCAGCGTTGGTCACCGTCAGGGTGTAGGTGGTGGTGCTGGCCGGCGTGACAGCCACCTGGCTGCCGCTGGTGACGCTGCCCACACCCTGGTCGATGACGCCGGTGCCGGTGAAGGAGAAGCTGAGCAGCGTCCCCTGCCCTGCTGTGATGGCGGTGGGGCTGGCGCGGAAGAGGCTGATGCTGGGCAGGGCACCCACGGTGATGGTGAGGTTCTCCGTTGCGGTGTCACCCGCAGTGTTGGTGACCGTGAGGGTGTAGGTGGTGGTATGGGTGGGATTGACCACGGCCGTGAAGCCGCTGGCCAGGGCCGCACCGCCGGGCGTGACCACCCCGGTGCCGCCCACGTAGGCGGCCGAGAGGGTGGAAGCGCCACCGGAGAGCACATCCCCCTTGGTAGCCGCGAAGGAATGGATCACTGGATAAGGCACGATCGGCACCAGGACGGTGTCGGTGGCGGTGGCGCCGGTGAGGTTGGCCACCACGCAGGTGAGGGCGACGCTCCCTGCGGGCCCGGCGGTGAAGGTCACGGAGCGGGTGCCGTCACCGGCGGTGATGGTGCCATTGGTGATGGTCCAGGTGTAGGTGACGCTGGCCTGGGCACCCACGAAGGCGGTGTATCCACCCCTGGCGGTGGTGACCGCCGTCGGAGCGGAGATCTCGGGATAGACCGGAGCGGCCACCACGGTGACGCTGGTGGTGGCGGACTTGGAGGGCTCAACCGCACTGATGGCCGTCACGGTATAGGTACCGGGGGTGCTGGGAGCGGTCCAGGCGTTGCTGGCCCAGCTGCCCCCGGTGGAGGACCAGAACACCGCAGTATTGACGGCCCCGGTGACGTTGGCGGTGAACAGGGTGGTGGTGCCCACGGTGACGGTGGGGGTGGTGGGCGTGATGGAGGCCACGCTCACCGTCTGGGGACGAACCGTTAGCGTGGCGGTGGTGCTGGTGCCCGCCTGGTTGGTGACGGTGAGGGTGTAGATGCGGGGATCGGTGATGATCCCAGTGGAGAAGGGGGTGCCGCTGGTCACCACACCCACTCGGTTGTCCACGCTGCCGGTGCCGGCACTGAAGGTCGGCGTGACGGTCGTGGACCCGCCCATGAGGACAGGGTTGGTGGCTGCCACCAGGCTGGCGGCGAGGGGTGCCGCCACGATGGTGGAGGAGCCGGTGCCTGCGGTGGAGGGTGTGCCGGCGGCATTGGTTGCCACCACGCTGAAGGTGACGGTGCCGCTGGCGGCGGGAGTGAAGGTGATGCCGCTGGTGCCAGCGCCCGCCGTGACGGTGGCGCCGGTCACAGTCCAGGCGAAGGTCACGCCGGTCTGGGTCGGCACGGAGGCCGTGAAGCCCGCCAGGCTGGCCGTGACAAAGGTGGGCGCACTCACCACCGGGAGGGTGGGCAGCCCCACCACCGTGACAGTCGTGCTGGCGGTCTTGGAGGCATCATCCACGGAGGTGGCGGTGATGGTGGCGGTGCCAGCGGTGGCCGGGGCCGTCCAGACGCCGGTCGACGTGATGCTGCCGGTGCTGGCGGTCCAGGTGACGGTGTTGGTTACGCCACCGGTGGCGGTGGTGCTGAAGGTGGTGCTGGTGCCCACGGTGCGGGTCGGGGCGGCGGGGCTGAGGGCCGTCAGGGCCACGGTCTGGGGGTTCAGGGTCAGGGTGGCGCTGGCGGTGCTGCCGGCGGCGTTGGTGACCACCAGGGTGAAGGTCTTGGCGGCGGTGATGGTGCCGCTGGCGATGGCCGTTCCGCTGGTGGCGGCGGTGCCGTTCACCGTGGCGGTGCCATTGCTGAAGGTGGGGGTCACAGTGGTGGTGCCGCCATAGAGCACTGGGTTCACACCCGCCACGAGGCTGGTGGCCAGGGGGGCCGCCACAACGGTGGCGCTGACGCTGGCAGAGGGGGCGTGGGTGCCGGCCAGGTTGGTGGCGACACACACCAGGTCCACGGTGGTCACGGCGCTGCCGGCAGTGAAAGTGATGCTGTTGGTTCCGGCACCGGCAGTGACGGTGCCATTGGTCAGGGTCCAGGCGAAGGTCATCCCGACCTGGGCAGGGACGCTGGCGGCATAGCCTGCCTGCCCTGCGGTCACGAGGGTCGGCTTGGTGATGACCGGGGTGCTGGGCGGAGCGATCACGGTGGCCGTGGTGCTCACGGACTTGGTGGGGTCATCCACCGAGGTGGCGGTGAGGGTGTAGGTGCCGGTGGTGGCGGGGGCGGTCCAGGTGCTGCCGGACCAGGAACCGCCGGTGGCCATCCAGGTGACGGTGTTGGTCGCGCCGCCGGCCACGCTCAGGGTGAAGCTGGCAGAAGTTGCGGCGGTGACCACGGGGGCGGCCGGGCTGAGGGCGCCCAGGGCCACGGTCTGCGGGGTCAGGGTCAGGGTCTTGGTGGCGGTGCTACCGGCGGTGTTGGCCACCACCAGCGTGAAGGTCTTGGGGGCGGTGATGACGCCACTGCTGAAAGAGGTGCCGCTGGTGACGGTGCCGACGCCGTTGTCCACGGTGCCGACGCCATCGGTGAAGGTCGGCGTCACGGGGGTGGTCCCACCGTAGGGCACGGGATTTACGCCGGGGCTCAGGCTGCTGGCCACGGGAGCGGGCACCACGGGCACGGTGACGATGGAGGTGGCGGCAACCCCGGCGCTGTTGGTGACGGTCAGGGTGTAGGTGGTCGTAGTGGTCGGGCTGATGGTGGCCGGTGTAGCCGAGGTGACCGTACCCACACCCTGGTTGATGACGCCGGTGCCGTTGGTGAAGACCGCCGTGAGGGTGGTGCTGGTCCCCGCCGTGAGGGGAGCCTTGGCCACGGCGAAGCTGGTGATCACCGGCGCCGGGGGCGGTGGGGTGGAGGAACCCCCGCCGCAGGCCACCTGGAAGGTCAGCAGGAGGAAGCCGAGAAGCCCCAGGACAAAAGCCAGGGGTGATTCGGGGTGGCGCTGTCTCGTGCTGAGCATGACGAACTCCGGGGTGGCACAGGCGGGGCCTGGTCAGGGTCAGAAGGGCTGGGCAAGATCCTTGCGCCGGGCAGAAACGGCTAAGGGGAGGGACGCATCCCCCCCCTCAAACAGGTCGTGCTGATGCAGGTCGAACATTGGAGTCTGGATACCCCGCAAAAAACCCCCGGGTGCTGGGCAGCACCCGGGGGACCTTGGGGACTACTGGCCCAGGAAGGCCACGCCGGTCTGGTTCACGAGCACGGGGCCCATGGGCATGGGGGTGGTGGTGGTCCAGCTGGTGAACCCGGTGGCCGAGGCCGTCAGGTTTCCCCGCCAGCCGGTGGGCACGGTGAGGGTGTAGCTGCCGTTGCCGGCAGAGGTGGCGGTGTAGTTGCTGAACCCAGTGAGCCCGGTGGCGGTGACTGTGACACCGGCGACGCTGGAGTTGTTGGACCGGCGCCGCGTGGTGCCGGCGATGGTCTGGGTGGTGACGAAGTTCTGGACCTTGGCCGCAGCGAGGTTGGTCACGGTGACGGAGGTCGGGGAGAAGGCGAAGCCACGGAGGGTGGGTGTGATGGTGCCGCTGTAGCCCGCATTGGCGAGGAACGTGTAGGCGCCGGTCCCATCGGTGGTGGCGGTGCCACCCGCATTACCGCTGAAGGTGACGTTGACGCCAGCCAGGCCTGCACCGTTGGTGGTGATGATGCCGGTGATGGGCCAGACAGCGCGGGCGTTGAAGTTCACCCCGGTGGTGGTGGCAGTGATGCGGTTCAGGTTGCGGCTGGCCGGGTTGAAGAGGTAGCCGACCTTGGTGGGCGTCACGGTGCCGCTGTAGTTGTTGGGCACGTAGGTGCTGTAGGTGCCATTGGCGGCGGTGATGGGGGTGTAGCCATTCTGGAAGGCGACGGCGACCCCGGCCAGCCCAGTGGTCGTGCCATTGAGGGTGACGGTGCCCGAGACCAAGCGGCCCACAACGGCAGTGAAGTTCTGGCCCGGCTGATCCGTGGTGGCGGCGGTGATGGTGATGGGAATCGGGGTGATGAAGTAGGTCGCCTTGGTGGCCGTGAGGGTGCCCGTGAAGGGGGCATCCACCACCTGGCTGAAGTTGCCACTGCCGTCGGTAAGGAGGGTCTGGCCGGTGCTGAAGCTGACGGTGGCGCCGGTGAGGCCGGGGGTCCCGTAGGTCACCTTGCCCGAGATGGTGATCACAGGAATGGCCTGGAAGTTCTGGGCCGTCTGGTCCACCTGCAGGTTGTTGTAGGTGAAGCTGGCGGGGACGTAGCGGTAGCTGGCGGTCACGGGTGCGGCGGTGCCGGTGAAGCCCACGGGCACGGTGTAGGAATAGGCACCGGTGGCAGCCGTGATGGCGGACTGGCCGTTGCTGACGCTGATGCGGATGCCGGGGACCGGGGCGGTGCCACGGGTGGCGGTGCCGGAGACGGTCACCGAGGGCACGCCCGGGGAGACGATGTTGCTGGGCAGGGCGTCGCCGGCCTGGTTGTAGGCAACCACGCGGTAGTCGTAGACAGGTGAAGCACCGGCGGTGAAGTCCATGTAGCTGCGGACATTGGGGACAACGGTGCCGATGGTCGCCCAGGCAGCCGTGGTGCCACCCGCCCGGCGCTGGATGGAGAAGCCGGTCTCATTGCTGGCGTTGTCGGTCCAGGCCAGATCCACCCGGGTGGGGGCGCCAGCAGGGATGGAGTAGCTGAGGGCCGAGGCGGCCTCGGGGACGGTCACGGCGACGTTGAGCACCATGGGCCGCATGAAGTCGTTCTCTTCGTGGCCGAGGATGTGGCAGTGCCAGACGTATTCCCAGCCGTAGCTCTGGACTGTGTTGGCCATGGTGATGGGGTTGCCATCCGCCGGGTTGGTGAAGGCAATATTGGCCGTGGCCGGGTACATGGGGTTGGGAGAGCGGCTGCTGTTGGGCAGCACGAAGGGCAGCCGGGGGGACAGGGGACGGAAGGCCACGATGCAGTCCTCGAGGGGGTGCATCTTGACGGTTTCCTTCCAGCCCAGCTCGTTGGGCTCGGGCATGCGCACGGCGCCGTCCCAGCCCACACGGTTCACGATCTGCACATCAAAGAGGTGGAAGTGCACCGGGTGGGAGTCCACGCCGTTGTGGGTGATCTTCCAGAACTGGGTGGTGCCGTCCGTGAGGTACTCGGTGGTGGGGTCCTGGTAGCCCAGGGGGATGGTGGTCTGAACGTTGAAGTTGGTGAAGGGCAGCTCGACGCCGAGGGTGGCGTTCATGCGGCCGTAGTCCAGCTCGAACAGCTCCTGGATGGCCTTGGGCTCCAGGGTGGGCTGCACCAAGTCGCCGTTCTCCATGGATGGGAAGGGGAGGCGGAACTGGTTGTCCTGGATGCGGATATAGGGCGTGGTGAGGGTCTTGCCCAGGGCGGTGTTGTACGCTGCGTTGGGCACGATCGGGGGATGCTGGGCCTCGGCGAAGGCGCCGTTGCTGGTGGCCGAGGACGTGAAGGCCGCAAACAGGGGGGCCGTGTCGTAGGCGGGGTAGGTGCCCGCAGCCGCCAGGGGATCACCAGCCACTTCAATGAGCATGATGGTGCGGGTGTTGGGGCCGTAGCCAGGCAGGGTGGTGTCAGCACCACCGCTGTCGCGCTGGTCGGGCGCACCGGTGTAGTAGTCCAAGCGGGTGTCGAAGGCGGGCACGGGGGCCGGGGCATCGTTGTAGAGGATGAGCGACTTGCCGGCGAAGGCCGAGAAGTCCACGATTACGTCGGCGCGCTCGGCGGGGCCCAGGAAGAGGGCCTTGTCCTGGACATTGAGCACGACGATGTCGCGGCGGTTGTAGTTGTAGCCGACCGGCTGGGCAGGGATCACCACAGGGTTGGGCAGGAAGCCGCTCTCATTGCCGATCTGGATCATGTCGGGCCCCTTGGTGAGGGGATCCGGCACGCCGCCAGCACGACCATCGGTGGGCCAGGTGGCAGGCCAGGAGGCATTGGGAGCCGAGGGCACCATCTTGACTTCAGTGAAGCGGCCATTGGCATCAGGCAGGCTGGTATCGGCCTGGAAGAAGCTCAGGTTCCAGAAGCGGTCGTTGGCGGCGTTCAGGATGCGGAAGCGGTAGGCCTGGGGCTGGACAGCCAGCCGCGGGTAGGCAGTGCCGTTGACGATGGGGGTGTCCATGAACGCTTCGGGCGTCAGGGAAGGGTTGGGCGTGCCGGGGATCTCGGTGCCGTTGGGGTCGCCCTGGATGGGCTCGGCGCCATGCACCAGGCCAGCAGCGGCAGTCAGCGGGGGCCAGAACCACGGGCCGTAGTCCCAGCGACCCATGGCGTTGGCGCCACTGATGTCGGCGGGGTTCTGGTTGGGCATGTAGACGTGGGGGTACCAGAGGCTGCCATCCGCACCGTACTTGGCGATGTCCCAGGTGGGATCGGTGGCAGGCGTGCCAACACCCGCCAGCCAGATGGGGTCAGTGGCCGAGGTGTAGGGGATATAGGCCCCGCTTAGCGCATCGAACTTCTTGACAACGTAGCCCTTGGGGTTCTTGACAGGGTCCACGAGGAGGCTATCCCGCAGGAGATAGCCGGGGTGGAGGGGATCGGGCTCGATCATCGTCATGCCGACCACACCCTGGAGGCCCGCAGGGTTGGCCCGGTCAATGTTCATGGTGCTGGTGTCAACGAAGGTCTTGTCCTGAATGACCAGGGGGGTGCCGATGCCGGGCAGGATGCCGGCAGTGATGAGCTTGGTATCCACCGGATCGACGATGAGGTAGCCGGCGGCTTCGCCCGCATACACGTTCAGGCGGGTGAGGCCAAAGCTGTGGTCGTGGTAGAACATCAACCGCCCACTCTGCTGGTTGCTCCAGAAGTAGGTGCCGATGCCGTCGCTGGGAGTGCCAGTACCCATGTCGGGCACGTTCTGGAAGGCGACGCCCTTCAGATAGGGGTTGCTCTCGCCCACAGGAGTCACCCACTGGTGGGGGGTGCCGTCACTGATCCAGGGGTTGAGGCCACCGTGCAGGTGGAACTCGGCCCGGTTCTGGGAGAACACGGGGCTGCTGCTGCCATTGGCACCCAGGCCAGCCCCCATGAGGGTGGTGTCCACAGGGATGAAGAGGTTGCCCCCGCTGGTCGTGGTGGGCAGCTGGTTCCGCATCATCACGCGGACCGGGCGGTCCTTGGTGGCGACGATGACAGGGCCCAGGTAGTTGGAGGCACCACCGCTGATGGTGTTCACGCCCGGCGTCAGGTGCTGGGCGTAGCCCCGCAGCTTGGTGGGGGCCAGGTCGCTGTGGAACCGCTGGGTGTACTCGACGACGTCAATCTCGTAGTAGTCGGACCCGGGATACTTGGTGGTGTTGGCCACGGCCACGGGGATGTAGTTGCCCAGGTTGTTGGCGTTGGCCGCCCCGAGCCCAGGCAGGGTATCCACGAACTTGTGGATGGGCTTGGTGTTGTGCCAGTTGGTGGCAGTGGCGAACATGTAGTCGGGCTGTTGCAGCTGGGAGCCAGCACCGGGGCCGGGGACAGCCGCGCCGGCCACAGCACCCTTGACGCCGGCCACGGGGGCGGCCTTGGCGGGGTTCACACCGAGGAGCTTGGGATCAACCCTGCCCCCCTTGGCCTTGAGGGCCTCCTTGGTGCGGGCCGCCGCAGCGGCGCGCGCCTGGTTGAGCACGGCCCGGCGGGTGGCCCGCTCGACGATGGCCTCCCGGTCACCTCCGGGGGTGGGTGCGGCAGTGCGGTTGGTGCCTTCCGGAACATCCGCTTGCAGGACGCCCCCGCTGATAACCACGGCGACGAGCGCCAGGAGCCTTCGAAGTGCTGCTTTCATGGCTTCCTCCATTCTGACAACTTGCTTTAATTGCAATGCTTTCGATTTCATTAATTTAGAAATTCCAGTTAATGAAATGTCATTTCAGGCGCAATTTTGCCATTTCCTATACCTCACCATCGGACATTCCTGTCACTTGATCTATGGGGAGAACTACCCATTTGTCGAGATATTTATACGCACTATTACGTAGACTGGTTTTTCTGATCGGCATCGAGTGATTTCAGTTAAGTATTTTTACTTTCAAATATTTTTGGAGCGTTTTGATTGGATTTTACAGATTATTGGGCATGAAAAAACCCGGATCTGAGGTCCGGGTCGAGGTTGCCAGGGGAGCGGCCAAAAAAGTAGAGGGGGGACGAATCCCCCCTCTTCATGCTTGTTCTTGCTGCGTGGTGCGTGGTTCAGGTTCCCGGGCGGATTGCTCCGCCCGGGATGGGGGGTTACTGGCCGACGAAGGCCAGGCCGGTCTGGTTGGTGATGACCGAGGTGTAGACAGCCTGCTTGGTGTTGAGGGCCACCGAACCGATGTACCAGTTGGTGAACCCGCCGCCTGCTGCGGTGACGGTACCAGCCCAGCCCGTGGGGACGGTGAGGGTGAAGGCGCCCGCGGCGGAAGTGGCCGTGGTGCTGCTAAAGCCCGTGGCGCCGGTGGCAGTGATGACGACGCCGTTCACATTGTTGTTGTTGCTGGCCCGCTTGGTGGTGCCGGCAATGGTCTGCATGGTGATGAAGTTCTTGCCCGTGACGTTGGCACCGCTGACAGTGACACCGGTGAGGGGGGCACTGAAGATGGAGCCAGCCTTGGTGGCGGTGATGGTGCCCGTCCAGCCCTGGTTGACGAGGGCCGTGTAGGTGCCGTTGACGCCGGTGGTGATGGCAGTCGTGATGCCGTTGGAGGCGGCGTTACCACTGAAGGTGAGGGTGACACCGGAGACCGGGAGACCCATGGTGGTGACCGTACCGCTGACCGACCAGGCGGCGCGAGCGGCGAAGTTCTTACCGGTCTGGGCATTCCTGACGTTGTTCAGAGCGACGGTGGCGGGGGTGAAGGCATAGCCGTTCGCCGCAGCCGAGATCGTCCCGGTGTAGGCAGAGGGAACGTGGGTGGTGTAGGTGCCGATTTGGGCAGCGGTCCCCGTGCTGGCAGTGGTGAGGGTGTAGCCGTTGGTCAGGGCGATGGTGACGCCCCCGAGGCCAGCGGTGCCGAGGGTGGCACGGCCAGAGACCGCGATGCCGGCGACGGCGCTGAAGTTCTGAGCCGTCTGGTTGGTGGTGGCGGCCGTGAAGGTGCGGGCCGTCTGGTTGGTGGCTGCCGTGATGAAGTAGGCGGCCTTGGTGGCGACGACGGTACCGGTGAAGGGGCTCGGCACCGTGAGGGTGTAGAGGCCGCCGGCATCGGTGGTAGCGGTCTGGCCCGTGCTGGCAGTGACGGTGACGCCGGCCAGATTGGTGACACCGGAGGTGACCTTGCCGGTGACGGTGATCACGGGGATGGCGTTGAAGTTCTGCGCCGTCTGGTTGGCCTGCAGGTTGGTGTAGGTGAAGCTGGCGGGGGTGTACTGGTAGTTGGCCGTGGTGGGGGTGGAGGTGCCGGTGAAGCCCACGGGAACGGTATAGGTGTAGTTGCCGGAAGCATCGGAGACGGTGGTCTGGCCGTTGCTGACGCTGAGGACGATGCCGGCCACAGGGGTGGCGCCGTTGGCAATCGTGCCGGACACGGAGACCGTGGCGACGCCGACGGTGGCGATGTTGCTCAGGGGGGAGTCGCCAGCCTGGTTGTAGGCGGCCACGCGGTAGTCGTACCGGGCGGGGTTGGCGACGCTGTAGTCACTGTAGTTGTTGCTGTTGGGAACGGCGGTGCCGATGGCCACGAAGGGATCCGTGGTGTTGGCAGCCCGACGGTAGACGGTGAAGCCGGTCTCGTCCTTGGCCTGATCGGTCCAGGCGAGGTCCACGCGGCTGGCATTGACGCCGGCAGCGGTGAGGTTGATGGGACGCTTGGGGGTCGTGGTGGCAACGTTCAGCACCAGGGGGCGCATGAAGTCGTTCTCTTCGTGGCCCAGGATGTGGCAGTGCCACGCATACTCCCAGCCGAAGTTCTGGCCAGCGTTGGTGATGTTGATCGGGTTGCCATCCAAGGGGTTGGTGAAGGCGATGGTCTTGGTGGCCGCTTCGGTAACGCTGGGGGAGTGCACGCTGTTGGGGAGGGCGAAGGGCAGCCGGGGGGACAGGGGCCGGAAGGCGACAACGATGTCTTCCAGCGGGTTCATCTTGACGGTTTCCTTCCAACCGAACTCGTTGGCCTCGGGGTAGCGCACAGCGCCATCCCAGCCCACGCGGTTGATGACCTGCACATCAAAGAGGTGGAAGTGCACGGGGTGGGTGTCCACGCCGTTGTGGGTGATCTTCCAGTACTGGGTGGTGCCATCGGTGAGGATCTCAGTGGCGGGATCCACATAGCCGAGGGGGATGGTGGTCTGGATGTTGAAGTTGGTGAAGGGCAGCTCGACGCCGAGGGTGGCGTTCATGCGGCCGTAGTCCAGCTCGAAGAGCTCCTGGATGGCCTTGGGCTCCAGGTTGGCCACCACCGCGGTGCCGTTCTCGGTGGCGGTGTGGCTGACGGTGGTGTCCTGGATGCGGACATAGGTGTCAGGCATGACCGTGTTCAGGGCGCTGTTGTAGGCGGACTGAGGCACGATGGGAGGGTGCTGGGAAGCCGCGAAGGCGCTCTGGCTGGTGCCGGTGGACGTGAAGGCCGTGTTCAGGGCCGTTGTGTCGTAGGCAGGAGCGGCGGTTGCGGCTGTACCAGCCACTTCAACGAGCATCATGGTGCGGGTGTTGGGACCGAAGCCCGGCAGGGTGGGCGCTGCGCCGCCGGAGGTGGTCTGGTCGTCAGACCCGGTGTAGTAGTCAAGCCGGGGATCGAAGGCGGGCACGGGGGCCGGGGAGTCGTTGTAGAGAATGAGCTTCTGGCCCGCGTAGGCAGAGAAGTCAACGATGACGTCAGCCCGCTCGGCGGGGCCGAGGAAGAGGCCCTTGTCAGCCACGTTCAGCACGACGATGTCACGCCGGTTGTAGTTGTAGTTCACGGGCTGGGGAACGATCTCCACCGGGGTGGGCAGGAAGCCGCTCTCGTTGCCGATCTGGATGAAGGAGGGACCGGCCGCCAGGGGATCGGGCACGCCACCGGCGCGACCATCCGTGGGCCAGCTGGCGGGGAAGTTGGCCGAGCCGGGGGCGGCGGGGACCATGGCCACTTCGGTGCCAGTGCTATCAGCCTTGAACCAGCTCAGGTTCCAGAAGCGGTCATTGGCCGCATTGAGGATCCGGAAGCGGTAGGCCTGGGGCTGCACCACCATCTTGGGGTAGGCGGTGCCGTTGATGACGGGGGTGTCCATGAAGGCTTCGGGCACCAGCGAGGGGTTGGGCGTGCCAGGGATTTCGGTGCCGTTAGGATCGCCCACGACAGGCTCGGCGCCATTGACCAGGCCAGCGGCCGCAGTCAGCGGGGGCCAGAACCACGGACCGTAGTCCCAGCGACCCATGGCATTGGCCCCACTGATGTCGGCGGGGTTCTGGTTGGGCATGTAGACGTGGGGGTACCAAAGGGCCCCATCGCTGCCGTACTTGCCGGTGTCCCACGTGGGATCGGTGCCACCAGCGACACCAACGGTGCCGAGGGTGGTGGTGTCCACGAAGGTCTTGTCCTGGAGGATGAGGGGAATGCCGTAGTTATTAACGCCGCCGCCGTTGTTGGGCAGGATGCCGGTGTTGATGAGCTTGTCTTCCACGGCATCAGTGAGCAGGTAGCCCGCCGCCATGCCCGCGTACACGTTCAGTCGGGTGAGGCCGAAGCTGTGGTCGTGGTACCACATGAAGCGGCCGCTCTGCTGGTTGGTGTAGTAGTAGGTGGCGATGCCATCACCGGCGGTGCCGGCGCCCATGTCGGGGACATTCTGGAAAGTGACGCCCTTGAGGTAGGGGGTGGTGGTCTCACCGCGGGAGTGACCCACTGGTGGGGCGTGCCGTCGCTGATCCAGGGGTTGATGCCACCGTGGAGGTGGAACAAGGCCCGGTTCTGGCTGTAGAGGCCGCTGCCGTTGGTGGGGCCCTTGCCAGCGCCCATCATGGTGGTATCCACGGGGAGGAAGAGGTCGCCGGCGGCGCCGGTGGGCAGCAGGTTCCGCATCTTCACGCGGACCGGCCGATCCTTCTTGGCGATGATGAGGGGTCCGAGGTAGTTGGACGCCCCGCCACTGACGGTGTTCGTGGCCGCCACGTTGTGCTGGACAAAGCCACGCAGCTTGGTGGGGTTCAGCTCGCTGTGCAGCTGCTGGGTGTACTCGACGACGTCGATCTCGTAGTAATCGGAGCCGGGGTAGGTCGTGGTGTTGGGCACGCCAACGGGAATGTAGTTGCCCAGGTTATTGGCGTTGGACGCCCCCAGCCCAGGCAGGCCATCGATGAACTTGTGGATGGGCTTGGTGTTGTGCCAGTTGCTGGCGGTGCCGAACATGTAGTCCGGCTGCTGGAGCTGGAACCCGGGGCCGGGGACGGCCACGCCAGCCACACCCTTGACGCCAGGCAGAGCAGCGCCCTTGACGGCAGCGATCGAAGCTGCGGCGCCGGACTTGGGAGCGGGGTTCACGCCGAAGACCTTGGGATCGACCTTGCCCCCCTTGGCCTTCAGTGTCTCCCTCGCGCGAACAGCAGCGGCTTCCCGGGCCTGGTTCAGCCGGGCGCGGCGGGTGGCCCGCTCGACGATGGCATTGTGATCGCCACCGGGGGTGGGCGCTGCGGTGCGGCTGGTGCCCTCGGGCATTTCGGCCTGAAGGCCCATCCCAGCGAGGAGCGCCGCCACGAGCGCCAGGTTGCGGTTGAACTTGTGATTCATTTGATTTCTCCGAGAAAGGAGGTGGGTGGAATGGGGGTAGAAGGTCTGGTGTCCACAAAGGGTCCGGTTGGGCCGGGATTCCGCATGGCACCCAGGGGCGGATAGAGCTCAGTGCAGGTCTAATTTTGGTTGAGAATGAGTCGCAGAACATGGGTAGTCCTCCCCATTGCGATGGGGGAAAACACCCATTGAAACTCAAAAATGCACTTATTGAGACAGTGACGCAACTGTCACATGCCTCATTTTTCCTGTTTATATAGCGTGATTTATGGAATCAGTGGGCACCGAATCCGTCGAACACTCGCCTTCGAGGTTTGCGTCTTGTGCCGTTTTTTTCTTGTAGTCATCTGAAATTTTATTCTCTCGCCCAAAGTTCCTATTCTGAGATTCAGCACCAGCCTGGATTTATCTAGGAAAAAATAGATAGCAACCGCTCACCCAGGCTCCGAATCGGCCCAGAACCAAGGAAAGGCCGGCCGCTTGGAGGGCCCGGACCCGGCCCCAAGCACGCCGCCGCGGGCCTCCCGAGGGAGGCCCTGATTCAACGCAGGAACGAGGCGCTAGAAGTAGAGCTCTGCCGAGGTGTAGGACGGCCCGACGCCACCCACCAAAAGGACCTTGGTACCCACCAGGGTGGCGGTATGGTCGTAGCGGCCCTGGACCATGGTCCCGGCGGAGGTGAGCAGGCCTGTGGAGGGGTCAAACAGCTCGGCCGTGCTCAGCAGGAGCCCGCCGGCGCTGGGGTCTGTGGTCTTGCCGCCAGCCAGGAGCACTGTGCCATCGGGCAACAGGGTCGCAGAGTGGCTGAAGCGCGTGGAGGACATGCTCCCTGCGGCGGCGAAGGTCCCGGTAGTGGGGTCGTAGACGTCCACAGCCAGTGAGGTGGCGCCGCCTGACATCAAGACCTTGCCAGTGGGCAGCAGGGTGGCCGAGTGCCAGTAGCGCCCCGCAGCCATGCTGCCAGTGGCAGTGAAGGTACCTGCGGTGGGGTCGTAGAGCTCTGCAGAAGCCAGGAGGCTGGAGCCATAGCCCCCGGCGATGAGGACCTTGCCACTGGCCAGGAGGGTGGCCGTGTGGAGGTAGCGGAAGCCCTGGGGGGCGGCGCTGGTGGCGGTGAAGGTCCCGGTGGCGGGGTCGTAGAGCTCTGCCGTCTGCAGGATGGCCAGGGAGTCCCGGCCGGCCACGATGAGCACCTTGCCGCTGGGCAACAGGGTGGCGGAGTGGTAGGCCCGGGCTCGAGTGAGGGAACCGGTAATACTCAGGGTGCCGGCGACAGGATCGTAGAGCTCGACACTGGCGGTAGGGGCGCCGAAGGTGTAGCCCCCGACGATGAGGACCTTCCCACTCGCCAAGAGGGTGGCGGTGTGGCCGTAGCGGGGGGTGGTGAGGGTGCCGGCAGAGGAGAAGGTCCCGGCCGCTGGATCGTAGAGCTCCAGTGTCTGCACCGGGCTGGTGAGGTAGCCACCGACGACGAGGACATTCCCGGTGTTCAGCAGCGTGGCTGTGTGGAGGTAGCGGCCTCCGCTCAAGCCGCCTGTGCTCGTAAAGGCACCGGCCGTCACAGAGGCCCGGACAGTGAGGGTGGCGGTCGTGCTGGTGACCGTGGTCCCAAAGCCGTCCTGCACCTGCACCGTGTAGGCCGCTCCGCTGTCGGCCAGCAGGGCTGCGCTCGTGGTGTAGGAGGCCGAGGTGGCCCCCGTGATGGCCGTGCCATTGAGCAGCCACTGGTAGTTCAAGGTCCCGGTGCCAGAAGCCACCACCGTGAAGGTGGCGGTCGCGCCCACCAGGATGGACTGGCTGGAAGGCTGGGTGGTGATGCTGAGGGAGGGGCCCTCCACGGTGATGCTGAGGCTGGCGGTGGTGCTCCCGGCACTGTTGGTGGCGGTGACGGTGTAGGTGGTCAGGGCCGTGACCGTGGTGGGCGTACCCGAGATGATGCCGGTCTTGGTCGCCAGAGAGAGGCCCGTCGGCAGGGTTGGGCTGACGGCATAGGAGTCCACATCCCCCCCGGTGTGGGCGGGGGCATTGGCGGTGATGGCGGTGCCGGCCAGATAGACGGCAGGATTGGTGGCATAGGTGAGGGCCGTGGGGGCCTCAATGATGTCCTTGCAGCCTAGTCCCGCCAGCGCCAAGCCCAGCAGCACCATCCCGAGGATCACCTGCGACCAGCCCTTCCGCATCAGACCCATATGCACCTCAACCTGTTGAAGCAACCTTGAAGACTAGTGAATGACCCACTCGCTCTTGCGCACCAGCACCGGTGTTGCGCCAGGGCCGACCTGCATGATGTAGCAGCCCTTGGAGGCGTACCGCTGGCCGGGGCCGAAGCTCAGGCGCAGGTAGTCGGGCAGGATCTGATCCCGCTGCATGCCAATGCGGTCCAGCAGGTTGTCCCGGTAGAAGTGCCGGTCCATGTCCATAAGGGCCTGGCGCAGCACCTGGACCATGGCGTAGGTCCGGGTGGAGACGCGGGTCTCGGGGTGCCGCTTGGTAAGCCCGGCCAACAGGGTGTCGGCATAGGCCGAGAACTTGGGCTCGAGGTGAGGCTCCCGGTAGGGGTAGGTGATCCAGACATGGGCCCGGACCTGCTCGGGCAGGCTGGTGACCTGGGCCCCCAGCAGGCGGGCGGACAGGAAGCCGTTCACGGGCGTAGGCCCCTTGCGGAGGAGGGCATCCAGGGCGGGATAGATGCTATCCCCGGTCCAGAGCAGCACGGTGGAAGGCTTTTCCTGGTCCAGGATGGCTGCCAGGCCGCTGGCATCCAGAGCGCCTTCCCGGGGCAGTGGGAGCTCCTTGATGGGGGGCTGGCCCAGCTCAGCCCAGGCTTCCCGGAAGCCCTGGGCAAGGGCCCTGCCCTGAGGGGTGTCCTGCACCAGCTGCAGCACCTTGCGGGCCGCGGCAGGGTTGTCCAGACCATTGAGGTAGCGGGCCGCAGCCTGGCCTTCCTGGTAGTAGCCCTTGGAGAAGTACTGGGTGTACCAGTCGGTGTCGGAGACTGCGGGCAGGTCCGTGATGGGGAAGAGGCAGGGGAGCTGACTGCGCTCGCAGAAGTCGTGGACAGGCTTCCAGTCGCCGTAGGAGATGCCCCCCAGCATCGCAAAGACGGGGTCCTTGGCGAGGAAGGCCTCCAGCTGCCGGCCCCAGGTATCGGGGGCGCCCTGGAGGCGCCAGACGGAGAGCGCCATCTTGCGATAGGCGCCGCTCATCTCATTGCCACCCACGCCCAGGTACATCCGGTTGCCGAACCCGGCCGAGAACTGGTTGTGGCGCTTGACGTAGTTGTTGATGGGAACCAGCATGGCCTGCTGGTCGTCCACGCTGACCTCGGGGGTGATGACCGTGGCGAAGTGGAGGGTGTCCCCGATGACCCCCGGGGAGTGGCGGGCGGAGAGGTTGGCCAGGTAGTGCAGGAGGATGGCCATGTCCGGGTCGCTCAGGTAATAGCGGGGCATGACCGGGTGCATGTCCGTGCCCCCAGGATCCCGACCCGTGCGGATCAGGTGGGCCAGAGTCGCATCCGTGTAGGCAGGCCGGGCCGGCGGGTTCTGGAGCTTGAGCTCCTTGCGCTCCTCCAGGCTGAGGTTCGGGAACTTCCAGTAGCGGGGAATGGAGAGCCGGGCGGCATTGGTGGGCAGGGTGACAATGCCCCCCTCCCAGGAGCCGAGGCCACCGCGCAGGTGGCAGCTGACGCACGAGAAGGAGGTCCCGGCAACCTGCACATCGCCGCTGACGATGGAGGACATGGGCTCGCCCGACGGGAGGATCCCCTGGCGGTACATGCGCTCGCCCAGCACCAGCTTCTGCTCGGAGGTGAGCTCGGCGGCGGCCGGGGCCGGCTTCACCTGGGCCAGGGCTGGCGTTGCCAGCAGCAGCACCCCCAGGAGGGGCGCCAGCAAGCGCCGGAAGGCACCGGGTTCGGGGCGACTGCTCATAGGAGGCCCGCCTTCTTGCACTCGGCCATGAACTCGGAGGAGCTCATGAGGCCAAAGATACGGATCCACTTCCCGGTCTTGGGGTCCCGGATCAGGGTCAGGGGGTAGTGGGACATTTTGTTGGGGATGTAGGCATTGAAGGCGTTCATCACCTTGTCGATGTCCTCCCGGCGGCCGGTGAAGAAGTCCCAGCCTGGCTTGGCCCGGTAGCGCTTCAGGTAGTCCCGCATGACCTTCGGGGTGTCGTTCTCAGGGTCGATGGAGATGGACACGAGGTGGATCTTGGGGCCACCCGGGGGCAGCTTGGCCTGCAGGTTGGCGTAGCCCGCCGAGAGCACGGGGCAGATGGTGGTGCAGGTCCCAAAGATGAAGTCCAGGATGATGGGTTCCCCGGAGTCCAGAAGGCCCTTCAGCTTCACCTTGGCGCCGTCCTGGTTGACCAGGACCAGGTCGGGCACAGTGTAGGTCTCAAGGGTGCGGGTATAGGGGGGTGGGGCTTGGGCGGACAGCACCACGGCGGTCATCCCAAGGGCCATAGAAATCCGTCGCATGCCTGTCTCCCGGTGGCCGAACCTGCCCGGTCCGGATGCCTGTCTAGATTTGTCTATCAGAACATGAACCAACCCAGGCGGGGAGGCTACGTCTCGCAAGGTGGTAAATAAACGGCCCGCCGAAGCGGGCCGTTTCAGTCCACTTGAGGACAGCCTACACGTCCTCGGCGTCGATCTCCGTCATGCCCTGGAGGTCCTCGACGTGCTGCGCCATGCGGGCGTATTCGTCGTCGAAGTCTTCCTCGGTCTGGAACTCGTTCAGGGTGGGCTCGGGGTACTCGCCCTCCTCGATGTCCAGGTGGCGGTAGTGGCGCATGCCGGTGCCGGCCGGGATCAGGCGACCCAGGATGACGTTCTCCTTGAGCCCGCGCAGGTAGTCCACGCGACCCTCCAGCGCTGCCTCGGTGAGGACGCGGGTGGTCTCCTGGAAGCTGGCGGCGGAGATGAAGCTCTCCGAGGTGAGCGCAGCCTTGGTGATGCCCAGCAGGAGGGACTCGCAGGTGGCGGGCTGGCCGCCGTCCCGGAGGGCCTGCTCGTTGATCTCCTTGAAGCGGTGCTTGTCGACCTTCTCCTCGACGATGAGCGGGGTATCGCCCACATCGGTGATGAGGACCCAGCGCATCATCTGGCGGATGATCACCTCGATGTGCTTGTCGTTGATGAACACGCCCTGGGCACGGTAGACCTCCTGGACCTCGTTGACGAGGTAGGCCTGGAGCTCTCGGTCGCCCTGCACCTTGAGGAGGTCGTGGGGGCTGACAGCGCCTTCGGTGAGCTTTTCACCAGCCTGCACCTGGTCGCCTTCCTGCACCTGGATGTGCTTGCCGCGGGGGATCAGGTACTCGCCCTTATCGCCCTCGGCGTTCTCGACCGTCACCTTCTGGCTGCCGCGGACGCGGTTGCCATACTTCACGATGCCGGTGACCTCGCTGATGATGGCGGGATCCTTGGGCTTGCGGCCCTCGAACAGCTCGGTGACGCGCGGCAGGCCGCCCGTGATGTCGCTGGTCTTGGCCTGCTGGCGGCTGGTCTTGGCGATGATATCGCCGGGTTCCAGCTGCTGGCCCTCATCAACTTCGATGTAGGCGCCGGTGGGGATGTTGTAGCGCTTGAGGACCTTGTGGTTGTCACCCTTGATGTTGATGTGGGGGTGGATCTTGTCGTCGGTAGGATCAATGACCTTCTTGCGGAAGTTGCCCGAGATCGGATCCTTCTCTTCCTGGTAGGAGACGTTGAGCTCGAACTCCTTGAAGTCCGCAAGGCCGCCCACTTCGGTGAGCAGCACATCATTGTAGGGATCCCACTCGGCCAGCACGGTGCGGGGTTCGACAACCTCCTTGTCCTTGACCTTCAGGATGGCGCCGGAAGTAACCTTGTAGCGCTCCCGCTCCTTGCCAGCCTGGTCGGTCACGAGGACATAGCCGTTGCGGGTGAGGGCCACGATCTCGCCCTTGCGGTTCACCACGGTCCGAAGCTGGTCCTTGGTGTTATCCAGCCCCTCGAACTTCACGATGCCGGCGATCTGGGCCTCGTGGGTGCTCTTCTCGGAGGCACGGCTGGCCGCACCACCGACGTGGAAGGTACGCATGGTCAGCTGGGTGCCAGGCTCGCCGATGGACTGGGCGGCGATGACGCCCACGGCCTCGCCGAGGTCCACCAGGCGACCACTGCTCAGGTTCAGGCCGTAGCACTTGGCGCAGATGCCGCGGCGGGCTTCGCAGGTGAGGGTGGAGCGGATCTTGACCTTGGCGATGCCGCTGGTCTCGACCTTGAAAGCCAGCTCTTCGGAGATCAGGGTCCCAGCCGGGGCAAAGACGATGCTCGAGTCATACTTGTCAAAGATGTCCTCGAGGCAGACCCGGCCCATGATGCGGTCCCGCAGGCGGGCGCGGATGGTGCCGTCATTGTTCACGATGGCCTCGACCTCGATGCCGTGGACGGTCGAGCAGTCGTCCTCGTTCACGATGACGTCCTGAGCCACATCCACCAGCTTGCGGGTGAGGTAGCCGGAGTCAGCGGTCTTGAGGGCGGTGTCGGCCAGACCCTTGCGGGCGCCGTGGGTCGAGATGAAGTAGTCGAGGACGCTCAGGCCTTCCTTGAAGTTGGCCGTGATCGGGGTCTCGATGATGTCGCCGCTGGGGCGGGCCATGAGGCCACGCATGCCGGCAACCTGACGGATCTGGGTCTTGGAACCACGAGCGCCGGAGTCCGCAAGGATGTAGATGGAGTTCAGGTGCTCCCCTTCCTCGTTGCGCTTCTCGAGCTCCTTCATCATGTCGGCCGCGACCTTGTCGCTGGTCTCGCCCCACACCTGGAGGATCTTGTTGTAGCGGGTGGAGGAGTCCAGGCGGCCCTCGTAGGCCTCCTTCTCGATGGCGCGGACATCAGCGGTAGCCTTGCGGAGCAGCTCGGCCTTGCTGTCGGGTACCACCAGGTCGTCGATGCCCACGGACACGCCGGCCTTCATGGCCCACTGGAAGCCTGCGTCCTTCATGGCATCCAGCATGCGGATGGTGACTTCGGGACCGTTCATCTTGTAGGCGCGGTTCACGAGGGAGAGCAGGCCCTCCTTCTTGAGCAGGCCGTTGACGAAGGGCAGCTCCGCCGGCAGGGCGCGGTTGAAGAGCACGCGACCCACGGTGGTGGTCTTGATCTGGTTCTTGACGGTCTCGGCGGGTGCCTCAAAGACCTCCTGCTCGGAGTTCTTCTTGGGATCCTTGGCGTGCCAGGCTTCCGTGTCCACCCACTCGCCGGTGTAGCGCAGCTGAATGATGGAGTGGGTAGCAACGACGCCCGCATCATGGGCGGCCACCACGGAGTCGACGTTGCCGAAGACCATGCCCTCGCCGTGGCGGTTCTTCCGCTTCTTGGTGAGGTAGTAGGCGCCGAGGACGATGTCCTGGCTGGGCACCACATTGGGACGGCCGTTGGCGGGGTTGAGGATGTTCTGCGTGGACATCATCAGCACCTTGGCTTCGATCTGGGCCATGGGGCTGAGGGGCACGTGGACAGCCATCTGGTCGCCGTCGAAGTCAGCATTGAAGGCGGTGCAGACCAGCGGGTGCAGGCGAATGGCCTTGCCCTCGACCAGCACAGGCTGGAAGGCCTGGATGCCGAGACGGTGGAGGGTCGGGGCGCGGTTGAGCAGGACCGGGTGGTCCTTGATCACCTCTTCGAGGACGTCCCAGACTTCGGGGCGACCCTCTTCGACCATTTCCTTGGCCTGGCGGATGGTGGCGGCATAGCCCTTGTGCTCAAGCCGGTTGAAGATGAAGGGCTTGAAGAGCTCCAGAGCCATCTTCTTGGGCAGGCCGCACTGGTGCAGCTTGAGGTCGGGACCCACCACGATGACGGAGCGGCCCGAGTAGTCCACGCGCTTGCCGAGCAGGTTCTGACGGAACCGACCCTGCTTGCCCTTGAGGGCGTCGCTGAGGGACTTGAGGGGGCGGTTGCTGACGCCGCGCAGGAGGCGACCGCGCTTGCCATTCTCGAAGAGGGCATCGGCGGCTTCCTGCAGCATGCGCTTCTCATTGCGCACGATGACGTCAGGGGCCTTCAGCTCCAGGAGCTTCTTGAGGCGGTTGTTCCGGTTGATGACGCGCCGGTACAGGTCGTTCAGGTCGGAGGTGGCGAAGCGGCCGCCGTCGAGGGGCACCAGGGGGCGCAGCTCGGGGGGCAGCACGGGGATCACGTCGAGGATCATCCACTCGGGGCGGTTGCCCGAGCGCTGGAAGGACTCGGCCACCTTGAGGCGCTTGGCGACCTTGCTGCGCTTCTGGGTGCTGGTCTCCCGCTTCATGAGGTCCCGGAGTTCGATGGTCAGCGAGCCGGTGTCGACCTGCTTGAGGAGCTCCTTGATGGCCTCGGCGCCCATCTGGGCCTGGAAGTCGGCGCCCGGATTGGTCTTCTTCAGGTTCTCCAGGAGGTCCTGGGCAATGACGTCACCGGGCATGAGCAGCATGTAGCGCTCACCCTCGGTGACCTTGAAGCGAGGCAGCAGCCCCTTGTCATTGCTGGACTTGTGCAGGAGCAGGTTGCCGCCATTGGCCGGGAGGATGCGCTCGTCCAAGCCGACCTTCCAGTAGCAGGTGCCCGTGTCGTTGTTGAACTCCAGCCCCCCGCGACCCGACTCGGTCACGGCAAAAGCTTCGAAGTACAGCACCTGCTCAAGGTTCTTGAGGGGGATATCGAGCAGATAGCCGATGCGGCTGGGGACGCCCTTGAAGAACCACACGTGGCTGACCGGGCTGGCTAGCTGGATGTGGCCCATGCGCTCGCGGCGCACGGACTTCTTGGTGACCTCGACGCCGCACTTGTCGCAGGTGACGCCCTTGAACTTCTGGCGCTTGTACTTGCCGCAGAGGCACTCCCAGTCGTTCACGGGTCCGAAGATCCGGGCACAGAACAGACCGTCGCGCTCGGGCTTCAGGCTGCGGTAGTTGATGGTCTCGGGCTTCGTGACTTCGCCCTTGGACCAGGACCGGATGACCTCCGGGCTGGCCAGGGACACCCGGATGCACTCATAGGCGTTGATGTTCTGCTGCTCAGGAAACATGGGGGCCTCTCAAAAAATTCACCACGGAAAGACGGAGGACAGTCAGGGCGCTGGGATCAACCGATGGTGAAGTCAGCGTTATCCACGGCGGCCAGATCCGGTTCCAGCTGCTCCCGGGTGAGCATTTCCACGTCGATGCAGAGGGCGTTGAGCTCCTTCTTGACGACGTTGAAGCTCTCGGGGAGGCCGGGATCCTTGATGGTCTCGCCCTTGATGATGGCCTGGTAGATCTGGGTGCGGCCATGCATGTCGTCGGACTTGTAGGTGAGGAGCTCCTGCAGCACGTGGGCCGCGCCGTAGGCTTCCAGGGCCCAGACTTCCATCTCGCCGAAGCGCTGGCCACCGAACTGGGCCTTGCCACCCAGCGGCTGCTGGGTGATGAGGCTGTAGGGCCCAATGCTCCGGGCGTGAATTTTGTTGTCGACGAGGTGATGCAGCTTAAGCATGTACACACAGCCCACGTTCACGGGCTGCTCGAAGGCCTCGCCGGTCATGCCGTCATACAGCTTGGTCTTGCCGGTGATGTCAGGACCATATGGCACCGGCTTCACTGGCGCCTGGTACTTGTTGGCGCCGGGCTCTTCTTTCAAGAGTCCGCGAATAACCTCTTCACACGCTTTGCGCGATTTCTGGAGGTCAGCCCAACCTGGCATCGTTGCATTGCTCTTGATCATCTGCTGGTCGGTCCCACCCAACGAGTGGGCAGCCTGTAGCCAGTTCTTAATGTCCCCTTCGCGGCCACCATCAAAGACGGGGGTGGAGAAGTGGACGCCAAGGGTCTTGCCGGCCCAGCCCAGGTGGCACTCGAGCACCTGCCCGATGTTCATACGAGAAGGCACGCCGAGGGGGTTCAGCACGATGTCCACAGGGCTGCCATCCGGGAGGTAGGGCATGTCCTCCACAGCAAGGATGCGACTGACCACGCCCTTGTTGCCGTGGCGGCCGGCCATCTTGTCACCGACCTGCAGCTTGCGCTTCACGGCCACGTAGCACTTGACGGTCTTGAGCACGCCGGGCATCAGCTCGTCACCCTTGAGCAGGCGCTCCATGCGCTCGTTCAGGAGGTCGCGCAGGACCTTCAGCTGGCTCTCGGTGCGGTCCAGGATGTCCAGGACCTCGGCGTTGATGCGGGTCTTGCCCGCAGCCACGGAGACCTGGCGGAAGCGCTTGTAGGGCACCGCCTCCAGCATGTTCTGGGTGAGCTTCTTGCCCTTGGGGAGGAGTTCCTTGCCCTTGTCGTCTGCGAGGAGGGGCTCATCGAGCTCCTTGCCCTTCAGGAGGGTCACGACCTTCTTCTTGGCCTCGGCGCGGATGATGCGCTCCTCGTCGGAGAGATCCTTCTCCCACTTGGCCATCTGGTCGCGCTCGATCTGCTGGGTGCGGATGTCCTTTTCCTGGCCCTTGCGGGTGAACACCTTGATGTCCACGACGGTGCCCTCGATGCCCGGGGGCACGGTCAGGCTGGCATCCTTCACGTCACTGGCCTTCTCGCCGAAGATGGCGCGGAGGAGCTTCTCTTCGGGAGAGAGGATCGTCTCGCCCTTGGGGGTGACCTTGCCCACCAGGATGTCGCCGTGCTTGACGGTGGCACCGGTGCGGATGATGCCGCTGTCGTCCAGGTTCTTGAGGGCTTCTTCACGGACCTGGGGGATGTCCCGGGTGATCTCTTCGGGGCCCAGCTTGGTGTCGCGGGCGTGGACCTCGAACTCCTCGATGTGGATGGTGGTGTAGAGGTCTTCCTTCACCACACGCTCGGAGATCAGGATCGCGTCCTCGAAGTTGTAGCCGCGCCAGGGCATGTAGGCCACGATCAGGTTGCGGCCCAGGGCCAGCTCGCCGTGGTCGGTGCAGGGGCCGTCAGCCAGGATCTGGCCAGAGCCAACGTACTCGCCCTTCTTCACGAGGGGGGTCTGGTTGAGGCAGGTGTTCTGGTTGCTGCGGGAGAACTTCACCAGCGTGTAGATGTCCACGCCGGACTCGATGCCCTCGGTCTCGGGGTCGTCCTCGACGCGCACCACGATGCGGTTGGCATCCACGGTCTCAACCATGCCGGAGCGGCGGCAGACGACGCAGGCGCCCGAGTCCTTGGCGGCGTGGTACTCCATGCCGGTGCCCACGATGGGGGCCTCTGTGCGGATGAGCGGCACGGCCTGGCGCTGCATGTTGGCACCCATGAGGGCGCGGTTCGCATCGTCATTCTCGAGGAAGGGAATCAGCGAGGCGGCCACGGAGACCACCTGCTTGGGACTCACGTCCATGAGGGTGACCTTGTCGCGGGAGACGATCTTGGTCTCGCCGCCGTACCGCACGGTCACATCCTCGTCGACGAGCGCGCCGTCCTTGTCCACCCGCACATTGGCCTGGGCGATGACATGCTTGTCCTCCTCCCACGCGGAGAGGTAGAAGGCGTGGTGCTGGTACTTGGCGGGACGCTTCCCGGCCTTCTCGAGCTTCTTGTTCTCTTCCTCGAGGTCGGCCAGGCGGACCACTTCCATGTAGCCCAGCTTGGAGTCGCCGACGCTGATGACCTTGGCGAAGTGAACGATGCGGCCGCTCTCCACCTTGAGGTAGGGGCTCTCGATGAACCCGAACTCGTTGATGCGGGCGTAGCAGGACAGGGAGCTGATGAGGCCGATGTTCGGGCCTTCAGGCGTCTCGATGGGGCAGATGCGACCGTAGTGGGAGGTGTGCACGTCGCGCACCTCGAAGCCGGCACGGTCGCGGCTGAGGCCACCGGGTCCCAGGGCGGACAGGCGGCGCTTGTGGGTGATCTCCGACAGCGGGTTGGTCTGGTCCATGAACTGGGACAGCTGGCTGGAGCCGAAGAACTCCTTCATGGCAGCGATCACCGGCTTGCTGTTGATCAGGTCGTGGGCCTGCACAGGGCTGTTGGGGTCCTGCGCAATGCTGAACTTCTCCTTGATGGCCCGCTGCACACGCACCAGACCCACACGGAAGCCGTTCTCCAGGAGCTCACCCACGGACCGCACGCGGCGGTTGCCCAGGTGGTCGATGTCGTCGGCCCGGACGGGGGCGATCTCGCCGGCGTCCTGACGGGTGGTGTCGTACTTTTTCAGGCGCAGGAGGTAGTGGACGGTCTGGACGAAGTCCTGGGGGCCCAGGGTGCGGACGTCCAGGTTCTCCTTGATCTCCAGCTTCTCGTTGAGCTTGTGGCGACCCACCTTGCTCAGGTCGTACTTCTGGGGATCGAAGAACATCCCGAAGAGCAGCTTCTTGCTGGACTCCATCGTGGCGGGTTCGCCCGGACGGATCTTCTTGAAGAGCTCCTTGGCAGCTTCCTCGCTGTCTTCCGTGTGGTCCTTGTTCAGGGTCTCGGAGAACACCTTGCCCGTGGCGTCGGCCTCGGGGAAGCACACGTCGAAGGACTGGACATCGTTGGCCAGGAACATCTCGAGGTGGGTCTGGAGGAAGGGCTCGTTGGCTTCCATGAGCACTTCACCGGTGCTCAGGTTGACGATGTCCTGCAGGAGGACGGCCCCATCCAGCATCTCGCGAGATACCGGGACTTCCTTGACGCCGGCCTTCTCGAGGTGCTCCAGGACGCGCTTGCTGATCTTCTTGTCCTTGGGGAGCAGCACTTCCTTGGTCTTGGGGTGCTTGACGTCCTCATCGCACTTCTTGCCCTGGAGGTGCTCGCCCACAGCCACGGTGAGCTTGCCCTTCTTCAGGAGGAAGGTCGCCGGGGTGTAGAAGTGGCGGAGCATGGGCTCATTGGCGTTGAGGTCCTCGGTGAAGAGGCCCAGGGCGCGCATGAAGGTGGTGCCCAGGAACTTGCGCTTGCGGTCGATGCGGGCGTAGAGCAGGCCCTTGGCGTCCAGCTCGAACTCGATCCAGGAGCCGCGGTAGGGGATGATCTGGGCGCTGTAGAGGCTCTTGTCCGAGGAGATGCTGAAGAACACGCCGGGGCTGCGGTGCAGCTGGCTGACGATCACGCGCTCGGTGCCGTTGATGATGAAGGTGCCGCGATCAGTCATGATCGGCAGGTCGCCGAAGTAGACCTCGGAGTCAGACCCCTGCTTGAAGCGGCGGACACCCTTGTCGTCCTTGTCCCACTGGTTGAGGCGGACCCGGATCTTGAGGGGGGCGGCCAGCGTCGCGCTGCGCTCCACACACTCGTCCATGCCCATCTTCTGCTTCATGGACACGGGTTCCTGGCAGACGTCGCAGAGGGTGGCCGCATTCTTGTTGCGGGTGCCGCACTTGGGGCAGTCGACCGTGGGGTCCTTCGGGTGGTCCGAGACGATGCTGTGCTTGCAGTGCTTGCACTCGGTGCGGAGGTGGTCCAGGCCCAAGTACTTCTCGCACTTGCAGGCCCAGTGGCCGACCGTGTAGTCGAGGAACTCGACCTCGAGGGTGGCGTCGCTGCCGTCAGGGTTCTTGCCGTTGTGCACGGGGAACATGGACTCGAAGACCGCCTTCAGCCCGCGGGTCTCGCGCTCGCTGTGCAGCAGGTTCATCTGCAGGAACTCGTCGTAGCTCCGCTTCTGGATGTCGATCAGGTTCGGGATGGGAACCTTGGATGCAATTTTCGAGAAGTCGAGACGCTGACGGTAGATGTTCTGCTGAACGCTCATGGTTCGCTCCAGATGGAATTGGCGGAACCTTGCTATGGGCGACTCGCTGCATGGGACTTCTAGGCGGCGGGCCAGGTGCAAAGACGGCAGTTGCCCAGGGGCTTGCCCCCGGGCGGAGGATCACATTCGGGAAAGGCGGACGCCCTGAAACGCACCGATGGCCTGGCTACCACCGGGCGGTGGAGAGCCTGGGCCTGAAACGGGAATGTCGCTGCGGCGGCGGGCGTTTGGCAACCAGGGGCCTTTGAGAGGCTGGGTCCGACCGAGAGTCCGGCCGGAAGGAATAATCGTACCAGTTTCAGACGACATCGCAAAGCGCAAGGTGCACGAGGCACCCCACGCTTTGCGTTGTTACTGAAAAGAAACTACTTGACCTCGACCTTGGCGCCGGCGGCCTCGAGCTTCTCTTTGACCTTCTGGGCCTCGTCCTTGGTCACGCCTTCCTTGACGGCCTTGGGAGCGCCATCAACGAGGTCCTTGGCTTCCTTCAAGCCCAGGCCAGCGACGAGCTCGCGGACAGCCTTGATGACGTTGAGCTTGTTGGCGCCAGCCTCGACGAGGATGACGTTGAACTCGGTCTGCTCTTCCACGGCAACGGCAGCGGTCGCGCCAGCGGCGGGAGCGGCCATGGCGGCGGCAGAGACACCGAAGCGGTCCTCGAGGGCCTTGACCAGGTTGGCCAGGTCGAGCACGGTCATGGTTTCGATTTCAGCGATGAGCTGATCGGCGGTGAGAGCCATGATGGCCTCCTAAAATTCGAAATGGGGTTATGGATTCGGGGTTGGGAGTGCTACTCGCCGGCCTTCTGCTTGCGGATGCCCTCGAGGGCGACCGCCAGACCGGAAATGGGGTACTTCATGAGGTAGAGGAGCTTGGAGAGGAGGACATCGCGGCTGGGCAGCTCGGCCAGGACCTGCAGCTGCTTGGCATCGATGCTCTTCCCGTCGATCACGCCGGCCTTGAAGGTGGCGGCGGGATTGTCCTTGAGGAAGCCGTTCACGGCCTTGGCCAGGAGGATCACGTCCTCACGGGTGGTGGCAATGGCGCTGGAGCCCTTGAAGAAGCCTCCGAGGGATTCGAAGGAGGTGTCCTTCACGGCCAGGCGCAGCAGCGTGTTCTTGCTGACGCGGTACTGGGCCTTGCTCTCACGGATGGTCTTGCGGAAGGCGGTGTCTTTGCCCACCACGAGGCCCTTGAACTCGATCACGACCGCCGAGGTGGCGGAGGCGAAGGTGTCCTTCAGGACGGCGACTTCGGCGTATTTCTTGGTCTTTTCCATGGTGGCCTCCTACTTCTCAACACTGGTGTTGAGGTTGATGGACGGACCCATGGTGGAGGCGATGTACATCGTCTTCACATACTTGCCCTTGGCCGTGGCGGGCTTGGCCTTGTGCACGGCATCGATGAGCGCCTTGGCGTTCTCTTCCAGCTTCTCGACGCCGAAGGAGAGCTTGCCAACGGGGGCATGGATGATGCCCGTCTTGTCGACGCGGTACTCGACCTTGCCGGCCTTGATCTCCTTGATGGCCTTGGCCACGTCGAAGGTCACGGTTCCGGTCTTGGGGTTGGGCATGAGGCCGCGGGGACCGAGCACCTTGCCCAGCCGACCAACGCCCTTCATCATGTCCGGGGTCGCGACGAGGGCATCGAAGTCGAGGAATCCCCCGGCGATCTTCTCGACCAGGTCATCCCCGCCCACGATCTCGGCGCCCGCAGCTTCCGCTTCCTTGATCTTCTCGCCACCAGCGATGACCGCCACCCGCATCGTCTTGCCCGTGCCGTGAGGCAGGACCAGCGTGCCACGGACCATCTGGTCCGCATGGCGGGGGTCAACACCGAGCCTCATGTGCACTTCCACCGTTTCGTCGAACTTGGCGAAGGCCAGGTCCTTGACGACGGTGAGAGCGTCCGTCAGCTCGTAGGGGCGATCCTCGATCTTGGCCGCGGCAGCCCGGTACTTCTTTCCAGGTTTTGCCATATTGGCTCCATTCGAACGATCTCCCGCGATGACGGTCGCGGTGGCCGGGATCGCCGCACGGTGCGGCTCTCCAGTGAAGAGCGTCCAGCCCGAACCAGAGGTCCGGGCCAGAGAATTTGGGGTTACAGACCGATGACGTCGACGCCCATGGAGCGGGCGGAGCCAGCGATGGAGCGGACGGCGGCTTCGAGGCTGCCGGCGGTGAGGTCGGGCATCTTGACCTTGGCGATCTCCTCGAGCTGCTCGCGGGTGATCTTGCCAACCTTGGTCTTGTTGGGGGTGGGGCTGCCCTTGTCCAGGCCGAGCTTCTTCTTGATGAGCACGGCGGCGGGAGGGGTCTTCAGGATGAAGCTGAAGCTGCGGTCAGCAAAGACGGTGATGACCACGGGAAGGATGGTGCCCTTCTCGACCTGGCCCACAGACTTGGCGTTGAACTGCTTCACGAACTCCATGATATTGACGCCGTGCTGACCCAGCGCGGGACCGACGGGCGGCGCCGGGGTGGCCTCGCCTGCGGGCAGCTGCAGCTTGATGTAGCCAGTGATCTTCTTAGCCATGTCTTGTTCTCCTGCGACTGATTCCGACGAATGCCGGCGACGGCCGCCTTAAAGGGTGTGAAAAGGGGATTAGCGCTTTTCCACCTGGATAAAGTCGAGCTCCACGGGGGTGCTGCGACCGAACACCGTCACCATCACCTTGATGGTGGAGCGCTCTTCGTGGATCTCATCCACATCCCCTTCAAAGTTTGCGAAGGGGCCATCTATGATACGGACCTTTTCGCCCTTCTCAAAGTGGTATTTCGGCTTGGGCTTCTCCTGCGTCTCTTCCGTGTGGTGCATGATCTGGCGGACTTCATCCTCGGTCAGCGGCGTGGGGCGCTTCTTGTTGGCCCCCACAAAGCTCGTGACCTTCGGGGTGTTCCGCACCAGGTGCCAGTCCACGTCCGCCATCTCGACGGAGCCGTCGATCCGCTGCTCCACGGCGATCTGCACCAGGAGGTAGCCAGGGAAGGACTTGCGCTTCTTGGTGATGCGCTCCTTCTTCCCGGTCTTGGCGTCGACCTTCATCTCCTCGTAGGTCTCCTCGGGGATCTGAATGTCGCCGAAGCTCTCGGAGCGCTCTTCCATCTTGATGCGCTGGCGCAGATGCTCCATCACCTTGGCTTCGTAGCCCGAGTAGGTGTGGATGATGAACCACCGGAGCTGGCTGCCCTGGGGCTGCGCGGGGGTGTCCTGGGGGGTACTCACAAGTTCAGTCATGCCTGCCTCCGCTTCAGCGAGTCTTCAAGAAGAAAACCGCGAAGCCCTTGGAGAGGACCCAGTCCACGGACCAGAGGTAAGCTCCCACGAAGAGAGAGATCACCACCACGGTCCAGGCCGAGGACATCACCTTGTCCTTCGTTGGCCAGTCCACGCGGTTGAGCTCCGCTGAGAGCTCCTTGGCCTGCTGCTTGATGGCGCTGATCAAGTTGGACCCCGAGAAATGGACATGGATCAGAAAAACCTGGCCCCGAGCGGGATCGCCGGGGCCGGAATGTGGCAGGGGAGACAGGCTTCGAACCCGCGACCTGCGGATTTGGAGTCCGCTGCTCTACCAACTGAGCTACTCCCCTGTGGAGACCGCCCGGACACCTCACGGGGCCGGGCGGTCACCTCGGGTCCGACAGCCTACTTGGCCTCTCGGTGAACCCGGACACCAACACAGAACCGGCAGAACTTGTTGAACTCAAGCTTGCCTGTGGTGGTCTTCTTGTTCTTGGTGGTGCTGTAGTTCTTGCGTTTGCACCCCTGGCACTGCAGGTGAACGATGTCGCGCATGGGACCTCCTAAGTCGGAGGGCGGATCAGGCTTTAGGCCAGGATCTCGCCCACGTTGCCGGCACCCACCGTACGACCACCCTCGCGGATGGCGAACTTGAGACCCTTGACCATGGCGATGGGCTGGATCAGTTCGACGGTCAGCGTGACGTTGTCACCAGGCATCACCATCTCACGGCCGGCTTCGAGCTCGATGGAGCCGGTCACGTCAGTGGTGCGGAAGTAGAACTGGGGGCGGTACTTGTTGAAGAAGGGAGTGTGGCGACCGCCCTCTTCCTTCGTCAGCACGTACACCTGGGCGTTGAACTTGGTGTGGGGGGTGATGCTGCCGGGCTTGGCCAGCACCTGACCGCGCTCCACGTCCTTGCGCTCCACGCCGCGGAGCAGGATGCCGGCGTTGTCACCAGCCTGGCCCTGGTCCAGGGACTTGCGGAACATCTCGACGCCGGTCACGACCTTCTTGACGGTGTCCTTGAGGCCGATGATCTCGATTTCCTCGCCAACCCGAACGATGCCAGCCTCGATGCGGCCGGTCACCACGGTGCCGCGACCGGTGATGGTGAACACGTCCTCGACGGGCATGATGAAGGGCTTGTCGATGGCGCGGGCCGGATCCGGGATGTAGGCGTCCACGGCAGCCATGAGCTCATGGATGCACTGGCAGTCCGGATGGTCGGGGGTCTCGGCGTGATCCAGAGCCAGGCGGGCGGAGCCCTTGACGATGGGGATATCGTCGCCGGGGAACTGGTAGGAGGAGAGGAGGTCGCGGATTTCCATCTCGACCAGCTCGGTGAGCTCGGGGTAAGCGATATCGACCTTGTTCATGAAGACCACGATGTAGGGCACGCCGACCTGGCGGGCCAGGAGGATGTGCTCACGGGTCTGGGGCATGGGGCCGTCGGTGGCAGCCACGACCAGGATCGCGCCGTCCATCTGGGCAGCGCCCGTGATCATGTTCTTGATGTAGTCAGCGTGGCCGGGGCAGTCGACGTGCGCGTAGTGGCGCTTCTCGGTCTGGTACTCGACGTGGGCGGTGTTAATCGTGATCCCGCGGGCCTTCTCCTCCGGAGCGGAGTCGATCTGGTCGTAGGACTTGGTCTCGCCACCGAACTTCTTGGAGAGCACGTAGGTGATGGCGGCGGTCAGCGTGGTCTTGCCGTGATCCACGTGTCCGATGGTGCCGATGTTGACGTGCGTCTTGGAACGATCAAATTTCTCTTTGGCCACAAATGCCTCCTGGATGGTGGGAGAGAAGAAAGGGGGGGAACGAAATGTAAGGGTGGAGCCCACAACCGGGCTTGAACCGGTGACCTCTTCCTTACCAAGGAAGTGCTCTACCACTGAGCTATGTGGGCCTTGAACCTTGCCGCCTCACCGGAGTGGTCCGGCGGACGAGGGAGGATGGAGCGGGAAACGGGGTTCGAACCCGCGACATTCAGCTTGGAAGGCTGACGCTCTACCAACTGAGCTATTCCCGCGGTGGAAGGTAAAGACGGGACAGAAATCCCCGATCCTGCCGGGGATTGGTGCCGAGAGAAGGATTCGAACCTCCGTAACGCGATGCGTGGCAGATTTACAGTCTGCTGCCATTAACCACTCGGCCATCTCGGCGTGCTTTCCCGTCGCCCCTCCCGGGGCTTGTCAATGTGGCTTCCCAATGCTCCGGAAAGCCTCCCAAAAGAGTCCCTGACGGGGCTCCATATCAGGCACTCTGCGAGGCAGGGCTTCCCTGACAGGGAATACGAAAGGTATCACGGCACAGCGGGGGTCTCAAGGAAAAACTTCCTCGGGCAACCCGCTGCTGGCGCCTTCGCCGCGCCGCGCCAGCACTCGGAAGAGGGCCACCGCTGCTGCGGCAGAGACGTTGAGGCTCTCGACACCACCGGGCATGGGAATGTGCAGGAGGCCATCGCAGCGCTCGCGGATTTTCAGGTGCAGCCCCTCACCCTCGGCACCCACCACCAGCACCGTGGCCCGGTCAAAGGCTTCGCCCAGGTAGCTCTGGCTGCCTTCCCCGGCGGCCAGACCGTAGACCCAGGCCCCGGCCTGCTTCAGGTCGTCCAGGGCCCGGCCCAGGTTCACCACCCGGCAGACCGGCACCCGACCGGCTGTGCCGGCGCTGGCGCGGACCACGGTCTCGTTGATGGCGGCGGAGCGGCGCTCGGGCAGGAGCACCCCATCCACGCCCGCAGCGGCGGCGGAGCGGAGGACCGCCCCCAGGTTGTGGGGGTCCGTGACCCCATCCAGGGCCAGCACCAGGGCCGCAGGCCCCCGCTCCACCACCCGGGCGGTAATGGCGTCGAACTCCGCATAGGCGAAGGCCCCCCCCTCGCCCAGGATGCCCTGATGGCGCTGCCCGGGGCTGCGCCGATCCAGGCCCTCCATGGGCTCCCGGTGGATGACCACGCCGGCCTCGCGAGCGGCGGCGACCAGTTTGGACAGGCGCCCCCAGGCGGCGGGGGCGATCCAGAGGGTGTGCAGCTCCCCGCGAGCGAGGGCCTCCTCGCAGGCATGGGGGCCGGGGAATCGCATGGGGACTCGCTTTCTAGAAGGTCTTCTTGAACCCGAGGGCCACCAGGTGGCCCATGCTCTCGACGCGGAGGCGGGTCCCCACGTTGCGGAAGCCCGTGGAGCTCCAGACGCCGTCCAGCTGGCGGCTGTCCTGGTCCTCGCTCTGCCGGAACTGGTAGCCCAGGTTCAGCTCGCCGCCGAAGACCTTGTAGCCGGCACCCACGGAGAAGCCCGCCGTGCGGCTGCCACCAAGGAGGGGCTCCGTGCGGTTGGAGTCGATGCTGCGCTGGTCCAGAAAGAGGCCGGCCCGGAGGGTCCAGAACTTGCCCAGCTCAATCTCGGTGGAGGCGCCGGCGCCCAGGTGGCCCTTGCCCTGAGGGAGCTGGGCGGGAGCGGTGGCGGTTCCCAGCGAGGTGCGGGCAGTGGCGAAGCCGGGCATCTGCAGGCCGCCGGAAGTCCAGGAGAGGTCCGCTTCCCAGGTGACCATGGGGTGGGTCCGGTGGCGCATGCCCACGGTGGTCCGGGAGGGCAGGTTCAGGGTGCCGCTGCCCGCGGATAGCGTGGAAGCCGCCAGCAGGGCCGTGGCCCGGGTGACCGTGCCGAGGGGGGCCAGGCTCAGGCCGTCATTGGCGTAGTAGCCCAGGGGTGCATCCTGCAAGCTCGCCTTGAGGTCCAGGTCGCCCTTGAGGCCGGACTGGTGGACAAAGCCAAGGGTCCAGCGGGGGCTGATGGCCCACCGGAGGCCCAGGGAGTAGCTGGGCACCACCTTGTTGCCGGTTTCCCCAATCCGCTGCTCCACCAGGCCATCCGTCAGGGCTGTGGTCGCATTAGGCACGCCCAGGCGCACCACGGTGCTGGAGCCGTAGGACAGGCGGGCCACGCCCAGGCCCACACCCACGGACAGGGATGGGCTGAGGGTCCAGGCGGCCTGGCCTTCCAGGCGCCGGGCCGCCAGGTCGAGGCCATCGCCCAGGTAGCGGGTGGGGGCATCGCTGGAGAGGCGGCCATGGCGAAGGAACGGCTCATCCACCTTCAGGCCCAGGGTGAGGGTGGGCGACTGCCGCAGCGCCAGGCCGAAGGCCCCGATGGCGCGGTTCCGATCGCTGCTGTAGAAGCTGTTCTGGCTCGATTCGAGGCTCTGCTGGCTGCTGGCCATCTCCAGGCCCACGGCGACATAGGCTCCGGACTTTTCCCGCAGGGAGGCCAGCAGGGCAGGATTGGTGGCCGCCGCCTCCAGGCTGTAGCCGTAGGCAACCTGCACCCCGCTGCGGCTGATGCCCACAGGGTCCGCCGCCGGCAGGGCCAGGCTCTGGGCCGCCACAGGCAGGGCTCCCGCACCCAGCAGAAGTCCCGCACTGATGAATCCACGAACCACATGAGCCATGTCGCACTGCCTCCGATGCATTCTGAATGACCCGAACCAGGAAAGGGTTCACGCCCAAGGTTCCAGCATCGCCAAAAGCGCCCGAATCACCAAGCGCATTCCTCCGGGGGCACCCCGCAGGGGACCCGGAGACTCAGCGCTCCGACTCGCCCATGAAGCGGACCAGCAGTCGGTCCACCAGCTCCCAAATCTCCAGCAGGGCCGCCAGACACATCACCAGGCCGAGGCCCAGGGCGAGGGCGCGGCCCCAGGGGCCCATCAAGCCTCGGCAGACCTCAGGCCACTCCCAGAAGAGAGAGGGCAGCCGGAGCCGGCCATAGAGCGCCAGGGTCGACAACAACATCCCGCCCCAGAGCAGGTAGAAGAACCTCAGCGCTCGGAAGAAGATATCCCGGCTGAAGGGGCGGGGGGGGTGGGCAGGCATCGAGGGATCAGCATACCCGCTGGCAGCTCAATGAAGAACTGGGTGCCCGTTTCCCAGGTGCTGGTGAAGCCCACCTTGCCCCCCAGGACAGTCTCGCCCAGCACCTTCATGCCGTAGGTTCCAAGGCCCCTGCCCCGGTCCGACTTGGTGCTGAAGGAGCGGTGGAAGACGCAGTCGGCCACCTCGGGGGGCATGCAGCCGGGATTCTGGACCACGAAGGTGGGCCGTTCCTCCCGGAGCTCGAACCAGACACAGGCCTGGCCCCCCAGGGGCATGGCCTCGAAGGCGTTGTGGGCCATGTTGGACAGCACCCGGCCAAGCGCCACGAGGTCCGTGCGCAGGGGCAGCTCTTCCAGCTTGGAGGGCACCCGGAGCAGCCTCATAGCAGCTTCGGGCCCCAGGGAGTGCTCCAGGTCATCCAGGACCTGGGCGGCAGTGGCCTCCAGGACCACGGATACAACATCCCCACACTCGGCCTGCAGCAGCCGGTGCTGGGACTCGACCTCCGAGCGCAGGTGGTCGGCCATCTCGATGACCCGCTCAGCCACCTGGAGGGGGTCAGCGCCCGCACCCTGGAGCATCTCGGACCAGGACTGGAGGCCCTTGAGGGACTGCATCAGGTCGTGGATGAAGACCCGCTCGAGGGCATCCCGGCGCTTCTCGGCGCTGGTGTCCTGGAAGGTCATCAGGGTCAGGCCGTGGCCCCCGATCGCCAGGGGCATGGAGCGGACCCGGAACTCCCGGGCCTCCAGGCGGCCACCCCGGCGAACGCTGGCCAGCCACTCTCCGGTGGCGGCCACGCCTTCCCCGCGGGACGAGATGAGGGACGCGAGCATGCCACAGCGGGTGCAGGCCCTGGAGGTGCCGCAGCCGTCAGGCCCCTCGGTCATGTGCACGCAGGCCATGGCCTCGCCCATCCGGGAACCGCGGCAGAGGTCCTTGTTCTCCTGAGCCATGGCCGTCAGGAACGGGGCGTTGCCCGTCAGGATCTGGCGCTGGGCGTTGAGGATGACGGCAAACCCATCAACAGCGTCCAAAACTGTCTTGGCCAGCAGGTCGCCCATGCAGACTTCCTCGGCCTTTGCGAGGTCCCCAGGCGCAGCACGGCCGACGAGGTCACCTTTGACCCCGGTTCCAGACGAATGACCGGCCTCCTGCATGGAAACACTCCTAAGGTAAGTCTGCCTTGGTCCATCGACCGGAAAATAGGTTTTCTTTACCTAATTGTCACCTAGGCATGATCTGCCAAGCGAGGCGAAGGATCAGGACCCCCACCACCCCGATGAAGACCCCCCGCAGCCAGCGGCTGCCCCGGGTCAGGGCGGCGTGGGCGCCCAGATACCCCCCCAGGCCATTGGCTGCGGCCATACCCAGCGCAACACCTGGAATCCAGCTACCTTGGCTTACAAAGAGGACCATGGCCGTCAGGTTCGAGGCCCAGTTCACAGCCTTGGCCAGGGCCGAGGCCCGGAGGAAGTCGAACCCCAGCACGGCCACGAACAGGAAGATCAGCAGCGACCCGGTCCCTGGCCCAAAGAAGCCGTCGTAGAAGCCCAGGGCGGCGGCGATGAGGGCCGCCAGGCCCCGCTGATGGCTGAGGCCGAAGCGCGGCGCATGGAGGTCGCCCAGGTCGGGCCGGAGGAGGGTAAAGGCCAGCATCACCACCAGCAGGCCCAGCATGACCGGGCGCAGGAAGTCCGCATGGACCCGGTAGGTGAGCCAGACCCCGGCACAAGCGCCCACCCCCGAGGCCAGCACGGGAAGCAGCAGCTCCCGCCAGGCCAGGGTCCCGGACCTGAGGAAGCGTCCGGCGGCCATGGTGCTGCCGGCCACGGCCACCACCTTGTTGGTGCCCAGCAGGACCGGGAGGGAGGTCCCGGCGGGCAGGGCCAGCATCAATGCCGGCACCGTGATCAGGCCCCCACCGCCCACAGCGGCATCGATGAAGCCCGCCAGGAGGGCGGCCAGCATGAGGATGAGCAGGACAGGAAGCGGGGGCACCTGGAGCGATCAGACTTTTAAAATTTCTGCTTCCTTATGCTTCATGGCCTCGTCGATCTCTTTGATGTGGGCGTCGGTGACCTTCTGGATGTCGTCCAGGGTCTTCTTCGCCACATCCTCGCTGATGTGCTGTTCCTTGGCCTTCTCCAGGCGCTTCACATCCTCGTTGGCGTCCCGGCGGATGTTGCGCACGCCGGTCTTGATCTCCTCGCCCAGGCGATGCAGGACCTTCACCAGGTCGCGGCGCCGCTCCTCCGTGAGCATGGGGATGGGCAGGCGGATCACATTGCCGTCGTTGGAGGGGTTGATGCCCAGGTCGGACTTCATGATGGCCGTCTCCACGGCCTTGATGGCGCTCTTGTCGAAGGGCTGCACCACCAGCATCCCGGCCTCGGGCACGGACACGGTGGCCATCTGGTTGAGGGGCACGGTGGAGCCGTAGTAGTCCACGTGGACGTTGTCCAGCAGGCTGGCGTTGGCGCGGCCGGTGCGGATGGTGGCCATCTCCTTCTTGAGGGCCTCCAGCGAGCCGTGCATGCGGCGCTTGGTCTCCTGCAGGATGGCATCGGGGGTCTGGGCAGTCATGGGGCACCTCTATGGTTCGTTCAGCCCTTCTTTATACCTCAGAGTGAGCCCATCCCATCTGGTAGTGTGGGCCCACCGGGAGGGTCCCATGGTCCCACGCAGCCCTGCTGTAGCCGTTCTGCTCTGCTTCTCCAGCCTTGCCTGCACCGGCCCCAAGCAGCTGGAGACCTCCGTCGGCACCCGGCGCTCCGAGGCCTTGGTGGCCGAAGCCAAGCAGGTCGAGGGCCGGTGGCGGGTGGAGCTGCGTCTGCCTGTGGGCCACTGGCAGGTGGTCCCCGACGAGGAGCAGACCTTCCACATCGTGCCCGCTGAGCCCAGGTCCGTCCTGGTGTGGACCGTGGCCCCGGACCGCTGGGCCCTGCAGGACCGGCCCTTCCGCTTCAACCTGGTGGGCGAAGGGGGCCTGACCATCGCCATGTCGGTGCGCTATCCCAACACCCTGCCCCCTGCCGTGTCCGTCCTCCTGGAGATCTTCGCCAGGGGGGCCATTCCCCACTAATCAGCAAGAAGGCCGGGGCGCTTTCCCCCGGCCTTCTTGCGTTGCAATACAGGGCTAGTGGAACTGCTGGGACTCGGTGGAGCCCACCAGGGCCAGGGTGGAGGCCAGGCCGCCGCTGATGGCCTGAGCCACCTCGTCGAAGTAGCCGGTGCCGACCTCGCGCTGGTGCTTGGTGGCCGTGTAGCCGCGCTCTTCAGCGGCAAACTCGGCTTCCTGCAGGCGGGAGTAGGCCGTCATGTGCTCGGTGCGGTAGGCGTTGGCCAGCTCGAACATGCCGTGGTTGAGGCTGTGGAAGCCCGCCAGGGTGATGAACTGGTACTTGTAGCCCATGGCCCCCAGCTCCCGCTGGAAGGTGGCGATCTCTTCGTCCGACAGCTTCTTCTTCCAGTTGAAGGAGGGCGAGCAGTTGTAGGCCAGCAGCTTGCCGGGGAACTCGGCGTGGACGCCCTCGGCGAACTCGCGGGCCTCCTTCAGGTCCGGCGTGGAGGTCTCGCACCAGATCATGTCGGCGTAGGGCGCGTAGGCCTTGGCGCGGGCGATGGCCATCTCGATGCCGCCGGTGATGCGGTGGAAGCCCTCGGGCGTACGCTCCCCCGTGAGGAAGGGCCGGTCCCGGTCATCGATGTCGGAGGTGATGAGGCGGGCCGAGTCAGCGTCCGTGCGGGCGATGACCAGGGTCGGCACGTCCAGGACATCGGCGGCCAGGCGGGCGGCGACCAGGGTGCGGATGAAGTGGCCGGTGGGGATGAGCACCTTGCCGCCCAGGTGGCCGCACTTCTTCTCGCTGGAGAGCTGGTCCTCAAAGTGGACGCCAGCGGCGCCCGCCTCGATCATGCCCTTCATAAGCTCGAAGGCATTGAGGGGCCCGCCGAAGCCGGCCTCCGCATCCGCCACGATGGGCAGGAACCAGTCGCGGCTGACACCGCCCTCGCCGTGCTCCACCTGGTCCGCCCGCTGGAGGGCATTGTTCAGGCGCTTGACCAGGGTGGGGACGGAGTTGGCCGGGTAGAGGCTCTGGTCGGGGTAGCTCTGGCCCGAGCTGTTGGCATCTGCCGCCACCTGCCAGCCGGAGCAGTAGATGGCCTTGAGGCCGGCCTTGGCCATCTGCACCGCCTGGCCGCCGGTCATGGCGCCGAGGGCACGGGTGGGCTCGTCCTGCTGGAGGAGCTTCCAGAGCTTGCGGGCTCCCATCTGGGCGAGGGTGTGCTCGATGCGGATGCTGCCGCGGAGCTTCTTCACGGTGTCGGAGCCGTAGGGACGAGTGATGCCTTCCCAGCGGTTGGCGGAGAAGTCGTCTTCAAGGGGGGGGATGGGGAAACGGGGGGTCATGGGATACCTCGGGAAGGGTTGGGGTGGGTTGTGGAGGATTGGGGGCTGGTACAATGTCAAAGATTGACCTATTCTGAGTGAAGTCAATGAACCCTTGATTTGATAGGGGTTGAGCTGAAAAATTTTGTCAATTGTCATCATAGAATTTGTAAATTGATGTAAAGGAATGCGCCATGCCCTCCGCTCCTCCCAGCAAGCCAGCCGCCCGCCTCGGGGCCAAGATCCGCCTCCTTCGCCGCCAGGAAAGCCTGTCCCAGGTCCAGCTGGCCGAAGCCCTGGGCATCAGCCCCAGCTACCTGAACCTGATCGAGAGCAACAAGCGGCCCCTCACGGCCCCCCTGCTCATCCGGCTGGCCCAGCAGTTCAACCTGGACCTCAAAGCCCTGGCCCCGGAGGAGGACCTCCGCCTGTCGGATGACCTCATGGAGGCCTTCGGCGATCCCCTGTTCGAGGTGCACGGCCTCCAGGCCCAGGACGTGCGTGAGCTGGTGCAGAACAGCCCCCAGCTGGCCCGGGGGGTCTTCGAGCTGTACCGCGCCTATCAGCACGCCCAGGACAGCCTGGGCACCCTCGCGGCCAAACTCAGCGATGGGCAGGGCTTCGATCCCGAGGCCACCCGCCTGCCCTCCGAGGAGGTCGGGGACTTCATCCAGCAGGCCATGAACCACTTCCCGGAGCTGGAGATCGCCGCCGAGGAGCTGGGCGCCCGGGCGGCCCTGGACTCGGACAACCCCTTCCCCGGCCTGGTGGCGGCCTGCGAGGCCCGGGGCATCCAGGTGCGGGTCCACCGCATCTCCGAGAGCCCTGGCCTCCTGCGGCGCTACGATCCGGACCGCCGCATCCTGAGCCTCTCAGAGCTGCTCACCCAGCGCAGCCGCAGCTTCCAGCTGGCCCACCAGCTGGCCCTGCTCGAACACGGCGAGCTCCTGGAGAGCCTCACCGACCATCCCCTGCTGCGCACCCCGGCCTCCCGGGCCCTGGCGCGGGTGGCCCTGGCCAACTACTTCGCCAGCGCCGTGCTTATGCCCTACGAGCCCTTCGTGCGGGCGGCCCGCGCTGAGCGCTACGACATCGACATCCTGACCCGGCGGTTCCAAGCCAGCTTCGAGCAGGTCTGCCACCGCCTCACCACCCTGCGCCGACCGGGCCTGGAGGGTGTGCCCTTCCACTTCCTGCGCATCGACATCGCCGGGAACATCTCGAAGAGCTTCTCCGCCTCCGGCATCCGCTTCGCCCGCTTCTCCGGGGCCTGCCCCCGCTGGAACGCCCACGCAGCCTTCCTAACGCCGGGCCTCATCCGCACCCAGATCAGCCAGATGCCGGACGGCCGGAAGTACTTCTGCATCGCCCGCACCCTGCAGAAGGACACGGGCGGCTACCGGGGCCAGCACGCCATGCAGGCCGTGGGCCTGGGCTGCGAGATGGGCCACGCCAAGGAGCTGATCTACGCCGATGGCCTGCGCCTGGATCAGCCCCCGGTGCCCATCGGCGTCACCTGCCGGCTCTGCGAGCGCACGGACTGCGAGCAGCGGGCCTTCCCGCCCCTGCAGCAGGCCTTCAAGGTCGAGGAGAACCTCCGCCGGACCAGCTTCTACGCCCGGATCGACGGGAGCTGATCAGCCCCTCCCCCAGCGCCCGACGGGCTCCTCCACCCAGCGGTGCAGGACCGCCGCAGCGACGAGGGCGAGGCCCAGGGCCAGGCTGAAGCCCAGGCGCCCGACAAAGTGCGGCTCCACCAGCTTCATGGTGAAGGGGTGGATGAGGTAGAGGCCGTAGCTCCAGGCCCCCAGGTGGGTGAGCACTCGGCCGGCCGGACCCGGC